>JBEKDK010000024.1:0-36019 GCA_050014395.1 Candidatus Acidiferrales bacterium | reverse complement strand
CCAAGCCCAATGGCAACGGTAACGGAAATGGCCACGCGTCCGAAAAGACGGCGGCCGACGCCCAAGTCGAAGAAGCACCAGTCGCCGGCGATTAATCTCTCAACTCACAATTCAAAATCAAAAGGCCCCCGGCGATGCCGGGGGCCTTTTTCTTTGTGCTTCAGCACTGTTGATTATCGATTGTCTCTACGATTCCGGCCAGATTCCGAGCGCTCGCCTTAGATCCACCAACTGGGCCAAATGGTAGGCGTTGTGATCCGCGGCGAGTAATGCCTCTCGCAAAATCGTCTGACCCTTGCCGTGCGGAATTTTCGCGAGTAGATCCGTCTTCGGGTTCGTGACGAGTTTGATCGTCTCCTGCAAATCGCGTTGGAAAGAAGCAACGCTCGCGTCCCAAGCCGCTTCATCCGGAGCCTCGGCTGTCTTCGGCCAATAGCCTTCCGGAAAATCCGGCGAAACGTGCTTGGCATCCCGGCTGAATTCCAAGATGTCCCATTGCGCGATGCGCAGGTGTTCGAGCAATTGCCAGGCCGTATGCGGCAGGTTCTCCGCGCGAACGCTGCGCTTATCCGCGGGAAAATCGGCGATCGCGCCTGCGAAGTCCACGTGCGCCTGCCCTCCTTTCAATAGCTTGACAACGTGCTCGCGCAACGCCAAATCGTCATTTCTCCCGCCGCTCCTCTTTTTTTCCGCTCGCTTTACCTTTTTCTTCACCGTTGCACTCCATTTCTCCGACGCCAACGCCTACTACGGAAGCTCCGGCATCGAACACAAGGTCGTTTTCGGAAATCCTAAACTCGCAAGCATTTTCTCATATTGAGAGCGTCTGGCGCTCTCTCGGTCATTTGTTACAATCTCGTGTCGCAGCTTTCGACCTTGTGGTCGAAGTTCCGCCGTGGCGATGTGCGCTGATTGACGTTCTCGCGCAGGTCGCCTGCGAGCCGACGCGAATGTATATTGACCGACGACCTGCCGTGCGCAAATGGTTTCTCTAGGTCTACGCCAGTTCCCGCATTGGGCGCTCCGCCTGATTTATCAGGCGCCTGCGCTCGTGCTGGCTCTCGCCCTCGCCCCCTCCGCGATCGGCCAAGCTCCCGCGCCCAGCGCGCCTGCTGGTCCCGCGCAACGCGCCGCCGCTGCCACACCCGCGCAGCGCCCGGCTATTCGCGTCTCAACGCACCTGGTACAGATTGACGTCGTAGTGAAGGACAAGCACGGCGATCCCGTCACCGATCTCACCAAGGATGATTTCACGCTGCTGGACGAGGGCAGGCCGCAGTCGATCAGCATCTTTTCGATGCAGGCGACGCACCTGACTCCCGCTACAGCCGCGCCCATGCCCAAGAGCACTTTCACCAACCGCTTCGAAGAAGAGGCCGACATTCCGACCAGCGTCACCGTCGTGCTGATCGACGCGCTGAACACGCATATTGTGGATTTGGCGTACGCGCGCCAGCAAATCATAAAATTCATCCGGCAGCTCCAACCTGCGGACCGCGTCGCAATCTTTGGATTATCCAACAAGCTGGTCGTGCTTCAGGACTTCACGAGCGACCAGCAAGCTCTGCTAGACGCCGTGCGCAAATCGATGTCGGCGGAATCCGGACACGCCCAGCAGACTGGCGAGGGCCCATCGGACACCGGCGACGACCTCCTCGACCAATTCATCGACGGAATGAATCAAGTCACTTCCGATTTCTACAACCGGGACCGCGCGATCGAGACCGCGGAAGCACTTACGGCAATTGCGGATTATGTCAGCCGGCTTCCTGGGCGCAAGAATCTAATTTGGATCTCATCGGCGTTTCCGCTGGAAATCAATATGGGGCAGATGGCGAACACGCCTTCGGCTGCTTTTGCCGGGGCGGGCGGGGCCGCGCCCGCGCCTTCCAACCCCGCCGGCTTGCTCAATCAATCGAATCAGGAATCGTACGTCGATCAATTGCAGGCCGCGGTGGAAGCGCTGGACAACGCCAACGTGGCGGTTTATCCCGTGGACGCGCGCGCCCTGACGCCGCCAAACGCGAACGTGGACGCAAGCCTGCGTAGTCCTCCGGTGGCGCAGGCCACCCGCCGCGGGGCGATGCCGCCTACCCCGACGCTGGACGTGACGAGTACCGACACGATGAGCGAACTAGCCAAGCGCACCGGAGGGCGCGCTTTCCAGAACACCAACGACATAGCTGGCTCGATTCGCAAAGCGCTGGACGATGGGCGCGTCACCTACGTCCTCGGCTACTATCCCGACCACGGCCAATGGAACGGGATGTTCCGCGACATCAAAATCAAGGTCAACCGGCCGGGCCTGGACGTGCGCTACCGCCGCGGATATTTCGCCATCCCTGACGCGCCGCCCACTCCCATCAAACGCCAAGCGCTGTTGCGGGCGGCTCTAGACAGCCCAGTGGATTCGACGACGATCGGCATGACGGTCGTGGCAACGCGGGCTGGCTCGCCCGGACTCCCGACCGTCCACGTGCGCATCCGCATCGACTCGCAAGCCATCGCGCTTGTCCACGACGCCGACCATTGGAATGCCGCGCTCGATCTCTTGATCGCGCAGTGGGACGCCAAAAACACTTTGCTCAAAGCCGAAACTCGTACTGCCACGGTCCATCTAACCGACGCCGATCGAGACGCGTGGGAAAAATCCGGCTTTGACCTTCAATTCGAGACGCCGTTGCTCCCCGGAGCCGCAAGTATTCGCTTTGCGGATTGCGATGAACAAACCGGCGCCACCGGCTCCGTGACGATCCCCATCAACAGCTTGATGCCCGCGCGCCCATAGCTTTGCGGGCACGGCGATCGCAAGATGCGTGCGATCGTGATAAGTTGCAAGCCATGCGCTTCGCTTCCGGCTCCATCCGAACCAGATATTCGATCTTGAAGACAGCCATCCCCTGTCTGCTCATCGCGCTGGCCGTCGCTGTGATTTTGCCGGCTGGTGGCGCCGGAGTGGTCACAAATCCCGCTGACGGCTCGCTTGCGTCGACCCCTCCGATGGGTTGGAACAGTTGGGATTCCTACGGGCCGACGGTTCGCGAGGATGAGGTGAAAGCCAACGCGGATTACATGGCCGAGCACCTGCTGAAGTTTGGCTGGCAATACGTGATTGTCGATATTGAGTGGTACGCGCCGAACACGCAGGCGCACGGTTACATTCCCGGGGGCAACGTGACGGTCGATGAATTCGGCCGATTCGTTCCTGCGCCCAACCGTTTCCCCTCCGCGGCCAATGGACAGGGATTTGCGCCGCTCGCGGCCTACGTTCACAGCAAGGGTTTGAAATTCGGTTTCCACATCATGCGCGGAATTCCGCGCGAAGCGGTTGAACGGAACTTGCCCATCAAGGGCACTACGTACCATGCCGCCGATATCGCAGACAAAGTGAACGTATGCAAGTGGGAAGGCATGGAGGATACGTATGGCGTGGATATGTCGAAACCCGGCGCGCAGGCTTACTACGATTCGATCGCGGAACTGTACGCGTCGTGGGGCACCGACTACATCAAGGCCGACGACATGAACACTCCGGCGCGCGCGGCGGAAATTCTGGCGTTGCACGAAGCTCTCATAAAGACCGGGCGCCCCATTGTCCTCAGTCTCTCTCCAGGCCCCGCGCTTCCGGAGTACGGCGATTTTCTAGCATCGACCGCGCAGTTGTGGCGCATCTCGAATGATTTCTGGGACAACTGGCCAGCGCTGAAACGCCAATTCGATATCACGAACAATTGGGAATCCTATTCGCAACCGGGACATTGGCCCGATGCCGATATGCTGCCGCTGGGCCGTATCGGCATTCGCGCCGAACGCGGAGACGATCGATCGAGCCTCTTCACACACGATGAGCAGCAGACCGTGATGACCCTGTGGTCCATCTTCCGCTCTCCCCTGATGTTTGGTGGAGATTTGCCCAGCAACGACGCCTTCACGCTGGCGTTGATTACAAATCCCGAGGTCCTGGCAGTCGATCAGCAGAGCACCGGCGGACATCAGTCTTATCGCCAAGGCGACACCATCGCCTGGATCGCGGACGCCCCCGGAGGAACCGCAAAATACGTCGCGATTTTCAACATCGGCGACTCCACCGAGTCCGCTGATTTGAGCTGGCCGGACATCGGAATCCCCGCGGAGCACGAGCAGGTGCGCGACCTTTGGACGCACAAAGATCTAGGCAGCCAGGATCGCATCAGCGTTTCCCTCCCGCCCCACGGAAGCGTCCTTTACGAGGTCGAAGCGAAGTAGTCCGCGAGGCAATCGCACCTGGTGCTCTGAGTTTCTGTGCAGCTTCCACAATCGGCGCGGGGCAAAAAAATCCGGCGCGGAGGAGGATTTCCCCCGCGCCGGAGCGATACGCTTCTGGCCGCGTTGCTATTCGGCTGGGATTACAACGTAGTGCGTGGTTCCGGCGCGATTGATGAGCAACAACAGTTGCTGCCCGTTCGCCGCCTTCACCGCGCGGGTGTATTGGTCGACGCTTGCGACTGGTGTCCGGTTCACTTCCTGAATCACGTCACCGCGCTGCAAGCCCGTTTCCGCGGCCGCACTCGAGGGATCCACTTGCGTCACGACCACGCCGTGGGTTTCGGCCGGCAAGCCGAGCTGTCCCGCGATGTCCGAAGTGAGCGTATCCACATCGACGCCCGCAACGGCGCTGGGCGCTGACTCCGCGCCCGGAGCGGAAGCAGCCTCAGGCGTCTCAGGAAGTTCCGCGAGTGTGACGCTTAGCGACAGTTTGGTCTGGTTTCGTTGGACCCCGAGCTGCACGGTCTGTCCGGGCGCCATGCTCGCGATATGCAGTCGCAAGCTGCGCGAATCCTCGACCGGCTGGCCGTTGAGCGTCAGAATCACATCGCCTCTCTGCATGCCCGCTTTGGACGCGGGACCTCCGGCCTTAACGTCTCCGACGAGTGCGCCCTCAGAAGACGGCAGGCCGAAGGCCTTGGCCACGTCCGGCGTGACTTCTTGAATCATGATTCCCAGATAGCCGCGCGTCACTTTGCCGTTCTTCAAAATCTGCTGCATAATCCCGCGCGCCATATCTACCGGGATTGCAAATCCCACGCCCTCGTTGCCTCCACCTTCATTGCCGGTAAGGATGGCGGTGTTGATGCCGACTAGCTCTCCACGGACGTTAATCAGCGCTCCGCCGGAATTGCCCGGATTGATCGCCGCGTCGGTTTGGATAAAGTCCTCGTAACCGCCTTCCTCGATGTCTAAACTGTTTCGCCCGGTCGCGCTGACGATGCCCATCGTCACCGTCTCGCCGACGCCGAAGGGATCGCCAATCGCCAGCACGAAGTCACCCACCTGCGTCTTCGCAGAATCTCCGAACGTGATCGCCGTCAAATCCGTTGCGGGAATCTTCAGCACTGCAAGGTCGCTCTTGGGGTCCGCGCCGATCAATTGAGCTTTGAATTCGCGCTTGTCCTTCAGAGAGACCTTGATGTCGCTGGCGCCGTCAATCACGTGATTGTTCGTGAGGATATAGCCGTCCGGGCTGACGATCACGCCGGAGCCCAGGCTCATTTCGCGCTGCTGCTTCGGCTGTTGCTGCTCCGGGGCCTGTTGCCCGCCAAACTGATGGCCGAAGAACTGCTGGAAGAATGGGTCGTTCTCGAACGGATTCTGCAACTGCGGATTCTTGACCATCTTGGAGGTCGAGATATTCACGACCGCCGGCAAATTCGGTTGCACGATGGCCGCAAAACCCTCCGCGAACGAAACACGCGTCGCTGCGGGACTGGAATCGTCTGCCACCTTCAGCGTTACGCTGCGACCCGCCCCGAGCGCCGTGTGGCCGCCCGCGGCGATGAACCACGCCGTCGCTCCTCCCAGTGCCAATGCCAGGACCAACGCGATGGCCGCCATCGGCCGCCTTATTGCAATCACTTTGTCGCTCATGTACGTGTTGCCTCCGCGTATGCGCTTGAGATGAACTCGAGAAATCGGAATGATCGTCGCTGCTTGCGGGATCTGCCCCTGCTTATCGAAGAGCTGTCGAACCCTTTGGCGCTTCTATCATTACATGCCATTAGACGTTTCACCGCCCAAAAAGTTACTTGGCCTCTATTGGCAGGTACCATCTGCCCGCCACCCGGCAAACCGCTAATCGCAAGCCCTCTCATAGTAAGATGCGGCTTCGGGGTGCGGCGTTTGTTTGTATGCGCAGCCCAGGATTGCCGGAAACGACTGTGAAACTGGCATGAAAGCTAAAGAATGGCTCTATTTGTTGGGCCTTCGTCCGAAACCTCGGAGCTATGGATTCGAGGTTCGGACGTTCCGCTTGCCGGCCGACGGCAACATTCAGTACGCCCAGTGGCTCCATCCGCGAGAGTCTGCCAAAACCATCCGGCAGGAATCTGTGGACGCGCTGCGCGAGTTTCTCTCGCCGGACGATGTAGCAATCGATATCGGCGCGCACACCGGCGATTCCACGCTGCCGATGGCGTTGGCCGTTGGCGCTTCGGGAACGGTGCTGGCGCTTGAGCCGAACCCATATGTATTCCCCATCCTTGAAAAGAATTCGCAGCTCAACGCATCGAAAACGCGGATCGTGCCCCTGATGTTTGCCGCCACGCCGGAGGGCGGCGAATTTGAATTCGAGTATTCAGATTCCGGCTTTTGCAATGGCGGCTTACACGAAGGCATCAGCCGATGGAAACACGGCCACGCGTTCGCGCTGCGCGTCCGCGGCCGCAATCTTGCGGCGGTGCTGGCCCGTGAGTACGCCGACCTGGTTCCCAGAATTCGCTACATTAAGGTGGACGCCGAAGGCTACGACGCTACCGTGCTTTCCACGCTCACCGGCGTGATCGCGCAGACGCGGCCATTTCTGCGCGCCGAGGTGTTCAAGGCCAGCACCGCGCCGCAGCGCGAGCGCCTTTTTCGTCTGATTGCCGATCTCGATTACGCAATCCACCACATGGACGACGACACGCACTACCTCGGCCAGCGGATTGAGCCACGCGACCTCATGAATTGGCCCCACTACGACATCTTTTGCGTGCCGCGATGAATTGGATTATTCACGCGTATCAGCGAAGTTGAAGTTGATGAAGATCGCTAGCGCGACATGGAGAAACAGCAACAACCTCCGATGCGCACGCCGGCGCACTAGCTCTGGATGGCCCTCTGCGGCTGTGCTATTCTGCTAGCTCAGCAACGTCGGCGTATCTCCTTCGCCGAGCACTCCGCGGTCGGGGCGTAGCGCAGCCTGGTAGCGCGCCTGGTTCGGGACCAGGAGGCCGAAGGTTCAAATCCTTTCGCCCCGACCACTTAATCCCCTTATTCCAATTATTTACGACAACACTGCTTTAGGCAGGACTCGAAGTTGAGTCCATTTGGGTCCTGTGCCTCGCCAAAACACTGGCCGCGTTTGAAATCAACAACATAGAACGTTGCCTTCCACAGCCGGCTTACGATAGCACTCACATATGGTGCAGACCATTCGATTGCTACTGAGTGCGTTTCTTCGTTCTTTTCGTGATCGCCGCAGCCTGCTTCTGGAGAATCTCGCTCTCCGGCAGCAGCTCTCCATTCTCAAGCGGAAACACCCAAGACCCAGGCTGAACGTCCTCGATAAGTTCTTCTGGATTTTGGCGCACCGATTTTGGTCTGGTTGGAAGCAAGCCCTCATTGTCGTCAGCCCGGAGACAGTGGTTCGGTGGCATCGGGCTGGATTTGCGCTCTATTGGAGGGCGATTTCCGGGGCACGCCAAGCAGTCGGAAGGAAGCGAATCTCGAAAGAGGTGCGAGATTTGATCTTTCGCATGGTTTCTGAGAATCCGACATGGGGTGCACCGCGCATTCACGGAGAACTCTTGATGCTCGGGTTCGACGTTTCCGAAAGAACGATCTCGCGATGGATGAAGCGCGCGCCGAGAGATCCCGAGCCCGCCAAGCGCTGGCTCGCCTTCCTGAGAAATCACCGGGAAGCGATTGCGGCGATGGATTTCTTCACAGTCCCCATGATCACTTTCGGCGTGCTCTACTGTTTCTTTGTCATCAGCCATGATCGGCGTCGCATCCTGCACTTCAATGTCACACGACATCCCACGAGCGCTTGGATCGTTCAACAGTTGCGCGAGGCGTTCCCGTTCCAGTCTGCTCCAAGGTTCCTGATCTTCGACCGCGATTCCAAGTATGGATTTGAAGTCGGCTTGGCGGTACGTTCTTTGGGCATGCGTCCGGTGCGAACTTCGTTTGAAAGCCCCTGGCAGAACGGGGTAGCCGAGCGTTGGATCAAGAGTTGTCGTCAAGATCTGCTAGACGATGTGATCGCATTCAATGAGGCCCATCTAAAACGCCTGCTGTTCGAGTATGTCCGCTACTACCACGAGGACCGAACGCACATGGGCCTCGATAAAGAAACGCCAGGAAAGAGAGTCCGCTCGATGAGTCACGGTCGGATCCTCTCTCTTCCGAGGCTCGGTGGGCTGCATCACCGCTACGAAAGAGCGGCGTAGGGGTTCGCGAACATTCTGGGGTTGCGACCTCCCTGAGGTTGGCGCGCAGCCCCGCGTTTCTGAAATGGCGCACCGCCTCCGCAGTGCACACAAAGGCCCCAATTGAGCCACGGGAGGCGCCGTTTTGCGATGGCTCATTTATTGAAGTTCGGCATTATCAGGGCCGGATGGAGTTTTGACGAGGCACAGGCCTACACCACCGTTATTAAAGAGCGGCGTAGGGGTTCGCGAACATTCTGAAGTTGCGATCTCCCCGAGATATTCGCGGACACCTATGTTTCTGAAATGGCGCACTTTTTCCGCCGCGCATACAAGGGCACTCATTCAGTCGGGGGAAACGCCATTTTGCGAAGGTCATCCATTGAGATTCAGCATTTTCAGCGCCGCATGGAGTTTTGGCGAGGGACAGGCCGAAGGTTCAAATCCTCTCGCCCCGACCATTCACTTCAAGAAGTTACCTCAGACGCGGACCGATCTCTCGCGGGCCACACGTCTTCAAGATGCGTAGCCTTTCCGGCGCTCCGCCAAGTCGTGCGCCATTTTGGCGCCAGTCTCTGTGTCGATCTTATAGAGAAATAGGCAGGCGACGCCGATGAAGAAGATGATAGCGCTGACGGAAACCGGGGGAAACCGGGGAAACCGGGGACGGAAACCGGGGACAGGAAACCGGGGACAGACGGGACGTTTTCTGATATTTTGTCGGGTGATGACTCGTCTTCTCCGTATTGTAGTCGTTAATGTTCCGCACCATCTAACGCAGTGTGGTGAGGGGTGGCAATCCCTTGCCCCCGCTCGCAGAAAAGCGGGGAACTTCCCGTCTGTCCCCGGTTTCCGAATAAGGTTCCTTTTCATCTTCGTATTCGACTGCGCGTGGCGGAGTTCGCGGGTAATGAGCGCCAACGAGCGACTGCGAGGAGGGCGAAATGGCCTATTCCGCAACGACCTCGATGGCGTTCAGCGAAGGGTAGTTGACCACAGGCACAAAGTTGATCTCGATCTTGTCCTGTCCGGTGGGCTCGATGTGAAAAAAGGCTTTTGTGAGAGGAGCGGACTTCGCCTCCTGAAGGATATCGAAATGCTTCAAAATCACGGCTCCGTTGCACCAAACGTCGAATATGCGGCTGCCCACTAGTCCGCCCCCGCCGTCTTGGCCACCGAAATAGGATTCCCGAAAATGGAGCTTCACCGTGTATCTCTCTCCGCCGGCGACCGGGATCACGTAGCGGAAGTGTCCGATCCACTGGGATGCGTAAAGGCCGCCGTCCGGGATCCTCGCTGCATCCACCACCTGAAAATGGCTCTCGCGGCCGCCAAAGTAGTACCGATTGGGGAGCCAGAGATTGCTCTCGGAATCGCGGAACGAAGTTTCTCCCGCGTAGATTCTTACCGGCAGCATCTTGTTGGGAGTGCCGGGCAGAATTTCGATGGCATTCAGGTAGGACCCGGTCGACGTGAAGTCGAGATGGATCTTGCCATCCGCTTCCGGTTGAACGTCGACGAAAACCTTTTCCGTCGCGATGTCGTTGCCACCCGCATCGTCCACAACATCCAAATCCGCCGAGGGCCCACCGTTCAGAGAAAAATCGACGCTGCGGCCGGTATCCTCGATGTTTGAAGTCTCGGCGAACAAAAGATGCACCTCGTAGGTCCCCGCGGGCACGGGGAACGCGCAGTGGAACAGGCCGCTGCGTCCCCCCAAGAATAGTTCCGCGTCCAGCGTTCCACGTATGACGCGGGACGGGATGGAAAAGGAAGTGCCGCCCGTACAGGAATTGTCGCCAACCCACGTTCGTCCGGCACGATCCACATAGGGCGTGCGGCCCTCTCCCACTAGGGCAAGGAGGGTGTTTCCGGAAACGCTAACTGAAGGAGTCACAGGAGTTTGCGACTGCGTTCGGAGTCCCGTGTTGCGAGCACGGATCCGCACGTACGACGCCACGGCAGCGAACGCGCAGAGAAACAAAAGGACGAGAGCCAGCGCGGTCCAGGTTCGGAATCGACTTGTTGTCCCGATAGTCGGCGTAAACTCGCCTGCCCCTAGGCTCCCATCACTCGGCTCCCATGCAGGCGCTGACGGTTCGTCGACCAACTGCGCTCGCTGAACTTCGGAGGCCGGAGCGGAAACGGCAGGAACTGCACCGCTCTCGGCGGCCTCGGCTCCCTCTTTCGACGCAAGTCCGAGTTTTTCCGCTTCCCGTTCAGAGTTGCGGACAAACTTGGGAACATAGTGGCCCGCCGGCAAGCAGATGTGAACCGCATGCTCCGCGCCCTCGGTTCTGTAGTACAGTTCGAGGCGCTTGCGAAGGGCGTGCGCTGTCACCCGGACGATCGTGTCGATTTGAGGATCGAAATCCTTGGAGCGCCCCAGGGCGTGAACCGCGATGTCGTATTCCTTGGCTTCGTCCGTGCATCCCTGGAAATATTTCTCGCAGACAAAGCTCAAGATTTTGGCAAGATTGTTAACGCGACCGAATGGCTCCGAATTGAGGAGCGAATCCAGCTCCGCACGTTCGGCCTCGAACTTGCTAGCCGTCGATTCCACAGCTTCCACCCCGGAAGGAGCGGGCAACCGTCACCCTAACCTCTACTGCTGGAGGGGAGTATACCTCAAATTCTGAGGCAAGGCCGCGGCGGCGCCTCCTTTGGCGGACCGCACTTAGCTCGAGCCATCCAGTGTTGACACTTGTCGCGGTGAGTGGGGCAATCCTGGGAGAAATATCTCACCAACGGGCGTAAGTTCACCATTTGTAGGGGATAACGCCCTTTTTCGGGCCTTTTCCCTTCTCGAGCCTTAACCGTGAATTCACCGTGAGACTCACTGTTAACTAACTTCCCAGAGATTTGCGGTTGCGCTACAAGAGCGCCTCATAAGGGGTGGTTTGCAACGGGTCCGCCCAATTCAGAAGGAGTCCACGATGACTGAGACGCAGATTCGTACGTGCAAGCGCTTGTGCGCCTGGGGAGTTCTTCTCGCGCTATGTATTTCACTTTTGCTGTTCCACGCCGCGAGTCTCGGTGCGCAGGACGTTTTCGGCACGATCAATGGAACGGTGACGGACGCGAGTGGGGCGGCAATCCCGAACGCCAATGTCACGATTACAAACGAGCAAACGGGCGTTTCCCGGCCCGTAACCGCCAACGAGAATGGGTACTACGTGGCCGCCGAGCTTCCGGTGGGCACTTATACCGTGGCGGCCACGCTAAAAGGATTTAAGGTCACGACGGTGAGCGGCAACGATGTGGTCGCCGGCGCCCACGTCACCGTGGACCTCATTTTGCAAGTCGGCCAGACCACGGAAACGGTACAGGTGACCGCGACAGGCCAAACCGTCAATCAAACGTCGGCCGAAATAGCGTCAACGATCCAGACGCGGACCGTTGTAAACCTGGCGTTGAACGAACGGAATTACGTTCAGTTGACCACATTGATCCCTGGCTCGCCGGTTCTGCAAGGCAATTTTGACCAGACCGCCTTCACGACCGGCCAGGGTATTAATCCTTCGACCGTGAACGGTGGACGCGGCGATAGCAACCTATGGACGGTAGACGGCGGCTACAACATGGATTCGGGTTCCAACGGTTCGCAGATCAACAACGTCGGAATCGATTTCGTGCAGGAAGTGAATATTCAAACGTCGAATTATTCTGCCGAATACGGCCGCAGCAACGCGATGTCCGTCAACGTCGTGACGAAGAGCGGCGGAGACGCGTGGCACGGAACGCTGTTCGAATACGTCAGAAACAACGTTTTCGATGCCCGGAACGCCCTTCAATCTTCAACCGGCAACACCGCGGCGCAAGTTGTCCCGGAAATCCGATTCAACGACTTTGGCGGCGACGTCGGGGGCCCGGTGATCAAAAACAAATTATTTATCTTCTTCGGGATGGAGGCGAAACGACTGGTGATCCCGGGAGACGGAACGATAACCTTAACGGTGCCCACCACAGCAGAACTAATGGGTAACTTCGCGGATACCGGCGAGACCCTGCAGGCAAAGGGTGCGGTGCCGAATAGCTGCATTGGCAGTTATAACGGCACCTCGATTTTCACTGCCAGCTCCACTGGCACAGGTAACGCCGTCAGCCCAAGCTGCATAACCGGAGCCGGTGCGGCCATCGCGAAAGTTTACAGCATGCTGGATACGCCGGGGACCACGTCGCTATCCGCCAGCAGCTTCGCGAACACCGCGACCACCAACAACGCAACGTTCACACCCTCTACGCCGCAGAACTGGGAAGAGGACGTGGTTCGTGCGGATTACCACCCGACCCAAAATCACAGCTTGTACTTCCGATCGATCCACGATCACCTGCTCTTGGTGGATCCATTCGGCATCTTCGGCCCGGGACACGGTTCAGCACTGCCGACGTCGCCTTCGCTCCGCAACCGCCCCGGGTACGATTTCCAACTTGCTGATGTGTGGACAGCCTCGAGCCATTTGGTTAACGAGGCTAAGTTGACGGTGTCCTGGAACAAGCAGCGCATTCCGGTGACCGGAAATTTGTGGCAGGAGGCCACCTACGGTTTCGTGAACACGGGCGCCGGCGCCAATTACATTGAGCCCTTCGGCAACGTCGGGCCCTATCCAACGGGAATTCCCACGATTACGAATGGCGGAACCTGCAGCAAGAACAACTGCCCGGCGGAGGTCTATGGACCGTACAACTATCTACTCGCGCCGACTGTGGATATTTCTCCCTCGGACAACGTTACCTATTCCTGGCGGAATCACACCTTCCGATTCGGCGCGCTGTATGCCAGGAATCGCAAGGACCAGAACTCTCGCCAACAGTCACCCGAGGGCAACATCGGTTTCAGCTCGGCCAGCCCCAATTTTACGGGCGACCAGTTCGCCGATGAGTTGCTGGGGAATTACAACTCGTACACTCAGCTTTCGGCCGATCCAGTTGGCCATTACCGCTTCAACGACTATGGCACGTACATAGCGGATTCCTGGAAAGCCACACGAAAGTTGAGCCTCGACCTGGGCCTGCGGTGGGATTACACCGTTCCGACATACACCCAAGCAAACAACTTGGCGTTTTTTGACCCCGCGGCGTACGTCCCGGGACTGGTCTCAGTGCCCAACAATTCATCCAACGTTCCGACTTCTGTCGGTACTGGGACAAACCTCGATTGTCCAGGACCGCCGAACAGCGTTGCGGCGGCGGGCGCTTGCGCAGTCGGAGGATACGTGGTTGACGGCGTCCTACGCACAGGCGCAGTACCGAGCGATCAGTTGGACCGCGTGACCAACGGGTTGAGTCCATTCGTAACTTCAGTGGGAATATCGGGCAATCGCGGCTTCTTCAAGCCCGAGGGATTGTTCGGTCCCCGTGTCGGCATCGCCTGGTCGCTCGACGACAAAACCGTCATCCGCGCGGGTTACGGCGTTTTCTACGACAAACCCGAAGGTAACATCGTGTTCGGTAACACTGGCGTGGTGCCGTTCGTGCAGACCGTGACGTATACGGCCGGAAATATGGGCGCCCTCCCTGCAAGTGGGGCCACCCCGACGATTGGCAGCACCACCGGCATCAACCCCGATCTGAGGGTCGCTCGCACGCAACAGTACAGCCTGAGCATCCAGCGGCAATTGCCGGACGGAATTTTCTTCCAGATAGCTTACGTCGGCGATCACGGTTGGCATGAGTTGAGAGACCCAGACGAGAACGTGCCGACCTTTGCCGCCGCAGCTTCGGCTTTGGCAAACAACGGTTACGGCGCCACCTATATCAATTCAATTCGTCCTTACCTGGGGTACACGGACCCCGGCGTCTACGAAAGCGACGGCATCAGCAACTACAATTCATTGCAAATCTCCGCTACTAAAACGAAGGGCGACTCCAGTTTCCAGCTCGCCTATACATGGTCGAAGACGCTATCCACCGGCACCGGTGAGGGGGATAACCTCGATCCACTGTGTTTCGAGGTTTGCACCACCGCGTCCGGCGCGAAGGAATCGTGGATTAGATACTGGTATGGGCCGACCACGCTGGACATCCCGCAAGTCTTCGTCGTTGCCTACACCTTGAACGAACCGTTCCTCAAGAACCTCAGGGGAGTGGGGGGTGCGTTCCTCTCCCATTGGACACTGAGCGGTATCACGCGGCTCCAATCCGGCCAAGCGTTGACAGTGACCGGCTCGACGGGAATTGGAGCAATTAATCCTGGCACAGGATCTCTGGTGCTCCTCTCCGGCGGAACGACATTCACGAACAGGGCGAATATCGTAGCCGGAGGGTCGCTCGTCGATAGCGTAACTCAGGGCGGAGCGGGGTTTGGCAGCGGTACATGTCCGGCGACCAAGATCTGCTATATCAATCCCGCCGCTTTCGGTACTACAGAGGGCACTTCCGGCTCGAACGCAAGTGGCTCGATCTCAGCCACTGCCGTCGGAAATGCGCCTCTCGGAGACATCTTCGGTCCGGGCTACTACGGATGGGATCTCTCCGTGCGCAAAAACTGGCCGATACGAGAAAGCATGAACGTGACATTCCAATGGGACGCGTTCAACACCTTCAACCGCGTCAACTACTCAAACCCAAGCACGACCATAACTAGCAGCACCTTTGGACAAATCACCGGCGCCAATCCGCCGCGGCAAATGCAGTTCGGTTTGAAGTTCTCGTTCTGAGCTTGCAGCACCCCGACCACGGTTCGTTCGCGTGGCGCTTCGGTTGGACGCGCCCCGCGGACGACCTGGAAATCTGCAAGATTCACCGGCAGGGCCAGGCAGCGCCGTCCCTCCTAGCGACGCTGCCCCTCACCGGTGGCCGTACTCGCTGACCAAGCATCAGGAACGCCGGACAAAATACGTATGAAGATGCTAAGGATCGAAATCGAAGCGCTCGATGACGGAAGCGATCGCGTTCGCAG
This sequence comes from Candidatus Acidiferrales bacterium, assembly GCA_050014395.1. Lineage (GTDB taxonomy): Bacteria > Acidobacteriota > Terriglobia > Acidiferrales > UBA7541 > DASPOJ01. Next base: position 20,671 of record JBEKDK010000024.1, on the reverse strand, counting down.
GCGTCAAAGCATATCCGAATTCGCGCTTCGCCTCGCATTCGCGCGAGATCAAAATCTGCCGCTGGCCCGAAGAGCGCAGCGGGGAGGATACCGATGGCGTTCGAAGAACTGACTCGTCGCAATTTTCTGTGGATGACGCTGGGGATTGCCGGCGCCGGGCTGACTTCGCGGACGACGATGCTTGGTTCCACAGCGTTGCCGGCGCAGGCAGTGCCGTTCGGCGCCGATCCCGGCGTGCCGCCGGAGCCATTCCAATTTCCGCGTGAATTTTTCTGGGGAACGGCCACGGCAGCCTATCAGATCGAAGGAGCGTGGAACGAAGACGGCAAGGGCGAATCGATCTGGGATCGGTTCACACATAGCGTCAGCACAGTCAAGGGCGCGTTCACCGGCGATGTGGCCTGTGATTCCTACCACCGATACAAAGAAGATATCGCCCTGATGAAACAGATGCACCTTAATAGCTATCGCTTCTCGATCAGTTGGCCGCGCATTCAGCCGTTGGGCACAGGCGCCCCCAACCGCAAAGGCCTCGACTATTACGATCGGCTCGTCGACGCGTTGCTCGAGGCCAATATTCGCCCGCTCGCGACGCTTTACCACTGGGACCTGCCGCTGGCGCTTGAGGATAAGGGGGGCTGGACGAACCGTGAACTTGCGCGATACTTCGCCGACTATGCGGGGATTGTGGCAGCCGCGCTGGGCGATCGCATCACGAACTGGGCGATCTTCAACGAGCCGTGGATCTTCACGTATCTCGGTTATTACACTGGCGAGCACGCGCCCGGGCGAACCAGCTTCCCGGATTTTCTCCGCGCGACACACGTCGTGAACCTGGCGCAGGGTCAGGCGTTTCGCGCGATCAAGGCGGCGCGGCCCGCAGCACGAGTGGGCACGGCGTTCAACACGACTCATGCGGAGCCGAAGACCCCTTCGCCGGCCGACGAGACAGCGGCGGAGCGCTATCACGCATTCCGCAATCTTTGGTTCATCGATCCGGCGGTGCGCGGCGAGTATCCGAAAATTCTGTCCAGCTTGCTGACTGCCGAGATGCTTGGCGTGCACCCGGGCGACATGGAAATCGCCAAGGTGCCGCTCGATTTCTTTGGAATCAACTACTATGATCGAACGATCGTTTCTGCCGCGACCCGCCCGACGGAGCTCAACCTCGATCACGCTGAAGGCTCGCAAGGCCCAAAGACAGAATTCGGCTGGGAAGTGTGGCCCGACGGTTTTTACGAGCTACTGATGCGGATCACCCAAGATTTCAATAGACCGGCAATCGAAATCACGGAAAACGGGTGCTCGTATGGCGACACTCCATACGAAGGCGGTGGAGTTCCGGACCAGCGGCGCATCGATTATTTCCGCGGCTATATTGGCGCCGTCGCGCGAGCTCTAAAGGACGGCGCGAACATCCAGGGTTACCACGCCTGGAGCTTGCTCGATAACTTCGAGTGGGCCGAGGGCTTTTCACAGCGATTCGGTTTCACGTACGTCGATTTCCGCAACCAGAAGCGCATCATCAAAGACTCCGGGCTCTGGTACGGAAACCTGGCGGCAACAGGCAAACTCAGCTGACAAATTAATTTTCCCGAGGGAACGCCATGAAAGCAGCAATACGCGCAGCGATGAGTTTTGCAGTGATTTCAGTGTGCATGTTGGGAATATCGAGTCACGCCGCGTCCACTCCATCCACTCTGATCGCCAATATTTCGGGACGCACCACCATCGATCTCGACGGAACATGGAATGCCATAGTCGATCCGGAGGGAACGGGAGTCGGTGGCCGCATGTGCCAGAACGCAAGGCCCAAGAACGCTCGCGACCTGGTCGAATACAACTTCGACACTGCGGGTACGCTGAAAGTGCCCGGAGACTGGAACACACAGCGGGATAGCCTGATGTTCTACGAAGGTTCGGTTTGGTACGAAAGATCGTTTTCGTACCAGAGGCGCGAGCACACCCGTGTTTTCGCGTACTTTGGAGCCGCGAATTACAGGACGTCGGTCTGCGTCAACGGCGAAAAGGTTGGTGAGCATCAAGGCGGATTCACGCCATTCAACTTTGAAGTCACCGATAAACTTCACGACGGTCAGAATTTCATCGTTGTCGAAGTCAACGATCAGCGCCCGGAAAACGGCGTTCCCGCGCGGCTCACCGATTTTTGGAATTATGGCGGACTGACTCGGGGCGTTTCGCTCGTCGAAGTGCCCGACACCTTTATTCAAGATTACTTCGTGCAACTGGCCAAGGGCTCTCTCGGCGAGGTCGCGGGCTGGGTGAAGCTGAACGGCACTGCGGGCGCGACACAACAGGTCACGCTGGAGATTCCCGAGGCCGGAATCAAGCAGGTGATCACAACCGATGGCCAAGGCTACGCGGAATATCATTTCCCGGCGAAGCTCGATCTTTGGTCGCCTGAACACCCGAAGCTCTACCAAGTGAAAGTGAGTCTGGCCCCTGCCGGAGATTCCGTCACCGACCAAATCGGATTCCGCACCATCGAAACGCGCGGGCAACAAATCGTCCTCAACGGAAAACCGATTTTTCTCCGCGGCATTTCCATGCACGAACAAGCTCCCTTCAGTGACGGCAGGATCGTCACCGAAGAACAAGATCGAATTCTTCTGGATTGGGCCAAGGAACTCGGCTGCAACTACGTGCGCATGGCTCACTACCCGTATAACGAAGCCATGACTCGGCTGGCCGACAAAATGGGCATCCTCGTATGGTCCGAGATCCCGGTCTGGCAAAAGACGGCGTGGGACGACCCGGCAACTTTGCAAAATGCCGAGGATCAGCTGCGCGACATGATCGCGCGAGACCATAACCGTGCATCGGTGATTTTGTGGTCCGTTTCAAACGAAACCCCAGTGGACCCGGCGCGCCTCGTTTTTCTGACAACGCTGATCCACGATGCCAAAGCGTTCGATTCCACGCGTCTGATCACTTCAGCTTTGAATCACGTTGTGCTCACGGGACCCAACACGATGGCGCTGATCGACCCGCTCGCCGATCTTCTAGACGTGGTCGGTGTGAACGATTACATCGGTTGGTATGGCACCACCACGCCGGAAGGTTTGGAGCAGAAGTGGTTGACTCCGGAAGATTGCGATCATTTACAGTGGAATCTGCCGACCGACAAGCCGATCGTCATCAGCGAGTTTGGCGCGGAAGCGCCCTACGGCAATCACGGCGACGCCGGCGCGCGTTGGACCGAGGAGTATCAGGCGAATTTCTACGTGCACCAGCTCGCAATGCTAAATCGTATCCCGGCGCTCGCGGGAATGTCGCCCTGGGTGCTGATGGATTTTCGCTCCCCGAGGCGCTATCTGGCAGGGGTTCAGGATTACCACAACCGGAAGGGTCTTATTTCCGATCGCGGCCAGCGCAAACAGGCGTTTTATGTCGTGCAGAAATTCTACCAAGAGAAGGCCCAAAGCCCCAATTGACAACCGGCTGATCGTCTCCGCTCCGCACTTTAGGGAGGCGTACGGCTGAAATCGGCCTGGGAAAGAAATTGCCGTAGCTCAGAAACTTGAGTTCTTGGGGGTTGATGGTACCGTGCGGTCCTGCTGCGAATGGCATTTGGGCGAGGGGGAGTAAGCAAGGCTTCGATTTTCTGGCGACCTGCTTCCAAGCTGATCCGCGGCCGGTCTCTGCGCACTCGCGCTGGCACGCGTATACACTTCGAGCGTGGCCGACATATCCACCGTGGCTTCAGCTTTGTCAGTGGACGCGCTCGCAAACGTGCGGCCCATGGAAAATCCTTACGATTTGGACTCAGAGTTCGTGTTCGACCCTAGCCCAAACCCAGCCGAGTCGCTATTGGCAGCCTGCCTTGAAACAGAGATTCTGGCTGAAGAACGGCAGCACATCATTCTGAAACCGAACGGCCACCGCGCTGGTGTGCGTGCCGTGAAACACCTCGAAGCTGTTCGCGATTCCATATTTATCTAAGACATCGTGAAGTTTTCCGGTATCGGTTCGCAGACCATCCTGGTCCCCCACGTCGATGGCGATTCCGTGGTATTCGCGCAAATTATCGATGTACTGGTCGATGAAGGCCAGCGGCGCATTGGCCGTCCATTTTGCCAGGACGTCAGGCTGGACGACGCCGTCCTTGAATGGAAGGTCAAGATACAGTGGCGGGTTTTTGGGATCGGGCGACCAAGCCGCAGCGCTGGCAAGCTGGGCTCGCGCACCGAAGGGTAGGTTGGCGGAGTCCGCGGGCGTCTTCACTGCTTCCAGGGCGTTTTCAAGGTCCGGGTTCAGCGGAACGGCGGGCCTGGGTGACAAGCAGCACGGGCTCATGATGTACAGGGTTCCGAAAACATCGGGATGCTTCATGCCAATGCGCGCCGCGCCGTAGCCTCCCATCGAGTGGCCCACCAGGCCGCGGCTGCGCCGGTCCGGAATTGTTCGGTAATGAGCGTCGATGTATGCGACCACATCGTGCGCGATGAATTCCTCAAAATCACCGGTAGTGACCGAACTCGAATACATCGAACCGTTGTGCACAGTTTTGGAGTCGGGAAGCACGACGATCATTTCTTTCGCGCCCTGGGCAAACGCACCCTCAATGGTCTGCGGCACGTGGATCTCGTGTGTCCACTGATCCGCGCCAATGGAATATCCGTGCAGCGCATACAACACGGGATAGCGGCGATTCTTTTCTTTCTGATAGCTGGGTGGCAAGAATACGATCACGTCGCGATCAACGTCGTCGCCTTCCAGATTCCCTTCCAGCGAGGTGCCATGAATCTTGATGTGCTCCACCGTCACAGGCTTGGCGCCGGGAACGACCGAAGGCACTTCGGTTTGCACCTGCGCGACGCTCAAACGAGGGTTAGCAACCACCAGCAGAATCAGAACGGCCAACGGGCCGAAAATCCTCAGTCGCATAATCATCATGTTCTCCACGAGCCGTTCGTGACCAGCCCGAGTTTTTGTACCACAGCGAATGGGAGAGTCTATATCGCTTCGGACCGGCTTTTTTGTACCAACCCTAGGGTGAGTTTTCGGCTGTTTGCAATCCAATGAGATCGCAACGAGCCGCAACCCATGCCGCGGTCCGGCGCCGCCGGCACCTATGGGCGATTCTGTTTCGACGCGCACTCTGCGACGGCCTTCTTAACTTCCGCATCGTCGGGAGCCGTAGCAAGGATTTTTTTGCCGTAAGAAGTGACGCCGTCGCAATCCGAGTTCCGCACAGCGGCGTCAAACTGTTCGCGATAATAGAATGTAATTCCGAAGTTGCCCTGGGCTTCGCTGAGGTCGGGATCGAGTTCGAGCGCCTTCTGCAAATGCATCATCCCCTCAGAGAGGTTGCCTTGCCACAACAGCGCGTCCCCAAGGTTGTTGTGGGCCTTGGCATCGCGCGGGTCAAGTTCCAGAACCTTCTTCCACTCCGTGATTGCCGCGTCAAGCTGGCCCTTCGCGGATAGGTCCGACGCAATATCGAAAAGCCGGTACGATTCGGCCGCGGGCACATCGATCTTCATGATTCCGTTCGGGGGAATATTCACAAACTCCGGAATATTCACGGCGCGATTGGCCGCTGTCGAGTTATCGATCAGAATCGCCGGGCTGTCGTTGCCATCCGCATCGAGGTGCGTCAAGAACATCTGCGTGTAGGGCGAACGGCTCTTCGAGGAGAAAACCAGCCAATGGCCGTTGGGCGAGAAGCTGTGCCAGGAGTTCATCAACGGGGTATTGCTTCGCAGCCGCCGCGCCACGCCGCCTTCCGCGGGCACGATGTAGAGCTGGCTATCGGGGCGCATCAACTGCGCGTTGTTGCATTTCACAAAGATGATCCAGCGGCCATCCGGTGAAACCTTGGGAAAGCTATTGCTCATACCGTCGTGGGACGCGCCCTCGATCGGCACGGCCTGGCCACCCTTACCGTCGTTGAACGGAATCCGGTAAAGGTCGTACTGGATTTGGGTTTCCTCCGGAGCGTTGGCATACTCGGGCAGCTTCTGACCTTCGGGCTGCGGATCCCTTGCTTCTGCCCGGGCAAAGACGACGTACTTGCCATCGGGACTCCAGACGGCATCCGTCTGCACATATCGTGGATCATCGGCGCCGGGTAAGGTTTGCGTTTGGCCCGTCGCGCGGTTGTAAAGCCCGAGGATTCCGCGCGTGGGATAGAACACTTGCAGGAAGCGGTAATCCTTGAAATTCACAACGTAGTAGCTATTCGGGAGTTCCTTTTCCAGTCCTCGCAACGTGGTCAAGACGTACTTGCCGTCCGGCGAGACCTGTGACATGAAACCGATTCTCGAATTCGCAGGCGCCGCATTTCGGACGGCGCTCCACGAGATCACGTCTTGATTGCCGATAGCCATTTCCGGCTTCGTCGAGGTGAGCACGTAGAGCCCCTTATCATTAGCGGGACCGTCGAGGTCCATCCCCATTGTCTTGCCGTCTTGGGAAAACGAATGGCAATTGGCACAGGTGTGCAGGCCCGTCAGCAGCAGTCGGCTTTGAGGCTCGGCGATGTTGCGCAGTCGCCAGGCGATCAGGGGCAGATCCTCTTGGGCCAGTGGCTTGATGACGCCCTTTTGCGATTCCGAAGGCATCAGCGGAACGTCGCGATAAAAGATTGGCGCGCCCACTGGATCCATCGAGGTTTGAATCGTCACCTCGCCACGGGAGACGGGGTGGTCCAGATGGTCGTCTTGGAATCCGGTGATCGTGATCGTGGCTGGGTTTTCCTTCGATTGCCGCTTGATCGCCTCCCAGGTGGCCGCATCCGGTATCCAAGTTCGCGCCGCGGCTTGCTGGGGTGTCAGCTTGGGCGGTTCATTGGCTGTGGAAACACAACGCGGATCGATCTCGCCGATGCGCAATCGCTCGCCGGCCGACTTCGCTCGAATGCCGGCAGCGCCGTTGGCAAATGCCACATCGATTGTCCACACAGAGGCGCTGCTCGAAGCGTCACGCCAGAGAAAAGTTGGAGGAGTTATTTCCGGCGGGAAGATCGATCCTTCCTCCGGGTAGTCAACTGTGATCACGGCCAGCGCCGGACCATTCGGGATGGGCGATGGAGAAGAACCCGCGGCCTGCGCACCGGCCATTTGCGGCGCAAGCAGCGGACCTGGCGTGCTTGCGCCGCGCTGCGCGGCACCCAGGCCCAGAACTGCCGCGGTGGCGGCAGCCACAATGCAGAAACCCAGACTTCGTGCTCTCAATCGTTTCACGGCATTCCCTCATTCAGCCGGGCAACTCACGATCCGCAGACTCAGCTTTTCAACTCGGCCTATCATCCAGAATTTGCATCTCAGTGGGAATTTCGGGCGCCCTCTTCTTCAATCAGTTTGAAGCGGCTGCGTGTCTCCTCTTGCTGTTGTAACCCGGCGTTGACCGCCACCAGCTTTTGCACGAGTTGCGGCAACTCCGTCCGATCACCTTTCTTGCGCAGGCAGACGATCAAGTAGTAGAGCGCGGATTGGTCATTGGGATCGGACTGCAACGCCAGGCGTGCGGTTGCCTCCGCAAGATCCGTCTCTCCTGCGCGGATGTAAAGTTCGGTGAGGACATCTTCGGCAAGCGTGAAATCCGGCTTGCTGCGGATGGCGCGCTGTGCGGCAGCCTCCGCTTCCTCAAACGTGGGCGTGCCGGGTTGGGCGCCCATGCGGAACAGGAGTTCGGCGAGAAGATAGTTTAGGGTAGGATCAGCGGGCGCCTTCCCGAGACCCTGCTTCACAACTTGAACTGATTCGCCCAGTTTGTTTTCCTGCAGCAATGAGATACCCAGCGCCACCGAGCTGTAATTCTGTTGCGGGTTCAAGGCTGCGGCTTTGCGGAAATCGGCGTTGGCTGCGTCGTACTGTTCCATCTGCAACTCGAGCAAGCCACGCTCAAGATAGAGCTGCGCGGAATCGGGCACGGCGTGCAATCCGGCATTGAGGACATCCGCGCCCACGTCGAGCGCCGCGTGGTCCATGCTGAGTGTGGCCAGGTCAAGATAGTTTTTACTGTCGCTGGGGACCAGCGCGATCGCGTTCTGCAACGCCGCGACCGCCGCAGGCGTCTGCTGATCTTGCTCGTAGGCTTGTGCGATCAGATTCAATGCCGCCGCCCTTTGCTTTTCCGGTCCATCCTCCGTGAGGGGCAGCAGGGTGCGGACGGCATCCTCGTACTGGTGGGCGTCGAACTGGGCGAGCCCGAGCGGATACAGGGCATTCGGATCTCCGGGTTGAAGATCAGCCATGTGCTGAAACACCGGAACCGCTTCTTCAGCGCGATTCAATTGAAGCAGGCAGGTGCCATATTGCGAGAGCGCCGGAACATCGTTCGCTACCACCTGAGGACTCTTTGCGTAGTGCTCAACCGCGCTCGCGCAGTCCTTGCGTTTGAAGGCCAGTGCCGCGGTCATCGCGTGGGCAGTCTGATCATCCGGGTTCAACTGAAGCAGCTTCTCCAGGAATGGCAGGGCTTCGGGGCTGCCGGCTTGGAATTCAATCTGCGCCGCAGCTTCCAGCGCGGCGACATTGTCCGGATCGATTTGGAGCCCGTGCTTGAAGGCCTGGAGGCTCTCCTGAGAACGGTTCAAGCCCGCAAGGGCGATACCTTCTAATGTCCAAGACCGCGGATCGGTGGGATGCGCACGAGCCAAATCCTGCGCCAGGAGAAGCGCCTGTTCATAGTCATGGGACTGAAGCGCCTGCACTACGGACTGCGGAGTGGGATCGGGATTGGTTTGCGCGCGGATGGCCACCGCAAGCGCGAACCAAAACAAGACCGAAAGAGAAAGAAACCATGCGGGAGCTCTTGATCGCACACGGAAACAAGCCCACGTCGACGCAGTCGCACGCTTCCTCCGCGGAGATAGGGCCGACTGCGACATGTGATTCAAGCCGGAATTTCCGGCCGAGGGCTCTCGCGTTTGCATCGTACGCTTCCCTTTCCTTCGACACAATCAGCTTGCCATTGGAGCGGTTCCCAGAAGGAGAGGAACCGTTCGTCTTAATTCGCACCTCGAAACAAGAACGCTCGGCCGATCATTCGGATTGCCCGGGAGGAGCGGGAGCGGCAAGGGAGCGATCCGAAGCCGGTTTCGCAAACTTAGTGCCGTCGATCGAGACGTTCTGTTGCACCTGCTCAATCTGCATGGTCGAACTGCTGCCCGGTTGAGAAAGAGTTACGCGGAACGGCACCTGCACGCCGCCGACATCGCGATAATCGGCGTAGTCGATTTGCGTGGGATCCAGGCCGAGTGGCGAGTCGGCGTAGCGAACCACGCGCAGCAGCAGATTTGATTGTTCGTCGAAGTAGAGCTTGGCAGCCGGTTGGCCTTCCATGACGCAGAGAAGCACATAGGCTTCGCGGTCGCCGACCTTTTCAGGGTACTCGACGTGCAGTTCGGGGAACAACTCCTGGACGCGCAAAGCGAACTGCAAATTGGCGTCCATCTGCGCAGCTTCTATTTCCGAGCCTTGCATGATCCGCGTGGGCCGACCCGGAGAGACGAGCCAACCCGTCTGGCCGTCGAAAATTGTGAGGCTATCTCCCTCGGGAAGGTGCTGGACCACCGCCTGCTTATCTGGCGCCCGCGTGAATATCTCGACGCTGACCGACCGTCGTCCGAAACTGACGGTGCCCTTCTCTACGCGGCTGGTGATGTTCTCGATAGCTGCGGTTCCGCCGAGCGCGTCGATGTAACTGCCAAGCAACTGGGAGACCGTGGGCAAGTTGGCCGTGGGTTCCTGAGCTTCGAAAGCGGCGGCGGTTTGCCGCCGCATTTGGCCGTCGACAGTCGGAGTGCCGGCAGGCTCAGGTGCACCGCGATGACAAGAGTAGCAGGTGACTTCGCGCTGGCCCTTGAAGCTATCCTGGTTGATAGCGAACATCATTTGCATCATGCTGCGCGCGGTTTGTTTGGACTTCTTCTCGTCGCTTTCGAACCGGCCTTCAACGTGACAGTAAGTGCATTGCACACTAAGCGACGACGATATGAATTCCATGGCGGGAATCAGTTGGTCGGACGGAATCCCTTTTAGCACTTGAATGTTTTTGAAGACCTCTTCGGTATTTTTCGGTGATGCGCCTGGGGCACGGCTCTGCGCAGTCTGATCCGCGGTGGATGTTGGAGTCATCGCCGCCTTGATTTTATTCGACAACGCCACAGCTTGCGCGGTTTCGCCTTGTTTTTCGTATAAGCCAATCAGCGTGCTGGCGGCCGGAAGATACAAGGGATCGCGTGCAACGGCACGCTCTAGGTGCTGAGTTGCATCTGCGACGTCGCCATTTTGGATGTACGGCCCGGCGGCTGCCGCCTCCGCGAGTGCGGAATCAGGATCAAGCTGCAAGGCGCGGTCGAAGGCGATTTTGGCGTCCGCTGTTTGATTTCCAGCAAGCAAGGCGCTACCGATCCACTTGAAAAAGTCGCTGTCATTCGTGAATTGCTGCTGCACTTCCGCAAGGTATTGATAACCCTGAATAATAAGAGCAGACGAGTGACGCTGCATCCCGACGTCGATATCGGCGATTCCGAGGTTGCGGCGCTGCAGATCGAGCGAAGGCTCGCGCCATGCCGCTATTGCGATGCCGGGGGGAAGATCGGGCTCGTTCGTCGGGCGGCGCTGAATTCGGTGGTCAGTGAACACCGTATGACCGCCGTCCGGTGCATTGCGGCGGGGCATGTGGCAACCCACGCAGTCACTATCCCTGGCGGGATGGGGGGAAACGGGAAAGTTCGCTGCGTGACAAGAGAGGCATCGAGCACGGTAATACTGCAGAGGCTGAACCGGAGGGTCGTGAGGATCGTGACAGGTTCCGCACCAGAGGCGGCCGCCGCTGTTCCGAGCGCAGGAGCTTAGGGCCAATTGCTCGACATGGCTGATCACTTTGAACGTGCCAGAGGGCGATCCTGGGGGCAGAACGTTACGGTAGATTGTGAATGTATCTTCCAATCGTTGCCCCGAAACGAAATCACTGAGCTTTTTTCCGGGATTCGGTACACGAGCCACCCCAAATAAATGACATTGCTCGCAGACGCTGTCCCGAGCGGCGGCGTCGAGCTTTGCGGGATTGACGATTGTGCCGGCGCGAGGATCCGCGAGATGCTCTTCAACGGGCCCATGGCATCGCTCGCACGTGATCCCTTCCGCCTCGGGAGGAAAAACTGGAGATCGATATTGATTCAGTGTGCCCGCTACGTGCAGCGCCGTTCCCGAATGGCACAGAAGACATTCTTCACCTACGGGACGCGTGAAATCGGGATCCCGTAAATTTTCATACCCAGGGGCGAGATCATATGATTGTCGGCTGGTGTAGAAAGCGACCGGAGACTGAAAGAGGTGGCCTCCCAGGTCGACCAGATAGCCGCTCGCGCGGGTGCCCGAGCCGATGACAAAGTCGATGCGGTAATCACTGCTGTCGCCGGCATTCTCCCAGTGCTGCCAATAACCGGCTAGCAAAGAATGCATCGTTATCGTTGAGCCTTGGGCGGTGACAGTGCCTTCCGGTTCCTGGCCAGCGCGCCGCAACGAATGGGCCATGGCGGTGCGGGCGTAGCCTTCGACCTCGGCAGCGTGGCAGGGCAGACACCGACTGGCTCCGGTGGGCTCGCTCGGCGGAAGCTGCGAAGCAACAGGCGCTGGCGAAGCGATTCCGGCAGATTGCCCCCTTCCCGTGGCAATGCCGCCGAGAGTGACCAGAAGGATTGCCAGGAACAGAGAAAACGTTTGCGCTACGGGCCGGAAATGGGATTGCCGAACCATAGGACGAAGTTTATTAGGAATGGACGAGCGAGAAGCGCTTCATTCTTTCGCCTCGGGTGCGCCTTGCGAGACGCGCCGCGGGGTCGAACCCGTTTTGACCTGATTGTTGCTCGGAGGAAACGTTGTGGAATTGCGCAGAATCAAATGCGTCTTGAGCACATATTCCGTTCCGCTTGCTATAGGAGCGGCCCTCTTCACTTCTTTGAGAAGAGCGTTAAAAGCAAGGGTCCCCAATTCTGTCTGTGACATTTGAATTGTGGTCAGCGGCGGAATCATGAAGTCCGCCAATCGCGTATCGTCAAATCCAATCACTGACAATTCCTGAGGCACAGCGATTCCCAACTCGAAGGCCTCTCTCATAACGCCGATAGCGGTCATATCATTGGAGCAGAGTAGAGCGGTCGGGCGTTCTCGAAGCTTGGAGAGGGTTTGGAGCGCGCGCTTTCCCCCTTCCAGTCTATGGTCCCCCTGGACGATGAAATCCGGCTTTACTTGCAGACCGATCTCGCGCATCGACTCGCTAAACGCGTTCCTGCGTGCGATGGCAGATCGCAATTTGAGCGGCCCCGAAACAAAGCCAATGCGTTCGTGCCTCATCGCCGCCAAATGCTGCACGGCCTGGCGTATTCCGTGAGCGTAATCGATACGGATGTTACTGACGCGAGGCGCTTTGGGTCCAACGTCGACAAACACCAAAGGCAAATTCCGAAACCGCAGATGTTCCAAAAGTTCGTCTTCCATTCCGAACGTAAGGATGGCGACGCCCTCCACGCGGCCCTCGATCATCCTGCGAACGGCGAGTTCCATCCGCTTGGGGTCGTGGATCGTCGATGTTAGAAGAATTTCGTAATTTTGTTCGACCGCAAGGGTTTCGAAAGTCTGTACAATTTCCGGGAAGAATGGATTTGTGATTTCGGAAACGATCAATCCAAAAACACGGCTTCGCCCGGAGACCAAGGCGCGCGCCTGGCGATTGGGGTAATACCCGAGTTCGGCAATCGCCTTCCAGACGCGCTTGGCCATTTGCGCATCGACCGTCGCCACCTGATTGACCGTGCGCGATACTGTGGCAGTCGATACTCTTGCTCGCCTGGCGACGTCGCGAATGTCCACGAATCCTCTTCAGCCCCGGATTCCACCCCGCCGATAGTATACGCTATCCCAAATGCCTGACAACCGGTGGCAAGCCAAGGAAAATTTCAATAGGAACTATTAGGAACGCTAAAGGTCTCTCCCCCGAAGATTCCCGCGATTCCTGAAAATAGTACACAGATGGTACATCGTTCCACAGTTCGACGCGGAAGGCCCTTGCAACGCGAGGAAAGGAGTGGTAAACGTTTACTTCATTTGCTCGGTTTCTGTAGCTTCAAGGGGACGACTCATGACCAAACCCGCCGCCACACTTTTTGCATTCGTCGCTCTCTTCGTTCTCTCAACTTCGTACGATGCGAAGGGGGCAAGGCGAAAGTTGCAAGTTTCAAATTTTGGCACGACCGCCGAGGGAATTCTCGTTTATCGCTACGTCCTGACGAACGACAAAGGCGCTGAGGCAGTCGTGATCAGCTACGGGGCGACCCTTGTTTCTCTGAAAGTTCCCGATCGCAACGGCAAGATAGCCGACGTCGTTCTCGGATACGACAGTGTCGATGGATACGAGCAGGGGACATCGTATTTCGGGGGCACCATAGGGAGATACGGAAATCGAATTGCCGGCGGCCAATTTACGCTGGACGGCAAAGTGTTTCACGTTCCTACGAACGACGGCCCCAACAGTTTGCACGGAGGAACCATCGGTTTCAACAAGAGGGTTTGGACAGCAGTGGATCGGTCGCGAGCGGACGCCGAAGTTCTGGAATTGAGCTACGCCAGCTCAGACGGAGAAGAGGGTTACCCGGGATCCTTGAAAGTGAAGGTTACGTACACACTCGCCGCAGAAAGCAACGAATTGCGAATCGATTATTGGGCGACGACGGACAAAGATACGGTTGTCAACCTGACGAATCACAGTTATTTCAATTTGACTGGCGACGCCAGCCAGACGATTTTGAATCACCAATTGACTCTGCACGCGCTGAAATTTACGCCCGTCGATGCGACACTGATACCGACGGGGGAAGAACGCGCGGTGGAAGGCACACCTTTTGATTTCACGAAGCCGACGGCAATCGGAACGCGAATCAACCAGGACGATGAGCAGTTGAAGTTCGGCAAGGGGTACGACCACAACTGGGTGCTGGATAAATCGGAGTACGGTGGATTGCAACTTGCCGCAGAGGTTTTCGAGCCCACGAGCGGGCGAGTGCTGGAAATTCTGACGACGGAGCCTGGCATCCAGTTCTACAGCGGCAATTTCTTGGACGGGACGGCGAAGGGCAAGGGCGGGCAAGCTTATGCGTACCGCACCGGATTGGCGCTGGAGACGCAACATTTTCCGGATTCGCCAAACCATCCGAATTTCCCTTCGACGGAATTGAAACCCGGCCAAACGTATCGCTCAACGACGGTGCTACGATTTTCGACCAGGAAATGAGATGCGCAAGACGAAGAGCGATCTGCGTATTTGGTGCGTGTGAGATGCCCGCGCGCAGGCTAAGCCGAACGTGCTGTACCGCTTGCATGCAAACTGCAAGCAGAACGAAACATCCGCCGTGGGGCGAGCATTAGTTCCCGCCGAAAGGCGGCACTGAGAGAAGAAAGCGACGTAAACGAGCCATGTCGAACAAAAGAAAAATGACGATGGGTGTGATTGTTGGGAATCGCGGTTTCTTTCCGGATCATCTGGCGAAGACGGGACGAGAAGAGATCATCCGGGTTTTGCAAAAAGCGGGTATCGACGCGGTTGTGCTCGGGCCGGAGCAAAGCAAGCACGGGGCAGTGGAGACCTACGAAGAAGCAAAGCGGTGTGCTGAGTTGTTTAGGTCGAAAGCCGGCGCCCTCGACGGCGTCATCGTGACCTTGCCGAATTTCGGAGACGAGCGCGCCATCGCCGATACGCTACGTCTGGCGCGTTTGGAAATACCGGTGCTAGTGCAGGCCACACCGGACACCCAGTCAAAAATGGCCATCACGCACCGCCGCGACAGTTTTTGCGGAAAGATGTCGGCCTGCAATAATTTGCAGCAATACGGCATCCCCTATTCGCTCACCACGCTTCATACCGAAGCACTGGATTCGCCGGAGTTCGCGAAGGATCTCGAATGGTTCACCGCTGTCTGCCGCGTTGTGAAGGGTTTGAAGAATCTGCGCATCGGCGCTCTGGGCGCGCGGCCCGCGGCCTTCAACACCGTGCGGTACAGCGAGAAATTGCTCGAAGCCAGCGGAATCTCCGTCGAAACTCTTGACCTTTCCGAAGTCCTCGGACGAATCAGCCGAATGAAGGATACAGACGAATCCGCGGTGGCGAAGCTGCAATCCATCCAACGTTACGTGACGACGGCCGGCATCCCCCAGGCGGCGCTGCTCAAGATGGCCAAGCTCGGCGCGGTTGTCGATCAATGGATGCGCGCCACGGACGTTCAGATTAGCGCGGTGCAGTGCTGGACTTCGCTGGAGGAGAACCTCGGCGTGGTGCCCTGCACGGTCATGAGCATGATGAGCGAATCGCTGCTTTCAAGCGCATGCGAAGTGGACGTATGCGGCGTGCTGGGTATGCACGCCCTGCAATTGGCATCCGAAACGCCCAGCGCACTGCTTGACTGGAACAACAACTACGGAAGCGATCCCAACAGGGCCGTGTGCTTCCACTGCAGTAATTTGCCCAAGCACTTCTTCAACGAAGTCAAAATGGATTATCAGGCGATCATTGCCGGAACGGTGGGGAAGGACAATACTTTTGGAACGTGCGTGGGACAGGTTAAAGCCGGAGCGATGAGTTTTGCGCGCTTCTCGACGCACGACGCCAGCGGCAGGATCCGCGGGTATAGCGGCGAGGGAAAGTTTACAGATGATCCGCTTGAAACCTTTGGCGGAGCGGGTGTGGTCGAAATTCCCGGACTCCAGAAGCTTTTGCGTTATATTTGTGAAAACGGATTTGAGCACCACGTGGCCGCGAACTTTTCTTCAGTGGCTCCCGCCGTGCACGAAGCCGCCAAGCGGTACCTGGGCTGGGAAATGTACGCGCACGTGGGGTGAGGGAACGCCTTCTTGCGGCGAGCGTAAATTCTATGGCAATCGTGGCTGGAGTTGATTTCGGAACTTTGAGCGTCCGCGTTTCCATTGTGGATAGCGAACGAGGCTTACTTGCGACCGCACTGGCGGAATATCCACTTCACCGCAAACGCGAAGACCCGGAATATGCCACGCAATCGCATGAAGATCAGATGCGCGCGTTGGCGAACGCTTCCCGCGAGGCGCTAAAGCTGGCGCACATTGCGGGAGACAAAGTGGAAGCGCTGGCAATCGATACCACAGGCTCTTCCGTAATCCCCGTCGGGAAAAATCTCCAACCGCTCGACGAATATTATCTTTGGTGCGATCACAGGGCGAAGAAAGAAGCCGCGGAGATCACGGACGCGGCTCACCGGGAAAAGCTCCAAGCGATCGATTGGTGCGGCGGGGTGTATTCGTCGGAGTGGGGATTCTCGAAGCTCTTGCACTGGTTGCGGCACAATCCGGCGAAGCGCGCGGAATTCGCTTCGGCTTTTGAGCATTGCGACATGGTTGCGGCCACGCTCTGCGGAATCACCGATCCACGGAAAGCGAAGCGCAGCGTCTGTGCCATGGGGCATAAGTGGCTTTGGAATGCGGAACTGGGTGGGCTGCCCTCGGAGGAGTTCCTCGTCAGCGTCGATCCATTGTTTGCGGGAGTGCGGGAAAAGCTCCAGGGCGATTACGCCACTTCAGACAAAATTGCCGGAAGGTTATCTCCGTTCTGGGCAGAAAAACTTGGTTTGAAAGCGGGCATACCGATACCGGTCGGAGCATTCGACGCTCATTGGGACGCCATCGGAGCCGGCTGCCGAACGGATGACATGGTGAATGTCGTTGGGACTTCGACGTGCATCATTGGGATCACGCCGTCGGTCAATCTCGTGCCAGGTGTGTGTGGAGTTGTCCAAGGCAGCGTGCATCCACAGCGCACCGGAATTGAAGCGGGGCTTTCGGCCGTGGGAGACATTTTTAACGCCATCGCTACGCGCGCGGGAACCGATGTTGTTAGCGTGAGCAAGGGTCTGGAAAAGTTTCGCGCTGGACAGACCGGCCTTCTGCGCATGACCTGGGACAACGGAGACCGAACGGTCCTGGTGAATCCTAATTTGCGCGGCGTAACTCTCGGCTGGAACCTGCAGAGCACCGCTCAGGACGAGCTCTTCGCCGCCATCGAAGGCACCGCATTCCACACACGAATTATTTTGGATCGAATGGCGGAGCACGGGGTGAACATCAAGCGCGTGATCAATGCAGGCGGCATTCCGCAAAAGAACAACGTGCTGAATCAAATCTATGCAAACGTTTTAGGAAGGCCTGTGCTCGTGCCGAGCAAGAGCGTTGTCAGCTTAGGTTCCGCGATTTTCGCGTTTCTCGCGGCAGGGACATTTAAGACCGTGGAAGAGGCTCAAGATAAGATTTGTCCGGAGCATGCGGTGTTTAGTCCGGAGCCGGCGGCGCAGAAAGTCTACTCTGAGCTGTACGCGCTCTATCGGAAACTCTATTTCGCTCTCGGTCAACCGCGTGACCCAATGTTCGGCGACATTCTGCCCACACTTATTTACGTAGCTGAGAAGGCAAACCAGCCCGCTTCGTGAGCCGATCTGCGCGAATAACGATAGCTTAAGCAACCGGACGATTTATTGTATTCGTGCTTGTGAGCGCCTTCTTGCACGCATCTTGCAAACCTCTGCGACTAGACGCAGACCGTGCCGCGCCCAGTCCCCGCGATGTTGACCCTAGACATCCACCTTGTGATACAGGCGGTAAGGATCATCACCGAGAGCCGCAAAGGTGCGGAATGTTATTTTGCCGCTGGCGTCCTGCACTGCCCAGTCATCAGCAGACGGGGAGGCGGCCAGCAGTTGCTCGCGGGAAAAGCTTGCGGGCAGTTTGCCGACTCCGAACAGCGCCTGCGGTCCTCGCAGAAGCGCCATGATCTGCGGGTTTTGCGGATCGATGGCTTCCAGGCGCAGGGGCATTCCGATTTCGTACTCCACTCGGTCGCCATTTTTCCACATGCGGGTCATCGCAAAGAATTTTCCCGCCACAACATCACCTTCCGCTTGTTTACCGTTAATCGAAATGCGCGTCTTCGCATCCGACCACGCGGGAATTCGCAGATAAATCGTAAAGGTTTCGGGACGAGCCACCTCGAGTTGAAGCTCGGTCATATTTGACGCGGGATATTTCGTTTGTTGCGTCAAAGCACATGGAGTACCGCCCTGAATCCAACTGACGCGAGATGGAATGAAGAGATTGACGTAAATTCCTTCTTTCGCAGGATAGTACGAACTGATTCCGTAGTCGGCGGTCAGTTGCGGGAAAGTGCCCGAACAGCATGGCCACTTTTGCCCGTAATAGACTTTCTTCGCATCGTTATTGTTGTAGTCCGAATAGTAGAACGTGGTGCCGTCAGCAAGAATCGGTTTGGCGCCAGCGATGGTGCTGTACAGCACTCGTTCCATGCTATCCCCGTAACGAGAGTCGCGGGTGACCCGCAGCAAGTTGCGCGTGATCTTGAAGTGCCCATACGCGCCGCAGCCGGTCTCGAAGCTGGCATGGGTATAGTCCAGGCTTTTCGCCAACTGTCCCTTCCCGGGTTCCACGAACGCTTCGTTCGGCCCCCATCCTCCGGTCGCGTAGCTTTGTTCCTGAACCATGCGCAGCCCGTTCGTCGCGGCGCGGAGGTATTGCTCATCACCCAAGAAGAAATAGGCCTGCATCGCGGAACTCAGGGTATTTACGTGACTATATGCGTGCATGCCGGGAAGCGCATTTTGATTTGCCGCGAGGGGGTCGTAGTACTCATGATAAATAAAACGTTCTGCCAAGTCCCGGTAGCGCTTGTCGCCGCTCCGCTGATAGGCAAGAAAGAAATTTTCAGGCAAAGTGTAGGGCTCATCCCATCCGTAGGCGATGCTCCTATGGTTCTTGGCTGCGATGGCTTCTTGTTCATCCCGGGTTAGAGCCCTCGCCGGTAAATACGGCAACACCGCATCGGTAGCGCGCTTGAGCACATCGAGGGCGATAGGATCCGCCGCAAATTCGTGAGCATCGATCAGACCGCAGTTTGTCTTGTCGAACGTGTAAGCCGGTAGCCGATAGTCCACGTAAAACTTCCCGGTAGGCTCGACGGTCTCTCCAAAAGCGCGTACCAGGCGATGAATCTTTTCTTGCGTCTCTTTTGATCCGGTCACAGCATAGGCGCGAGCCAGTGCGGAAAGATATTGGCCGAAGGAATGTCCGGGAATGAACCCATGGAAATTGCTCTGCTTAAAGTCGTTGGACACATAAAAGTCATCGGAATTGTCATACCAGCCGCCCAAGTCGGGGCCAGGCGCCGGCATTCCTTCGCGCTGCCGAAAAGGCTTGAGCAACCCATCTTCGTCAAGATTGAGAAATATCGCGTGGTTCTGATCGAACTGAAGGCGGAAGGGTCCTTCCAGTAGTTGTACTTTCGAATAGCCAAAAACTGAAAGTGGAGGAGTGATCGCTGGCATCGCACTCATCGCCGAGGGGCGCGCCCATGCGGGAAAAGAACGCGCTGCCAACAGGCCGGCGGTCGAAATCACCGCTGATTTAAGGAACTGCCGTCTGTCATTGGTTTTCATTGCGAATCCTCCTGAGCTTGCCTACGAAAGGCCGCACCTCAAAATCCGTGAGCTGGATTTGTAGTAAGCTGCCGACCGCACGAATCTCAGCAAGCGTTTACTCGAACGGCCTATGTATAGCGCTAGAAGGGCTCGGCGTCAAACTTTCACTGTAATCGATTTCCGGGATGCAGTATCCTTCTCTGCGCGCCGATGCAATCCCCACGACAATCCATGATTGTTCTCTTCAAGGGTCTGGGTCTCGCGGTTATTCTGCTTGCTTGCCATTCTCTGGTCTATGCTCAGGCAACCGAGAGCCAGATCGCACCTATCACCGCGGCGATCACCGCGCGAGACTACGACAAGGCGGTGGAATTGGGCCGCTCGGCATTGCAAAAATCACCGAATAATCCCCAACTATGGACGCTCCAAGGCATCGCGCTGGCTAGTGAAGGCGACAACAAAGGTGCACTGACCGCGTTTCAGCGAGCCCTGAATCTTTCTCCAGACAATATCGCGGCGCTGGAGGGAGCGGCTCAAATTGAATACCAGACGACGAACCCCGGCGCCGTGGCACTCCTAAGTCGTTTGCTGCGATTGCGTCCCGAAGAGCCCACCGCCAACGCCATGCTGGCCGTGCTGGAGTACCAGCAGGGAGACTGCCCGGAAGCGGCCGCACATTTCAGTAAATCCGGTGAAGTGATCGATTCTCAACTCGACGCCCTGCACGCGTATGCCGTGTGTCTCGTGAGGCTTAAGCGATTCGACGACGCAATAACTGTATTCGAGAAAGCCCTGGCCCTTCGCCCAGACGATCCGCGCGAACGCCAGGTCCTGGCGTCCATTCAACTGATGGCTAAGAAGCCCCAAGACGCGATCGTGACGTTGCAACCACTGCTGGGCTCCCCCGATGTGGATTCAAATTCGCTGCAGCTTGCTTCAAGAGCGTACGAAGAAACTGGTGACACGCCCCAAGCGGTGAGTGCGCTCCGGCAGGCCATCTTGCTGGACCCGCGCAAGACCGGTCTTTATTTGGATTTTGCCAACATTTGTTACAATCACGCATCCTACCAGGTCGGCATTGACGTGATTACCGACGGACTGTTGGTGCAGCCAAACTCCGATGAGCTCTATTTGGCGCGGGGCGTCCTTTATGTGCAGTTGGCCCAATTCGACAAAGGGGAAGCTGACTTCGAGAAA
>JBEKDK010000023.1:0-37524 GCA_050014395.1 Candidatus Acidiferrales bacterium | reverse complement strand
TGCGATATGAATACCGTCCATGCTTTTCACCCTACTATGCATCGCATTTCCAGTCAAATAGAAAAGTCGGTTTTAACTCACTTTTAATCTGCCGACGATCGGCGGGCTTCAGGCGAACCACGCGATTCGCACCCCGCGCGCCGCCCCCGGCGTTCGCTCGAGAGGTCGAGTTCGCGCGCGACAAGAGCAGAGTGTTTGGCGCCTTCTTTTCCTGAACTCTTCAACGTGTTTTCGCATCTATACCGCTAGCACTTCGTGTGGCCGGTTTCAATGAAGCGCTGAGTCGAGGCCCTGACCTCTGCGCATGCGGGGAGCGATCTCATGTCCAACTACGCACGGCTCGGATGTTTTCTTTTCGCGACCTTCTTATTTGCAGCCGCAGCGCGGGCCCAAGGGCCCAGCGCGCCAGCCCAAGCTCCCGCCGGCAGGATCTTGCTTGATGTCGTCGTTGCGTCGAAGTCGGGTGAACCGGTTTCCGGTCTTCAACAGCAAGATTTCACACTCCTCGATAACAAGGTTGCCGTGCCCATTACTTCGTTCCAGGCAGTTGCCGTGCGCGACGCTCCCATTGAGATCGTGGTGGTAATCGATGCCGTCAACACCGATGTGCGGACCATCGATTACGAACGAATTCAAATCGACAAATTTCTTCACACCGACAACGGCAATCTTGCTTACCCCGTAGCGCTTGCGGTTTTTACGGATAAGGGCGTCGAGATTGTAGGGAACACTTTCTCGAGCGATGGCAATGCGCTAAGCGCCGCGCTGGAGAAGGACAACGTCGGAATCCGAGCCATCAACCGCTCCGCCGGCTACTGGGGCGCGACAGAACGCTTGCAGCTTTCCATAAATGCTCTGGGTCAGTTGGTCACGCGCGAGGCTCCGCGGCCTGGGCGCAAGCTGATATTTTGGGTCTCTCCGGGCTGGCCTCTGCTCGATGTCCCGGGCACCGAGGTCGATTCGAAGCAACAACAGCAGCTCTTCGCGACGCTGGTGCATATGTCCGCCGACCTACTGCAGGGCCGGATCACGATTTACAGTATCGATCCGCTCGGCGCGGGCGAGAACACGATGCAAACTGCGGCTTATAGGCAATTCCTCAAGGGCGTCAGCAAAGCGAATCAGATGCAGGTGGGAAATCTGGGCCTGCCGGTAGTCGCCATTCACAGCGGCGGCTTGGCGCTCGGTCCGGACAACGACATCGCGGGGCTTGTGCAGAAATGCGTGGCCGATTCGGCGCCATACTACGAGATTTCATTCGAGCCGCAGGCACCCGAGGGTCCCGATGAATACCATCACTTGGAAATAAAGGTCGCGACGCCGGGCCTGACCGCGCGCACGCGCGAGGAATATTACGCGCAGCCGACGCCGCACAAATAGAGCCAAATCGAGCGCCGCTCTCGAAACCGCGCGCGGATTGCAATGGCGGCGCGAGCACTCGGCCAGTCTCCGATGATCACGGAATGCCGGACAGATGAATTCCACTTGTCCGGTTAGCGCGGCGGTCAGGTATGGGGGCTGCTCCCGAGTAGGCCGCGAGCCAGGCATGACCGCTAAGCTCTTGAGTGGCAAAGAGTTTCAGTCTTGAACTGCGGAGTTGGCCTCGCGTAGAAAGGAAGTCGGGGGCCAGAAGGGGAGAACTGAGACTGGCCCCCAAATCGCGCGGTTCACAGAGCACACCTACTTAGTTGCTGTCTGGACAGGAATGGCCTGCGTGTTACGCGCTTCTTCGGAACGGGGTTCACTCGTCGCGAACGGATGCGCCTGGTGGAAAACCATGCCCATGCCGGGCAGTTCCAACGACGAGACCGCGCGATGGGTACCCTCGCTGACGATGAGCAGTTGGCTGACATATCCGTCGGTATTGGGGTTAATCGCAGTGACTTCGCTCACCACGATTTTGTCGTCGCTCGCATCGCGAACGATGATGCTTTCGGTCGTCTGATCGAGGCCATGGACCGTGAGTGAATAGGTTCCGGGGCGCAGCAGGGCCTTGCCCCACTGGACATCGGTCGTCAGCACGAACGTGCCTGCAAAGTCCGCAGGACGGTCTTTCGCATGAGCCGGCGTCACGACGAAACACGCTGCCATCAAAATACCGACGAACAGTTTCAAGCTGGCTGAAGTCCGAATATGGTTCGTTTTCATCGAAGTTCTCCTATTTGGTTTTGGCCGGGTGCGTATCCGCTGGCCTGCCGGAGTCCGCATCGTGCCTTCACCCTCTAAAGCGAGAACCCCAGGCAAACCGGCTCAGCTAAATTGAAGATTTTTTGGGCCCGGGCGCGCCTAAGGTCCTGGGCCGCTCGCTGCCCGTGGCCAAGCAAATTGACTTTGTTTGCCGGGGACGTTACTTTGCTCGTCAACC
This sequence comes from Candidatus Acidiferrales bacterium, assembly GCA_050014395.1. Classification (GTDB taxonomy): domain Bacteria; phylum Acidobacteriota; class Terriglobia; order Acidiferrales; family UBA7541; genus DASPOJ01. Next base: position 35,159 of record JBEKDK010000023.1, on the reverse strand, counting down.
TTTCGCAGTTCGGACCTGAGCGGGAGAGAAAACGTGTGCGCCGCCTCGTCGTCTTCGTCTACACGGATCAACCGGCTGCTGGCCGATTGGGGCCAGGGCAACGAGCAAGCGCGCGACGCGCTGATCCCGGTGGTCTACGGGGAGTTGCGCCGCCTGGCTCGCCGACACTTGTGGGGTGAACGTCCGGACCACACTCTGCAAAGCGCCGCGTTGGTGAACGAGGCGTATCTGCGGCTGGTTCGCCAGGAAGTTCCGCAGTGGCAAAATCGCGCGCACTTTTTCGGCGTGGCCGCGCAACTCATGCGGCACATTTTGGTCGATCATGCGCGCGGCCGCAGGACTGCTAAGCGTGGCGGCTCAAGCCCTCGCCTGGTTCTGAATGAGGAACTCGCCGCAGCCCAGAATGCGGAAATTGACGTCGTTGCGCTCGATGGCGCGCTCGACAAGCTCACCGCGCTCGATCCACAGCAGGGGCGGCTGATCGAACTGAGATTTTTCGGAGGGCTTTCGATCGAAGAAACCGCCGTTGTCCTGGGGGTTTCCCCGGCCACGGTGAAGCGCGAATGGGCAACGGCGCGTGCATGGATGCGCCGCGAATTGAAGAAGGACGCAGGCAAGTGACGCCGGAACGCTGGCAAGCAGTGAAAAAGATTCTCGCGGCGGCGCTGGAACGGCCGCCTGCTGAGAGGGCCGCCTATCTCGATTCAGCGTGCGAGGAACCGGACGTGCGCCATGAAGTGGACTCGCTGATCGCAGCGCACGATCAAGCGGGCGGCGGCGGATTTATGGAGCGCTCGCCGATTGAGGCAATGCGCTCCGCGCAGTCCGGCGACACCCCCCGCTCCGCGCAGGCCGAGGGAGACGAGCACGCGCTCAAGAGCGGCTCGAAGCTCGGGCCATACGAAATCCTCGGCACGCTGGGGGCCGGGGGAATGGGCGAGGTCTATCGCGCGCGGGACACGCGCCTGGACCGCGTTGTCGCCATCAAGGTGCTTCCCCCCGGCCTGCTGACCGACGAACCTGCGCGGCGGCGTTTCCGCAAAGAAGCGCTCGCGCTCGCCAGACTTAGCCATCCGAACATTGCTGCGGTGTATGACGTCGGCGATCAGGAGGGAGTGGACTATCTGGTGATGGAGTGCGTCCCCGGAATGTCGCTCGCGCAAAAACTGAAATCCGGACCGCTTCCGGCGAAGGAAGTTGCGTCGCTGGGTGTCCAGATCGCCTCAGCACTTGAGGAGGCACACGAACAGGGAGTGGTGCATCGTGACCTGAAGCCCGCAAACATCATGGTTACGCCGAAGGGCCACGCCAAGGTGTTGGATTTCGGGTTGGCGAAGCTGCTGGCGCCGGCCGAGGCTGGCGACGTCACAATGTCGTTTGAGGCGACGCGCGGCCCGGTCGGCACGCTGCTTTATATGTCGCCCGAGCAGGCCGAAGGAAAGGTCGTTGATTCCCGAACCGACCTGTGGAGCTTCGGCGTCGTACTTTACGAATCACTGACCGGCAAGGCGCCGTTTGAAGGCCGAAGCGCGTTGGCGCTGCTCCGCGCCGTCACCGAGGACACTCCGAATCCGCTGAGGAAGCTTAGCCCGGATACGCCGGAAGAAGCCGACCGCATCGTCTCGCACGCGCTCGAAAAGGATGTAACCAAGCGCTACCAATCCGCTGCGGAGATGTCCCGCGATCTTTCCGCCGTCGCCGTTCGTTTGAGTGGCACCGCGACCGAACCCGCGAGTCGCAATGTGAGGATGCCGCTCAAGTACGCCATTCCGGCGGGACTCTTGGTGGCATTTCTCGCGGCAGCGGGATATTGGTTCTATCAGCGATCTGAAAAACGCCGTTGGGCGCGCGAGGAGGCGGTTCCCGCCATCGCCAAGCTTGAAGACGACGACCAATTCCTGGTGGCATTTCGTTTGCTGAAGCAAGCGCAAAAATACCTGCCGGGCGATCCGCAACTCGCACAGGTAGCGGCAGACGACACGCGCGTCGTTTCAATCGCGTCGACGCCTCCCGGCGCGACAATTGAGATACAAGACTACCTGTCCCCCAATAGCAAATGGTACCGGCTCGGCGAAACTCCGTTGACAAACATCACGATTCCGACCGGGTATTTTCGGTGGAAGGTCTCAAAACCAGGCGCCGGGGAATTCGTCTCTGCCCCTGAAACTTATGATCAGATGAATTTCGCATTGGACTCGGAGCAAGCCGCTCCGCCGGGCATGTCATGGGTCGGCGGGCAACGGTGGGCCAACTTCATACAATTTGTCGGACCGGTCGGCGGTTACTTGTTGCCCTCATTTTATATCGATCGATTCGAGGTGACGAACCGGCAATATCAGGAGTTCGTTGACAGTGGCGGATATCAAAAGCAAGAGTTCTGGACCGAGAAGTTCGTACAAGACGGTCGCGAACTGAGCTGGAGTGAAGCCATGGATATTCTTCGCGACAGCTCCGGCCGCCCCGGACCATCGACCTGGGAAGGCGGCCACTATCCGGAAGGGCAAGCCGATTATCCGGTATCCGGCGTCAGTTGGTACGAGGCTTCCGCCTATGCCGCATTCGCGGGTAAGAGCCTGCCCGCGTTCGCGCAGTGGTACCTTGCAGCTCCGCCGGCTGCGGGACCATATATCATTCGCGCGAGCAACATTTCGCTCAACAACCTCGCGCCGGTTGGCTCATTCAGGGGGCTGGGACCGTACGGCACGTACGATATGGCCGGCAATGTGCGGGAGTGGATGCTGAACGACGCCGGCGAAAACAGGAAGTTCATTCTTGGCGGAGCGTGGAAGTCGCAGTCCTACTTTTATTCCGATCCGGAAGCTCTTTCACCTTTCGATCGCTCGCCCGAAAATGGTTTCCGTTGCGTTCGTAACCTCGCTCCGCTGCCTCCGGCTGCCACGGCAACCGTTAAGACGATGGACCGCGACTTTTCCGTTTTCAAGCCCGTGTCGGACGACGTCTTCCGCGCCTACCGGGCGATGTATGCTTATGACAAGACTCCGTTGAACGCGAAAGTGGAAGGGGTGGTGCAGGACACTGCGGATTGGCGCGAAGAAAAGATCACCTACGATACGGCCTACAACAACGAACGAATGGCCGCGTACCTCTTCGTCCCGAAAAAAGTTCAGCCACCATACCAAACGGTGATCTTTTTTCCGAGTGCGAACATTCTGAGTATTCACAGCAGCCAGACACTCGGAGACATAAAATTTTTCGACTACATCGTTCAGAGCGGTCGCGCCGTTCTGTATCCCGTCTATCAGGACACATATGAGCGAAGGCTCAAGCACGTGCTACCGGGGAGTTCTTCGGACCTGGAGTACCTGACGCAACACGCGAAGGATGTCGGGCGCTCGCTCGATTATCTGGCAACGCGCCCCGATATCGACAACGACAAACTCGCTTACCTTGGAGTCAGCATGGGCTCGGCCGAAGGAGTGATCTATTCTGCGCTGTTTCAAGACAGGCTGAAGGCCGTGGTCTTTCTGGATGGCGGTTATTTCCTCTACCGGCCGCCCATCGGCGGCGATCAGGCTGATTTTGCGCCGCGCCTGAAGAAGCCCGTACTGATGGTGAACGGCCGCTACGATTACGTCTTCTCAGTCGAAAAAGCGCAAGACCCAATGTTTCGGATGCTGGGTACGCCCGAGGCCGATAAGCGGCACGTTGAATTGGACACTCCTCACGATGTTACAAACCGCCGCCCTGAACTGGTGAAAGAAGTACTCGCGTGGCTGGACAAATACCTCGGCCGGGTTGATTAGCGCGATTTCTACACGCCGGGCTCGTGCCGCGGCTCACAGCACGTGGCTTGATTACCCGCAGTTCCTAAGTCCCGATAAGTCGGGCGGTCCCAATGGGTGGACGCAACACCAGCCCGAAGTCTACTTGCAGCACTCCCAACAGCTAGAGTCGTTCGCGAGCGTTGATTCAAACGGAACGCCCCCTGTCTAGGCCTGATTGAGCGCAGCCTGACAAATCGGTTCTCTACGGGAAGTATTGCCGGATCAACTGATTGGATAGTGTTGCATCGACCGATTGAGCTCGCACGGATTATCGGACATTTGGCTCGTGGGCAATGCACTTCTCCGGTGAGCGCGCATCGGAAACTGACCCAGTACTGCGGCGCGGGTAGTGGGCCAGTTTGGTGGTTTAGGCCACTTGATTTGAGGTTGGGGATGTGCAACGCTGTTTTCCATCATGGCGAAACGCTCAAGCAGGGATAGCGACGCGATCAAGAACGCTTTGCGGGTAGTAGAGACGGCCACAGGCGGGGCGTTGGTGCCGAAGCAGCGCAAGCATCGGAAAAACCCCCATGCGGTCGCGCTCGGGCGCAAAGGCGGCTTGAAAGGTGGGGTGGCACGCGCCGCGAATCTTACGCCGGAACAGCGCAGCCGAATTGCTAGAGCGGCCGCGCAATCAAGGTGGAAAAAGCAGGCTTAAAACGCTGTGTCACGTGTTCGTCCGACCTTCAGAATGAACCCCCGAATTTGGCGATCACGGATGCTTATTGAGGTAGTCTTTGACGCCCTCGCGCAGCGCGGACACCTCGTAAGCCACTACCCAGGCGTGGAATGCAATCCATCCAAGCAGTATTACGCTGATAATCGCAAGGATTTCGAGCATCGGATTCTCCCTTCACTTCGTCTGTGGAGTATGTCGCGTGTCTCTCGGCACGCCAAGCAAGCTGGCGGCGAGTCACTTCTTTCTTGTTTTGCTCGCTCGCTTCTTCGGTAGGTCCGGCAAGCCCTTCAACTCACGTAGGGAGTTTAGAACGTCTACCTCGTCGTTGCCGAGTTCCTGAGGTTCCAGCTTTTCACAAATCGGAATCAGCTTTCTCTCGATGGTTTTTTCGTCATTGATCGGCGCAATTCGCATCGCGTTGCCGTCGAACTGAAGGACAAGCATATCGGTTCTCGGTCCTACGCCTGTCGCCTGCTCGCCAAAATACTTTGCTTCCAAGGCGTAGTATACGGCCTTCCGAATGGGAATCTTCTCGCTCACGTCGCGGAAAAACAGCATGTACTCTGCGCCGATCCCGCCGCTGCCAACCGCAGCAAAGCCCGGAATGTCGCAGCGAATTGGAATCCCTCTGTGCTCGCCTGACATTGTGAATATCTTGCCGGGCGGCGACAGTGTGCGGTCAAATCCCGCTACGAGAATGGTTACGTCTAGCTCGTACTCTCCAAACCGCGCTTGAATTTCCTCATAGTTCGGAAGCGATTGATTACCCTCTTTGCTAAACCGTTCAATCGTCCATCCAATCGGTTTGAGGTAGGTCGCCTCCGCTCTTTTTATGCGAATAAGCTCGTAGTTCCTCTGCATAACTTCTTTGACCGTTTCGAGAGAGGCTTCTTTTGTGGGCGGGAGTTCACTTCTTACAAGGTCCGCGAGGTCTAGCAGCGGAGATATGTCATTCCCAGAAAGCATCATCATCTAATGGGGATGAATCATTTGCAGCTTCGCTATGTCGGGCTCGGCTTCGATATACCCTTTGCCAACCATCTTGTCGGACGCCAATACAATCGCTCGCCCTTCGTCGCACAGAACGGCCACGCATACCGTCATACGGTCCCTCCGTATACGGGGGAAGTATACCACCCTATGCTTGAGCGGATAAGGAAAATAACGCTTGGCACTGCTTGAGCGGTCATGCATAATCTCACGCATGAACACACTCCCAATTGAACGCCAAGCAGCGGTTATCGCGGCCCTGGTCGAAGGGAATTCGATTCGCGCCACGGTGAGAATGACGGGCGTTGCGAAAGATACCGTCATCAAACTTCTCGCGCGGGTTGGCGTGGCGTGCGCGGAATATCAGCGCAACACGCTTCGCAATCTTCCGTGCAAGCGCATCCAGTGCGACGAAATTTGGTCTTTCTGCTACGCCAAGGAAAAGAACGTACCGGCAGAAATGCGCGGACACTTCGGATATGGTGACGTGTGGACTTGGACCGCGCTCTGTGCCGATACCAAGCTCATTGCCTCTTGGCGCGTGGGACGGCGTTCGGCGTGGGACGCGCAGCACTTCATGTACGATCTGGCGGGACGGCTCGCCAATCGCGTTCAATTGACCACGGACGGCCACGGCGTCTATCTCACGGCTGTCGATCTCGCGTTCGGCACTGAGGTTGATTACGCGATGTTGGTCAAACTCTACGGACGCGACCCGCGCGACAAAGAAGCTCGCTACAGCCCGGCAGAATGCATCGGCGCAGTTCCCACGGTTGTTACCGGGCGGCCAAACCGCCGACACATTTCCACAAGTTACGTCGAGCGGCAAAACCTTACGATGCGAATGTCCATGCGGAGATTCACGCGGCTGACGAATGCGTTCTCGAAGAAAGTGGAAAACCACCAGCACGCGCTCGCGCTCTACTTCATGTACTACAATTTCTGCCGCGTTCACCAAACGCTGCGCGTCACTCCCGCGATGGAAGCAGGCGTTAGCGATCATGTTTGGGAACTCTCGGAAGTGGTAGGCTTGCTTTCTTCCCAAGCGAAGCGGGAAGCCGCGTAGACTTGCTTAACGCTGCGCGTATTGCTCGCAACGGCCTCTGGAACTTCATGCGGAAGCGAGCGCAGAGTGCTGCGGCTGTCTTGAATCCAAGCCCGGAAGCCATCAAAAGAAACATGGACTCATCTCTGGAAATGGCGGGATGGAACCTATTGCGGAAGTGGAATATCGCTTCCGCAACCGTTTGGCTTTCCTTCGTCGGTATCGGAGATGGAATTTCCTTCGCGGCTGTGGGGGCTTTTGTCTTGTCTCCAGACGAAACACGCTTGGACTTTTCCGGTAAGGGTTGTAATGCTGCCTTAGACCTTACTGATGTGAGGTTTGAGCACGTTGTGACCGATGAGCTTTTAGTCGCAACTAAGAATTTTGGGGTCTTGCCAGAATCCCTAAAACTTTTATTGCGAACAGGGGATGCTTGCACCCTTGCAAAAACGCGCCCCGAAATTCCATCGTGATTTTCTGATTTTTTTTCTGCTTTCCAAACTGGCCCACTACCGCGGCGCGAACTTGCTTTACATTCGCCTTCTATTCGCCTAAACTGCTGGAGGCGAAAGATAACGCCTGCCCGGCGGCAGGCGGGCAGAGACGCTGAGAACGCGAAGACTCGCAGAGGCGGAGAAAGCGCAAGGCGGAGGGTGGAGGAGCGCGATGACACTGACGAAACGGCAAAAGCAGGTGCTGGATTTTCTGGTTGGATTTCACGATAAGCACGGGTATTCGCCGAGCTTTGAGGAGATGGCGCGCTCGCTGAAGCTGACTTCGCTGGCGACGGTGCATAAGCATATTTCGACGCTGGAGCGAAAGGGATTTATTCGGCGCGGATACAACCAGAGCCGGTCGATAGAGGTGCTGGAATTGCCGAAGTCCGTGCGCGAGCAGGTGATTGAGCGCCACGCCACGGAATTGCCGTTGATGGGGCGGATCGCGGCGGGCCGTCCGCTGGAGGCGGTGGAAGAGAAGGAAACATTTTCGCTGGGGGAATTCGCGCGCGGCGACAATCGATTTGTCTTGCAGGTGAAAGGCAACTCGATGGTGGAAGATCATATTATGGATGGCGATTTCATCGTCGTGGAACAGACGCAAGTGGCGAATGCGGGGGAGATCGTGGTCGCGCTGGTGGGCGGCGAGGATGCCACGCTGAAGCGCTTCTACCGCGAATCGAGCGGCAAAGTGCGCTTGCAGCCTGCGAATTCTGAAATGCAGCCGATCGTCGTCGCGGCGCAGGACGTGAAGATTCAGGGGCGCGTGGTCGGAGTGTTGCGCAAGTACTGAGGCCGGCGCGGCGCTGCCCATCAGGACAGTCTCCAGCATCTTGCGTACCGTGTACCATTCGCGTACACAACACCGAAGTTCCACTTGCCGCGTTGCACCCCACAACATAAATTGAGCGGCACCCCGGTCCGGCCGTCACGCCAAGTGGCGGTGTCTCGCTGACCGAGGAGGGCCCATGTGGAATAAGAAGACCGACGCGCCGCAGACCACAAAACCAGCGACGCAGTCGAATCAGGACAGCTCGTCAAGATCGTCGATTCCGGCTTCGGCCGTTGGGGAGGGAACTGGCATGAGCAGCGATGCGATACGTCCCGTTGGCACGGCACCGGCCGGCGCGGTTGCGCGTCTGGGTGCGAGCCTGCACGTAAAGGGTGAAATAACCGGCAACGAAGATTTGCACATCGACGGCAGCGTCGAAGGATTGATTCAGCTGGAAGAACGCAAGCTGACTGTCGGCGTGAGCGCGAAGCTCACCGCGGACGTCGTGGCGCGCGAAGTGGTGGTGTACGGCAGCGTGAAGGGCAATCTTCGCGCGAAAGACCGTATCGAGATCAAGAAAGATGGCTCCGTGGTCGGCGACCTGACCACCGCGCGCATCATGATCGAAGACGGAGCCTACTTCAAAGGCGCGATCGAAATCGACCGAGCGGGCGCCGAAGGCGAAAGCCGCGATTTTGCGAAGCCGGCGTTTGTGCGTCCGGCCGTGGCGACTCCACCGCACGCGGCGAAGACGGCGAGCTGATTTACGCGTAAACTGTCGGCGGCCCGGCGCGAATTGCGCGGGCCGCCGAGCAGACCGCCGGCCGGCTCGAGCGACGCTGGATCGGCGGCGTAACCCATGCACCATCTCCTCTCTTTTATCGAAGACGCGCTGCAAAATAACCTGGATTGGGTTTGCTTCTACGTGTTTCTTTTCCTGGCGTGCGCCGCTCCGCGGCTGGGCGACGGTGTGTTTCGACCCATCGAGCGGATCGGATCGCGTTTCGCGCTGAAGAAGGGACTGGCCGTGATTTCGATTTCGATTGCGGCGATCCTGATTCGCGTGGCATTTCTGCCGATCGACCGCCTGCCGGTGCCGCTGTATCACGACGAATATAGCTATCTGCTGGCCGGCGATACGTTTGCGCACTGGCGGCTAACCAATCCTCCGCATGCGATGTGGATATTCTTCGAGACGTTTCATGTGCTGCAGCATCCGACGTACGCCTCAAAATATCCGCCGGGGCAGGGATTTGCGCTGGCGATTGGGCAGTTGCTGGGCCATCCGTGGATCGGCGTGTTGCTAAGCGTGGGCGTGATGTGCGGCGCGGTGCTGTGGATGTTGCAAGGATGGCTGCCGGCGCGTTGGGCGTTGCTCGCCGGCATTCTGGTGCTGCTGCGCTTCGCGGTGTTCAACGATTGGGTGGAAAATTACTGGGGCGGGGCAGTGGCGGCGATTGGCGGCGCGCTGGCGGTGGGAGCGCTGCCGCGGCTATTGCGAACGGCGCGGCCGCGTTACGCGTTGTGGATGGGCGCGGGCGCGGCGATTTTGGCGAACAGCCGGCCGATCGAAGGTTTGATTTTTTTCGCGACGGTGGTAGCGGCGCTCGGGATTTGGCTGTGGAAGCAGCGACCATGGGCGCGAGCGAGGCTGTTCGTGCGGACTGCGATGCCAATGGCGGCGGTGCTGCTGGTTTGCGGCGTTTGGATGGGTTATTACAACTGGCGCGTCACCAACCATGCCTTCGTGCCCCCGTATCTTGCCTATGAGCGCGCCTATAACCTGCAGCCCAAGTTTGTATGGCAATCGCCGCGGCCCAGCCCGGTCTACAACAATCCGCAATTCGACAACTATTACAATGTGTGGGCGCCGGCGCAGTTCGACGGGAGCTGGGACGACATCCGGGCTGGCGCCTGGGATCGGATCACCGAGTTCTTTAATTTTTTCTTGGGCAAGGAGCTGGCGTTGTGCCTTCTGGGTTTGCCGTGGGTGCTGCGCGATCGCCGCGTGCGTTTTCTGGCGGCGCAATTCGGAGTTTGCGCGGCGGGACTGTTCGCAGTGGTGTGGTTTTGGCCGCACTACGCCGCGCCGCTTACGGCCACGGTCTTCGCGCTTCTGGCGCAGAGTCTGCGCCATGTTCGGCGCTGGCACGTGCGCGGCTGGGCCGTGGGCGTCGGGCTCACTCGCGCGGTCGTGCTGATTTCGCTTGGATCGATCGCGTCGCAAGCGGTCAATGCGACTTCCCAGCCGTTCGAAGTTTACAAGCCGTCGGTGCGACGGGACGTGATCGAATCCCAGCTCGACTCAGCGCCAGGAAAGCAGCTGGTGATTGTTCGTTACGGTCCGCAGCACGATCCGACATGGGAATGGGTTTACAACCGCGCGGAAATTGACAGTGCCAAAATTGTGTGGGCGCGGGAAATTCCCGGCGTCGATATTCAGCCGTTGCTGGATTATTATCACGATCGGCGTGTGTGGTTGGCGCAGCCGGACGCGACGCCGCCGCAACTGACACCGTACGTCCCGCCGGGAGCGCGGCAGACGCCGCCGAGCGCAGCGCCCGCGGCCGCAGCGGCAAGCCCGCCGGCGCGTTGACAAACCAGCAGGCGTCCTTTATCGTTAGTTGTTTGTCCTAATAGGGAAGGGTGTCACCTAGAGATGTCGACCTATGTTCCGAAGGGCCGCGAGGCCGAAGCAATGATGGCGGGGAATTCCTGGTTTGTGGTGGACGCTTCCGGGCGTCCGTTGGGGCGTCTGGCAGCGCAAGTGGCGCGGATGCTGATCGGCAAAGACAAGCCGACATTTACGCCGTACATGGATTGCGGGGATCACGTGGTGGTGATCAACGCCGATAAAATCGTGCTGACTGGGAACAAGCTGGAGCAGAAAGTTTATCGCCATCACAGCGGCTTCCCCGGAGGATTGAAGGAAGTTCCGGCGAAGCGCTTGCGCCAAGGGCGCGCCGATTGGATGGTGCGCGAAGCCGTCCTGGGCATGCTGCCGAAGAATAAACTTCGCGCGCGCCGCGCACGCAAGCTCCGGGTCTATTTGGACGACAAGGGTCTCGCCCGGCACACAGGGCAGAAGCCGCAGCCGCTCGCGTTTTAATCGCCACGGCAGCAATTCGTTCATGCGGAAAAGCCAACGTACGGCGGAGTTTCTCCGGGCGATGGGCGCAACACGATGCGCGAAGTTTGCGCGATAAAACAGACTCACGGATTTGAGGGGGAACGTTGAGCGAGACGTCACAACCAATCGAAGCGAGCCGCCCGGAGCGGGCGACCGCCAAGACACTATTTTACGGCACGGGGCGGCGCAAGGAAGCGATCGCCCGCGTGTATCTGCGCCTGGGCTCCGGTAAATTCACGGTGAACGGGCGCACGCCGGAAGAATATTTCCGCAACGTGGCGTGGCGCACGCGCGCGACCGATCCGCTGAAGTTCACGGAGACGGTGAGCCAATTTGACATCAAGGCCTCCGTACTCGGCGGCGGCGTGGGCGGGCAGGCGGATGCGGTGCGCATGGGATTGTCGAGGGCCATCGCGGCGTTCAATCCGGAATTGCGGCCGGGGCTGCGCAAGAATGGATTTCTGACCCGCGATTCGCGCATGAAAGAGCGCAAGAAGTACGGACAGAAGGGCGCGCGCAAGCGGTTCCAGTTCAGCAAGCGTTAAAGTTGTCTGGAAAAAGGCAGCAGCGGCCCGCAGGCGGGGCCGAATTCACGGCCGGCAAGCAGCCGGCAAGAGGGTGTTCGGCGGACGGCGACGTCTTCCGTGGTGCTGTTAAACACTCAATCTATTAAGGAGGAACGTTGGCAGTCGAAATTACGATGAAGGAGTTGTTGGAGGCCGGGGTGCACTTCGGCCACCAGACCCGGCGCTGGAACCCCAAGATGAAGGAATACATCTTCGGCGAACGCAACGGGATTCACATCATTGACCTGCAGAAAACCCTCAAGATGTTCCGCGATGCCAGCCGATTTGTGGGCGAGTTGAGCGCACAAGGCCGCGTGATTTTGTTCGTGGGAACCAAGCGACAGGCGCAGGGCGCGGTGGCGGAAGAAGCGAAGCGCTGCGGAATGTTTTTTGTGAATCACCGCTGGCTGGGCGGCACGCTGACAAATTGGGCCACGCTGCAGAAATCGATCAAGCGATTGAAGACGCTGAAGGCCATGATCGAAGATGGGCGCATGGCGCAGCTCTCGAAAAAAGAAGCGGCGCGGCTAGAGCGCGAAATGAAGCACCTGAATCAAAATCTGGAAGGCGTGGAGAATATGACGGCGCTGCCGGATGCGATGTTCGTGGTGGATTCGCATGCCGAAGCGATCGCGGTGCGCGAAGCGCGGCGTATGGGCGTGCCGGTGGTGGCGATCGTGGATACGAATTGCGATCCCGAACAGGTGAACTGGGTGATTCCCGGCAATGACGACGCGTTGCGCGCGATTCGTCTGTTCACGTCGAAAATTTCCGATGCCGTGGTCGAAGGGCGGCAGGCGTTCGAGCAAACGCAGATCGCCGAAGAAAAGATTGCGCAAGGCGGCGCCGCCGATGGCGAAGCCGTCGAGTACGTCGATACGAGCGCTTACGAATCGTACGAGAAACAAGAAGGCGATTTCGTGGAGCCCGGGCAAGAGGGTGCTGAGCCTGCAGCGGACGCCGCTGCCCCCGAAGAACCGCCGGTTGAGCCAGCCGCGCCCGCGGTTGCGGCCGCCGCGATTCCCGAAACTCCGGAAGCGAAGACTTAGGGTCCAAACATGACAACGACACCTGCATCAACACCTGACCCGCCGAACGTTCCGGCGCAGCTTGTGAAGGAACTGCGTGAACGCACGGGCGCGGGATTTGCCGATTGCCGCAACGCGCTGGCCGAAACCGGCGGCGACATCGAAGCAGCGATCAGCGTCCTGCGCAAGAAGGGCCAGGCGGCCGCGGCCAAGAAGGCGCAGCGCGAGGCCAGTGAGGGCTTGATCGGCCACTACATTCACGCGGGCGGGAAAATCGGCGTGATCGTCGAAGTGAATTGCGAATCCGATTTCGTGGCGCGCACCGAGGATTTTCAGAAGCTCTGCCACGACGTGGCCATGCACGTGGCCGCGCTCGATCCGCGATTTGTGCGGCGCGAAGAAGTGACGCCGGAAATTCTGGAGCGCGAAAACGAAATTTACCGCGAGCAGGCCAAGGCTACCGGCAAGCCCGAGAAAATTGTCGAGAGCATCGTCAAAGGCAAGATGGAGAAGTTTTACGAAGAGACCTGCCTTTACGAGCAGCACTTCATCAAGGATGAATCGGTGACCATCGGAGAGATGGTGAGCCAGATGATCCACAAGCTCGGCGAGAATATCTCGATCCGCCGCTTCGTTCGCCTGAAAGTGGGCGAAGGCGCGGCGCCACAGAAGTGACGCGCGCGGCGTGGTGCGCGCAGTCGCGCGAGCGTCAGCGCGAGGATGTTCCCAGGCCGGGATTCTCTGCTAGAATGCCCGCCAGGCAACGCCGGCATGGCTAAATCCGATTCCTCAGTTTCACGCGCCGCAGCGGATGAACCCAAATACCACCGGGTGGTACTGAAGCTTTCCGGCGAATCGTTGCAAGGCTCGCAGGGCTTCGGCATTCACGCCGAAACCGTGGCGGGAATCGCGCGCGAGCTGAAAGACGTGAGCGACCTGGGCGTGCACGTGGCCATCATGGTGGGCGGCGGAAATATTTTTCGCGGCACGCGGCAGGGCGCCCTTTCCATCGAGCGCGCCACGGCGGACCAGATGGGCATGCTGGCGACCGTGATCAACGGACTCGCGCTGCAGGACGCGCTCGAGAAGCAGGGCGTCGTTACGAGGTTGCAGAGTGCGATCGAAATGCACACCGTGGCCGAGCCCTTTATCCGGCGCCGCGCCATGCGCCATTTGGAAAAGGGGCGCGTGGTGATCTTTGCGGCGGGCACAGGGAATCCGTATTTTTCAACCGATACCGCCGCGGCGCTGCGCGCGATGGAAATCAAGGCGCAGGTGATTTTGAAGGCCACGCGCGTGGACGGCATCTACGACGCAGACCCGGAAAAAACTCCGAACGCGAAATTTTTCAAGAAGATCGCCTATCTAGACGTGATCAAGCGCGGGCTTTCCGTGATGGATTCGACCGCGATCTCGCTGTGCATGGACAATAAAATGCCCATCATCGTCTTCAATATGAACGTGCCGGGGAACATCAAGCGCGTGGTGATGGGCGAACAAGTCGGCTCGTACATCGGCGCCGGCTGAACGGAGGCCAATCCAATGACCATCGCCAATAGTAGAGACGCCGCGGCGCAGGCCAAGGCGCGGATGGAAAAAGCCGTCGAAGATTTCCGCAAGGACCTGGGAACGGTGCGCACGGGCCGCGCTCATGTTTCGCTGCTGGAAAATATCCGCGTGGATTATCACGGCACGCCGATGCCCATCAATCAGCTTGGCACCATGGCGGTGCCCGAGCCTTCGATGATTCTGATCGCGCCATGGGATCCAAGCGCCGTCGCGCTGATCGATAAGGCCATTCGCACGTCCGACCTGGGCCTGAATCCTTCGAGCGACGGCAAGAATATCCGCGTGCCGATTCCGGCGCTCACCGAAGAGCGGCGCAAAGATCTGGTGAAGCATCTGCACAAGGTGCTGGAAAATCATCGGACGGCGGTGCGCAACATTCGGCGCGATATCAAGGAAGCCGTCGAAAAGCTGGAAAAAGAAAAGACGATCAGCGAAGACGACCGCAAGCGCACCGTCGATGAACTCGAAAAATTGACACAGCAAGAGATCAAGAAAATCGAAGATCTTTCCGCCGCCAAAGAGAAAGAAATCCTCGAAGTGAAATAGGCATCGCAAATTGACGCAAGCCCGCGTCCTTGTAGGCGCGCGGCGTTCCGGCTAAACTTCTTGATTTGCGTGCAACAAATAATTCCGCGCTGATGGACGGCCGATGAAGATCCACGAATATCAAGCGAAGGAGATACTGCGCCGCTTTGGTGTGCCTACGCCGCGCGGCGAGATGGTGACGACGCCGCTCGAGGCGCGGGCCGCGGCCGAGCGGCTGGGTACAAAGGTGGTCGTTGTGAAAGCGCAGATTCATGCGGGCGGGCGCGGAAAGGGCGGCGGCGTGAAGCTTGCGAAATCGCCAGCTGAGGCGGGCGAGCTAGCGGCGAAAATGCTGGGGATGACGCTGGTGACGCCGCAGACCGGGCCGGGCGGGCGCGTGGTGAAGCGGCTGCTGATCGAAGAGGGACTGGATATCAAGCGCGAATTGTATTTGAGCGTGCTCGTGGATCGCGCTGTCGCAGCGCCGGTGTTGATGGCTAGCGCCGCGGGCGGAGTGGAAATCGAAGAGGTGGCGCGCACGAATCCTGCGGCGATTTTGCGAGAAACTGTGTCTCCCGCGGCCGGATTCCAAGCGTATCTAGCGCGCAAGATCGCTTTCGGTCTGGGCTTGCCAGGCGAATCGGTGAGTCACGCCGCGGCGTTTTTGCAATCGCTTTATCGCGCGTTTATCGAGACCGACGCTTCGCTGGCCGAGATCAATCCGCTGGTGCTGACCGGCGAAGGCAAGCTCGTGGCGCTCGACGCGAAAATGAATTTCGACGACAACGCGCTTTATCGGCATAAAGACATCGCGGTGCTGCGCGATCTGGACGAAGAAGAGCCGCTCGAAGTGGAGGCGTCAAATTTCAAGCTGAACTACATCAAGCTGGACGGCACGGTCGGCTGCATGGTCAACGGCGCTGGCCTGGCGATGGCTACGATGGACATTATTAAATTGGCTGACGGATCGCCCGCGAATTTTCTGGATGTCGGCGGCGGCGCTTCCGCCGAGCAGGTGAAGAACGCTTTCAAGATATTGATCAGCGATCGCAGCGTGCGCGGCGTGTACATCAATATTTTCGGCGGCATATTGCGCTGCGACGTGCTGGCCACGGGCGTGGTGGCCGCGGCGCGCGAGCTGAAAATCAAAGTGCCCATCGTCATCCGCATGGAAGGGACGAACGTCGAGCAGGGAAAAGAAATCCTGAGTTCATCGGGGCTGGATTTTTCGATTGCGATGGATATGAACGACGGCGCGCAAAAAATCGTGGCGCTCGCGGCAACGGCCTCGGGGAAAACGCGATGAGCATCCTGGTCAACGACAAGACAAAACTCCTTGTGCAAGGGATCACCGGGCGCGAAGGCACATTTCACACCGAGCAGATGATCGAATATGGGACGAAAGTCGCCGGCGGAGTGACGCCGGGGAAGGGCGGGTCGCTGCACCTGGGCGTGCCGGTTTTCAATACGGTTGCGGAAGCTGCGCGCGAGACCGGCGCCAACGCCTCGGTGATATTTGTGCCGCCGCCATTCGCCGCTGATGCGATCCTTGAAGCCGCCGATGCTGCACTGCCGCTCGTGGTGTGCATCACGGAAGGTGTGCCGGTGCTCGATATGGTGCGTGTGGCGGCTGTGCTGAAAGATTCGCGCACGCGCTTGATCGGGCCGAATTGCCCCGGGATTATTTCACCGGGGCAGTGCAAAATCGGAATCATGCCGGGCCGCATCCACAAAGCGGGCCAAGTTGGCGTGGTGAGCCGCAGCGGCACGCTGACGTACGAAGCCGTGGACCAATTGACGCGTCTGGGAATTGGACAATCCACGTGCATCGGAATCGGCGGCGATCCGATCATCGGGACGTCGTTTCTTGACGCGATTCGGCTATTTCACGAAGATCCGGATACGCGCGCGATCATTCTGATCGGTGAAATTGGTGGAAACGCGGAGCAGCAAGCGTCCGAATATATTCATGCGCACGTGAAAAAGCCGGTGGTGGGTTTCATCGCCGGGCAAACGGCGCCACCCGGCCGGCGCATGGGACATGCCGGCGCGATCATCAGCGGCGGCTCCGGCACGGCGAAGGAAAAATACGAAGCGATGTCCGCCGCGGGAATTCATTGCGTGCAGAGTCCCGCGGATATCGGCGCCACGCTGGCGGCGGCAATCGGAAAATAGCGCCATGCAGAACCAGAGCGATCGGAAAATATGGCGGGTGAGAAATTAGAGGAGCGAAATTATGGCTGTCGAAAGAACGCTGTCCATCGTAAAGCCTGACGCCACTGGGCGAAAACTTGCGGGCGAAATTCTGGCGAGGATTGAAAAGGCCGGTTTTCGCATCGTGGCGCTGAAATCGCTACGACTGACGCGCGCCGAGGCCGAAGGATTTTACGCCGTGCATCGCGGAAAGGGATTTTTCGCGGAGCTCACGGAGTTCATGAGCTCGGGACAAGTCGTTGTCGCTGTGCTCGAAGCCGAATCCGCAATTTCGCGCTGGCGCGAGACCATGGGCGCCACCGATCCCGCCAAAGCCGCCGCCGGCACCGTTCGCCGCGAATTCGGCACCAGCATTCAATTCAATTGCACGCATGGATCGGACGCTCCGGAAACCGCGGCGTTTGAGATCGGCTACTTTTTCGCGGGCTACGAACTGCTGTAGCGCCGCAGCGCGGGCCCAGCCGGTCGGCAGTGCCTTGCGCGGGCCGCTTCTGTAGAATGGCGGCATGGAACCAGCGCGGGAGTTCGGCAAGCTTCTGGTTATCGCCGGCGCGGTGATCGCGGTGACTGGAGCGTTCTTGCTACTCGGTGGACGCTTGCCGTTTCCCCTCGGCCGGTTGCCGGGAGACATCGTGTATCGCGGTAAGAATGGAGCGTTTTATTTTCCGATCGTCACTTGTTTGATTGTCAGTGTGGTTCTCACATTCTTATTCTGGGTCGTAAATCATTTTCGCCGATGACGCAATTCCAACTCAATCTCGCGCCAGGGAAAAAGATCTGGTCGGTGAAGGAACTGACCGAGCGCATCCGCGATCTTTTGGCCGGAGCGTTTACCGATGTTTGGGTTGAAGGCGAGGTCTCGAACTGCCACGTTTCGCAGCCGGGGCACATTTATTTCACGCTGAAGGATGCGCATGCGCAGATTCGCTGCGTAACATTTCGCAATCAGGCGCAGCGGCTGAAATTCCGGCCGGAAGATGGATTGAAAGTTACGGTGCGCGGTTCGATCGGAGTTTACGAGCCGCGCGGCGAATATCAGCTTTATGCCGAGCACATCGAGCCGGTGGGGCTGGGCGCGCTGCAACTGGCTTTCGAGCAATTGAAAAAGCAGCTGGAAAAGGAAGGGTTGTTCGATGCGGCGCGCAAGCGTCCGTTGCCGGCGCTGCCACGACGCGTGGGAATCATCACTTCGCCGCGCGGCGCCGCGGTTCGCGACGTGGTGCGAATATTGCGGCGGCGATTTCCGAATTTGCATTTGTTGATTTATCCGACGCGGGTGCAGGGCGAAGGCGCTGCGGCAGAGATCGTGGCGGGCATCAAATACTTCAATCGCAAGCAATCGGTGGATGTGCTTTTGCTGGTGCGCGGCGGGGGATCGCTGGAAGATCTTTGGGCGTTCAATGAAGAAGTGCTGGCGCGCGCAATCGCGGCGTGTACGATTCCGACCATTTCCGGCGTGGGCCACGAAACCGATTTCACGATCGCGGATTTTGTGGCGGATGTGCGCGCGTCGACGCCGTCGGCGGCGGCCGAACTTGTGGTGCGCACGAAGCAGGAATTCAACCGGCATCTTGGCGAGCTGCGCGGCGATTTGGCCGAGCGCATACGGTATCGGCTGCTCGAACAGCGGCACCGGCTGCGCGAGCTTGCGACGCATGTGGGCTTTCGGCGCCTGGAAGAATTGTTGCGGCGAAATCGCCAGCAAACCGATGAATTACTGGCGCGATTGGGGCAAGCGCTCGACGCGCGGACGGAGCGCTTGCGGCGGCGGCTGACGGTAGCGGCAACGCGAATCGTTTCATTCGACTCAAAGCAACGCATCGCAGCGTGGCGGCAACGCGCGGCGCAGCGTTCCGATGGACTCGGCGCGCGCATCGAACGATTGCTGGCGCTGAAACGGCAGCGGCTGGAGCGGCTTTTCGTGCAGCTTGAGGAGCGCAGTCCGTTGCGCGTGCTGGAGCGCGGGTATGCGATCTGCACGGACACCGCGGGCAACGTGCTGCGGTCTGCCGAGCAAGTTGCTTTGGGCGATGAGGTGCGCGTGCAGCTTTCTCGCGGCAATCTGGCGGCAGAAGTTCTGCGCAAGCAGACGCCGGAGAAATAATTCAGCCCCGAGCCGCTCGCTAAGGCGGGCCTCTAATCTTCCTCAGAAGAGCTGGCGACTTTCAGCACGGCGAGGAAAGCTTCCTGCGGAATATCGACTTTGCCGACGCGCTTCATGCGCTTCTTTCCTTCTTTTTGTTTTTCGAGCAGCTTGCGTTTACGCGTGATGTCTCCGCCGTAGCATTTGGCGAGGACGTTTTTGCGCATGGCGGCGACGGTTTCGCGGGCGATCACGCGGCTGCCGATCGCGGCTTGGATCGGCACCTCAAACATTTGGCGGGGAATGAGTTTGCGCAGGCGCGTGACGAGATCGCGGCCGCGCTCGTAGGCGAATTCGCGATGGCATACGAGGACGAGCGCGTCCACCGGCTCGCCGCCGACGAGCACGTCGAGCTTCACCAAATCACCTTCCTTATAGCCGGAGAGATGGTAATCGAGCGAGGCGTAGCCGCGTGAAACGCTTTTCAGGCGATCGTAAAAATCGAGGACGACTTCGTTGAGCGGCATCTCGTATGTAAGCAGAACGCGGGTGGGCGAGAGATATTCAAAATTCTTTTGCACGCCGCGCTTATCTTCGCAGAGCTGCAGAATCGCGCCGACGGATTCCTCTGACGAAATAATCATCGCGGTGATGACCGGCTCTTCGATCTTGGCTATGAAGCTGGGGGAGGGGAATTTTGTCGGATTGTCTACTTCCAGCACTTCGCCGGCGGTGGTGGTGATGCGATAGCGCACGCTGGGCGCAGTGGTGATCAGCTCGATGCTGAATTCGCGTTCGAGGCGCTCTTGCACGATCTCCATGTGCAGCAGGCCGAGGAATCCGCAGCGAAATCCGAAACCGAGGGCGGCGGAAGTTTCGGGCTCGTAGAAAAATGCGGCGTCGTTCAGTTGCAATTTGCCGAGCGCGTCGCGCAACGGCTCGTAGCCGGAAGACTGCACGGGATAGAGGCCGGCGAAGACCATGGGCTTGATGGCTTCAAAGCCGGGGAGGGCGGGCGCGGGGCGAGCGGCGTCAACGATCGTGTCGCCGACGCGCGCGTCAGCGACGCGCTTGATGTTGGCGACGACGAAGCCAACGTCGCCGGCGGCGAGTTCATCGAGCATCACGGGTTTGGGCGTGAGCGCGCCAAGCGTTTCGACCTCGAACACCTGATCATTAGCGCAGAGACGAATTTTCTGGTGCGGGCGGATGGTTCCTTCCATCACGCGCACTTGCACGACGGCGCCGCGATAAATATCGAACCAAGAATCGAAGATCAGGGCGCGCAACGGCGCATCGGAGGAACCGACTGGCGGCGGAACGCGGGCGACGATGGCATCGAGGACGGCTTCGACACCGAGTCCGCTTTTTGCGCTGATCAGAATCGCGTCTGCCGCGGGAATGGCGAGGACGTTTTCGATCTGCTCCTTGATTTCATCGGGGCGCGCGGCAGGCAGATCGATTTTGTTGATCACGGGGAGGATGGTGAGATTGTGCTGCGCCGCGAGGAACGTGTTGGCGACGGTTTGCGCTTCGACGCCCTGGCTGGCGTCCACGACGAGCAGCGCGCCTTCGCACGCGGAAAGAGCGCGCGAGACTTCGTAAGAAAAATCCACGTGGCCGGGCGTGTCGATTAGGTTGAGCTGATATTCCTGGCCGTTAGGCGCGCGGTAGTGCAGGCGAATGCTTTTGGCTTTGATGGTGATGCCGCGCTCTTTTTCGAGGTCCATGGAATCGAGAACCTGCGAACTCATTTCGCGCTGGGTGAGCGCGCCGGTCAGTTCGAGCAGGCGATCGGCCAGCGTCGATTTGCCGTGGTCGATGTGCGCGATGATGCAAAAATTTCGTACGAACTGAGGATCCATGGATTTTTCGCGATGAGGCGGGAGTGTTTTTCCGGCTCCCCTCGAATCTCCAGTCTGCCACAGAATGGCGTGGCGGCCAACGCGACTTAGCTGACCGTCGCGTGCCACGAGCGTTTTGAAACACTGAATGTCGCGGCTGCGAAGACGCGAGTACAATACGCATTCTCTGGACCGGGTGTGCGATGCTTCATGACAAGGAATGACTATGAAAACGAGAATTTCGTGGCTGATTGTTGTCGCAATGACGCTGAGCTTCGTGCCCGTGGTATTGCACGCGCAGGGAGTAGCGCCGGGTGTTGCCGCGGATGATGTCGCTCGCAGAGATGCTGCGGATTTGGCGCAGTTCGAGCGAAAGGCCGAGCTGTCGAAGGACCTTGGGGCGACCGACATGCTGGTGACTGATGGTCTGCCGCTGGCGACGTGGGAGATGGATGCGGACGATCCTTATCCGATGTGGTTCGTGCACCACGCAGGGCTGCTGATTATTTTTCCGCCGAAGGACGTGCAGCCGTATGTGGACATGAAATATGCGGCGCGGGTGCAGGGGATTTTGCAAAAGCGCTGCGAGATTCTGGTGAAGTACGGGCTGAAGGGAGTGTGGAGCGCCAACGAGCCGGCAGTGATGCCGGAGGCATTTTTCGCGGCGCATCCAGAACTGCGCGGTCCGCGCATCGATCATCCGAACCGTTCGCGCCACGCGTACTTCGCGCCGAGCGTGGATGAGCCCGAGACGCTGCGAATGTACCGCGAGTCCATGCAGATGTTGCTGAAAGCGTGCCCGGAGGTGGAGCAATTCAACTGGGTGACGACCGATGCGGGCTCGGGCTTCGATTGGTCGCCGTCGCTTTACCCCGGCGTGAACGGCAACAGCAATTACAGGGACCGGCCGATGGCGGATCGGGTTTCGGGATTTCTGATCAACGTGCAACAGGCAGCCGCGGACGCGGGGCATCAGATCGAGATCAATCTGACGCCGATTGCGCCGCGACAGTGGATGATTCCGACGTTTTCGCCGGACGTGCTGCAGAACATCGTGCGCAAGTTGCCGCGCGGCTTGGCTGTGCAGGGGCGCGAAGGGCCCGATGGACGGGCGTTCGCGGGCGTGGCGACGATTGGCGGCGGCGGAGGTGGCGGCGCGTTCTATCCTGTGGTTGGCATCGTCGTGCCGGCGATCGAGAGCGGCGGGCCAGGGTCGCGCGAAACTCCGGCGCGGTTCCTGATCAATTTTGGCGACAGCGCGAGCGTTGACTTCAATTATCGCTTGCTGAAGGTGACGCTGCACGCGCCGATGCACGCGCTGGCGGAACGCGTGGCGACGTTGCGCGCGTTCGCTGTGAGCGAGGTGGGCGAGGAGCAGGCGGACAACTTGGTTGAGGTGTGGAGCGCATTGAACGATGCGCAGCGCAATTTGGAAGTTTTGGATTTTGGCGGAATGCTGAGATTTGGCGATGTGCTGAACCGATGGATTACGCGGCCGATGGTGCCGTATCCGGAAGAGCTGACGGCGGCGGAGCAAAAGGATTACCGGCAATTTTTATTTCAGGCGAAGGGAGAGGAGCAGGCCGCCGACTTGGTGGATATCCAGGCGATGCGCGAATACGAAGGATGGGGCGCGCATCTGCTGTTCCAACGCACGATCGAACTGACGTTGCCGCGGATGAATCGGGCGCTGAACCTGGTTCAAGGGATTGCGGGCGCGGCGAAGGATGATGCTGCGCGCGCGCAGTGGGAGATCACTGGGAAGCGGCTGCAGGCGGTGATCTATTTGTTGCAGTCTGCTGACGACATGGTGGCGTATCAGGCGCAGCTTGATCGCGTGAAGAGTCTGGGCGCGAAGCCGGAGGCGAATCCGGCGCTAGGCGTGCAGTCCGGATGGGATCGCACGGACCTGATGGAAACGGCGCGCAAGGAAATCGACACGATGGTGAATCTGAATCGGCTGCTGGAGAGCACGAGTGAGCCAATTCTGGATCTGGCGCCGACGACTGGGGAGGAAACGATTATGCGGCTTGGGCCAAACGTATCGGCGCAGATCAAACACAAAATCGACGTGATGAATGCGCACTGGCGCGATTACGATCGGCTGTTTACCGTGCCGAATCCGTGAGGACCCCACGTTCGCCCCAAGAATCGGGGCGAACATGGGGCACCCACTGCCGCGGCATTGTGCGATGCGCGCGGTGCATGCGAGGCGAAGTTTGGCGCGGGAGCGCGGGACGTTATATAGTAGCTGCGGTCCGGCTGCTGCGGCCCTTCCGCCGGTCCAATCATAATTTTGGCGGGCTCTAACTGGAGCCCGCACCTGTTCCTCGGAGCAATTTGAGCGGTCGCGGATGGCAGTAGATATCCAAAAGCAACTGGACCGCGCCAAGCGCTACCTCGAGAAGAACAAGCTCGGCGACGCCGTCGAAGCCTACCAATCGGTGCTCGATGCGGTGCCCAATCATCTCGAGGCGCTGCTGGCGCTGGGGGATTTGCACGCGCGGCTGGGGCAATTCGACCGCGCGGCTACGTATTTCGGATTGATTTTCGATCGCAGCACCGATCCCGGCGACGAAGGCAAGGCGCTGGCCCTCTACACACGCTTCCTGAAAAGCACGCCGCAGCCGGCGGAGCGCGTGGCGCGCTATGCCGTGCTTTTGCAACGGCAGAATCGCAACGACGAAGCCATCGAGCAATACGTGATCGCGTCGGGAAAATTCCTGACGGCCGGGAAAACGGATTACGCGCTGGCGTGTCTGGATCGCATGGCGCACCTGGATCCGGACAATCCGGCGCGCCACGCGGCGCTTGGCGAGTTGGCCGAGAAGCACGGAAATGCGGCGCTTGCTGCGCGCGGATTTTTGCGATCGGGACAACTTGCGGCGGCAGCGGGCGATCAGGAGCAGGCGCTTGTGTGGTTCGCGCGGGCGCAGGCGCTTACGCCATCCGAGCCGGGCGTAGCGCTGGTGTACGCGCAGGCGATGCTGACGCACGGAGATGCCGCGGAGGCCGCGGCGCTGCTCGATCCTTTCGCGGAAACTCAACGTCATCCGGCGTTCCTTGAAGTCCACGGCACGGCGCTGATGCGCTCGGGTGAGTTGGACCGCGCCCGCGCGATATTCGAGGAGCTTGCGCGGACGCAACCGGTCGGCTCGGATTATCTGATGGAGGTCGCTTCCCAATATTTCGCGGCGCAGCGCGACGACGCAGCGCTGGAAGTGCTCGGCGGGATGAAGAGCTCAATGATGGAGGCTCACCGGGAGAATGAATTCGCGAGCGTAGTGGACAAATTGGCCGAAGAGCATCCGCAATCGATTCCGCTGGCGGAATTTCGCGGCGCGCTTTATGGCGAGCTAAATCGCGAATCGACCTATTTCGATGTGCTGGGGCGATTGTTCGATCTTTACATCGAAGCCGGTCAAGTGGAGAAAGGGTGCGAGACGCTCGAGCGGCTGGTGGACGTGGACGCGTACGATTTTCGCAACCACGAGCGCCTGGCGAAGGTCGAGGGCAAGGCCGATTCCGCCGCGATCGCGCGGATTCATGCGCGATTGCAGGCCGGGGCGACGCACGGCGCGGGCGGAAGCGGAACGGCGCGATTGGGCGCGGCCGCGGCTGCGCAGACGGTCGAGCCCGAGAAGGGGTCCGCGGAGCAGGCGCTGGAGGATTTGATCGTGCAGGCCGAAATTTTTGTGCAGTATTCGCTGCGAGCGAAGGCCGTGGAGCGGTTGGAGAAAATCGCCGCGCAGTATCCGCGCGAGATCGATCGCAACGAGCGCTTGCGCAATCTTTGCCAACTCGCGCAGTGGTGGCCGGAGGGCGCGGCTGCGGAGGAAGTGGCCGCGCCGAGCGTGGTGGCCGAAGCGGTGGCGTCGCCATCGGGCGACACGATGCGGGACTTGACGCGCATCTCCGAAATCGCGCAGAAACTTTTTCGCCAATCGGGCGCGCGCGCGATGCTGAGCAGTGTGGTGAACGAAGTGGGCGAGTATCTGCACGCGACGCGTTGCATCGCCGTGATCGGCGCATCGGGCCAGTCTCCGCAAATGACGGCGGAATTTTGCGGACCGGGCGTCGAGCCGGCGGACGGAAGCCAAGTGGTGAACTTAATCGCGCAGATCGAGCTTGCCGCGCCGGACCCGATGGGAGGGTTGCCGCTGGAACGCGCGGTGACGCCGCTACTCGGCGAAATGGGGCTTGCTACGGTGCTCGGCGTCGTGCTGAGCGACAAAGAAACGCAAGCAGCGGCGGGGATGCTGCTGGTTGGTTTTGGCGCGGCGCACGCGTGGCGCCCGCACGAGACATATTTTCTGCAATCGGTCGGCGATCAGATGCTGCTCGGAGTGAATCACACGCGACTGCGTTCGCTGATGCGCAATCTCGCAGTGGCCGACGAAAAGACCGGGCTGCTGCGGCGTAGTTCTTATCAAGATTGTTTGTTGCGCGAGATTCAACGCGCGCGCACGCAAGGCACGCCGCTAGCGATCGCGTTGGTGCAGCTGGACCGCGGGCAGGAACTTTTGCAGCAGCACGGAGAAGTGCAGCTTGAGCGGCACCTGGAGCAAGTGGCGCGCGCGTTCCAGCCCGAAGTGCGGCAGAACGATTTGGCGGTGAAATATGCAGCGTGGGCGCTGGCGTTCATTCTGCCCGAAACGCCGGTGGCCGGAGCGCAAGCGCTCGCCGAAAAATTGCGCAAGATGGCTTCGGCGCTGCGTCCGCCGTGGGACGGCGCGGCGTTGAGCGTATCGGCGGCGGTGGCCGAAGCGGCCATCAAACCCGAGTACGATGGCGAAGACATCGTGACGGAGCTGATCAATCGCGCCGAGATCGGTTTGGAGCGGACGTGCAGCCAGGGCGGAGACACGATTGTGGCGCTGGCGCCGGGAGAATATTGAGGCGCGGCGCCGCATGCGGATTGCGCCGCGCGCTTCGCGAGGGATCGACGGAGAGATGAACGCATGACGTACGAGAATTTGCTGTACGAACAACGCGGCGCGATCGGTTTCATCACTTTCAATCGGCCGAAGGTGCTGAACGCGTTGAACGCCGCGATGATGCGCGAGCTGGACGATGTGCTTTCGAGCGTGGGGCGCGATGCTGGTGTGCGCGTGCTGATCTTGACCGGCGCGGGAGAGAAGGCGTTCGTTGCTGGCGCGGACATCAATGAACTGGCGCGCTGCACGGCAGTGGACGGGCGCGAACTCGCGTTGTTCGGGCAGCGCGTATTTGCGCGGCTGGGAAATTTAGGCAAACCGTCGATCGCCGCAGTCAACGGATTTGCGCTGGGCGGAGGATGCGAATTGGCGCTGGCGTGCACGATCCGGCTTGCCAGCCGCACGGCGAAGTTTGGACAGCCTGAAGTGACGCTGGGGATCATGCCCGGATACGGCGGATCGCAGCGCCTGGCGCGCATATGCGGCAAAGGCGTGGCGCACGAACTGTGCTTGGCGGGCGGAATGATTTCCGCGGACGAGGCGCTGCGTGTTGGCGTGGTCAACCACGTATACGAGCCCAGCGAACTGCTGGGCGCAGCCGAAGCGCTGGCCAACAAGATTGCATCGAACGCGCCGCTTGCGGTGCGCTACGCGATGGAGGCCATCGAGCGCGGCGCCGAAATTCCGCTGCGCGAAGGAATGTTCTTGGAGGCCGCGCTGTTCGGGATGTGCGCCGGGACGGAAGATTTTCGCGAGGGCACGCGAGCATTTCTCGAAAAGCGGCCCGCGGTGTTCCGCGGCAAATGACGCGAAGGGGCCGATGAATCTTCGCAATGAGTGAATCCAGCAAATCTCGAGGCGTGCGCGGGGCGATCGCGGCGGGCGGGTTGCGCTTCGGCATTGTCGTAGCGCGGTTCAATGATTTCATCACGGAGCGTCTGCTGGCGGGGACGCTCGATGCGCTGCGCGCGGCGGGCGCTGGCGACGCGACGATCGAAATTGTGCGTGTACCGGGATCGTTTGAAATTCCGCTGGCCGCGAAAAAGCTGGCGGAGGCTGGGCGCGCCGACGCCGTCATCGCGATTGGCTGCGTGCTGCGCGGGGACACGGCGCACTTCGATCATGTGGCTTCGGAAGTTGCGCGCGGAGTACAGCTCGCGCAAATGGACACGGGCATTCCGGTGATTTTCTGCGTGCTGACGTGCGATACGCTCGAGCAGGCCATCGATCGCGCGGGGCTGAAGAGCGGGAACAAAGGCCAGGAGGCCGCGCTGGCCGCGATCGAGATGGCGAATCTTTCGCGCACGCTGAGAAGCGCTGGGCACGCGACCGTGGCGGCGCCAGCGGCTCGCCGGCGGAAGCGGCGCTCCTAGAATGTCACTTCGCAGCAAGTCCCGCGAATTTGCACTGCAAATGTTATTTCAGTGGGAGATGGGGCGCGAGGCGCCAGCGCGCTTGGAGAAGGCGTTCTGGAAGGGTGCGCGCGCGGAAGGGGCTACGCGCGAATTCGCCAACCAATTGTTCGAGGGCGTCGCGGCGGATACCGAACGATTGGACGCGTTGATCGAATCGCATGCCGACAATTGGCGCGTGGGGCGAATGTCGGTGATCGATCGCGCGATCTTGCGCCTGGCGACTTATGAATTGACGCGGACTTCGACGCCGCCGAAAGTAGTGCTGGATGAAGCGATCGAGCTTGCGAAGAAATTCTCTGGAGACGAGGCCGCGCCGTTTGTGAATGGTGTGCTCGACGCGATCGCGCGGATTTCGGACGCGACATCGCCGAAAGCGGAATCGCCTGACGAAGGATCGGCTGAAGGAAGCTGAGCCGCTACAGCGCGCGGACGATCGCGCAGGTTTCTTCAAGAATGCGGCGCGTGGCGACGGCGTTGGAAGTTTCAGAGTAGATTCGCAGAATCGGCTCCGTGCCGGAAGCCCGCACCATTACCCAACCGATTTCGCCGAGATAAACTTTCACGCCGTCCAAGTCCTCGCGGCGCGTGGCAGGCCACTCGAGAAGCTGCGTGAACTTTTTTCCGGCGAAGTACTTGATGGCGCGCTGATTTTGGCCGGGGCGCAGCTCGAGGTCGATGCGGCCGTAGTGGTGCTCGCCGAATTCGGCATGAAGTTGCGCGACTAGCTCGCTGAGCGATTTGCCGTGCCAGGCCACGAGTTCCGCGAGAAGCAGCGCCATCACCGTGGCGTCGCGCTCCGGCAGATATAGTTTGGTGCCGATGCCGCCGGATTCTTCGCCGCCCAGCAAAATGTCGTGCTCGAGCATCAGCTCGCAAATATATTTGAAACCGATCGGCGACTCGAAAACTTTTCGGTTGTAGCGCGCGGCGATTTTGTCGATCAACTTGGTGGTGGAAAATGTTTTGGCTACGTCGCCGGGGATTCCGCGCGTTCCGGCCAAATGCCAGAGCAGCAATGCGAAGATTTGGTGGGGCGTGATGAACGCGCCGCTGCTATCGATCGCGCCGATGCGGTCACCGTCGCCATCGGCGGCAAAGCCTGCGTCGTAGCCGCCGGCGACGACGGCCTGGCGCAGCGGATCGATGTGCGGCTCGATCGGCTCGGGATTCGCGCCGCCGAAAAGCGGATCGCGTGTGCCGCGGATTTCATCGCAGGCGATTCCGTGGCGTGTGAACAGCTCGCGCAATAGGCCGCGCGCGGCGCCGTGCATCGGGTCGACGACGAAGCGCAACTTTTTCCCACGTAACTTCGCCGCCGCGAGGCGATTCCAATCCACGAGTTTTTCGATCGTTGCGAGGTAGGGCGTGCGCACGTCGAGCGATTGGACTAGGTCGGCGCGCGGCGGCAGCGGCGGCAGGCCTTTTTTCAGCACGATTGCTAGTTCGCGCTCGATTCCAGCGATCATCGAAGGGCGCGCCGAGCTGCCGTAGCTGGCTTTGAACTTGATGCCGTTCCAACGGTACGGATTGTGGCTGGCGGTGATTACGATTCCGCCGGCCGCTTGGCGCTGCTTCACGAGCAGAGAAATTGCCGGCGAAGGACACGCGCGATCGGAGAGCCAGACGGGCGTGCCGGTCATGGCAATGGTGTCAGCAGCGACGCGCGCGAAACGTTCGGAGCCGAATCGATTGTCGAAGCCGATCAACACGCCGCGCCGGCCATCGATTTCGCGGACGACGTAGCGCGCGATCGCGTACGCAACAAGGCGCACGTTCGCCTCGGTGAAATCCTCGGCGATTACGCCGCGCCAACCGTCGGTGCCGAATCGGATTGCGCTCACGATGCGAAAGTATATGCGATGGCGGGCGCGGCGAGAAAGCGACACGCGTCGAGGAGTCGTGACGATTACGTCGCTTCACAGCGCGGGCCGGCGCGACGCCGAGTGCGGTGCTACAGAAGCTCGCGGCGCTTGTGCGCCTCGAGCCATTTCACGATCTTGGCGACATCCTGTGAACGTTCGCGCGGGCAGATCAAGAGCGCGTCAGGCGTTTCGACAACGACGAGATCGCGGATTCCGACGGCGGCGATGAATTTGTGCGGACTCCAGAGAAAATTGCCGGCCGAATCGAGAGCGATCATCTTTCCAGCAGCGATATTTTCGCCGGATTGTTTGGCTAGCAATTCGTAGATGGCGGCCCACGAACCGATGTCGCTCCAGGCAACTTTCGCCGGGATGACCAAGGCGCGGGCCGCGGCGCGCGGGCGCGTGGCGGGTTCAAGCACGGCGTAATCCACAGAGATGTTTTCAAGGCGCGGATAGATTCGCTCGAGCGCGGCGCGATAGCGCGACGTGCCGATTGTTTTCGCGAGGGCCAGCAGTGCATCGTGCGTCGCCGGCAGGAATTGCTTGAGCTGCGAGAGAAATGTGGAGGCGCGCCAGAAAAACATGCCGGCGTTCCAATCGTAGCGTCCCGAAGCGACGTAATGGCGCGCCCGTGCGGCGCTGGGTTTCTCCGTGAATTGGCGCACGGCATAAATCGGCAGGCTGCCGGATTTCGCGCGCGCGCCGCGCTCGATGTAGCCGAAGCCGGTTTCCGCGCGCGTCGGCGGGATGCCGAGCACGACGAGTGTGCCGGGAGCATCAGCCGCAGCGAGCGCTGCGCGAACGATGCGGCGATAACGCTGCGCGTGCGCGATGTAGTGATCGGCGGGCAGCACGGCCATTAACGCGTCACCAGAGTGCGATTCGTGGATCAGGTGAATCGCGGCGAGTCCGATGGCTGCGGCGGTGTTGCGCCCCGTAGGTTCGCTGAGCACGTGAGCGCGTGCTGTGCGCGGCACCTGTGCGCGGACGGCGGCGGCTTGCTCGGCGTTGGTGACGACCCACGTGCGCGAAGGCGGGAAGAGCGGAGCGAGCCGCGCGACGGTTTGCTGGAGCATCGTGGTATCGCCAACGATGTTGAGCAATTGTTTCGGCGTGCGCGTGCGGCTGCGCGGCCAGAACCGCGTGCCGCGGCCGCCGGCCAAGATTACGGCGTGCGCTTCGAGGCGCGCGCTGCTCATGGGCGCACCGTGTGCGCGTGATCGCCAGCAAGCTCTTGCTCAAGCGCCTCGAGATTCGGAACGTAAGAGCGCAGCAACGTCGTAGGCTCCGTGGGTTCGAGGGTGTACGAACCAAGCGCAGCCGGTACGAGCCAAGCTTGGCCAGGCGCGTAGGTGAATTCATGATTCACGGCAATGCGTCCGGTTCCGCGCAGTGAAGTGAGCAACTCGAAACGTTCAGGCGAAGTTTCCAATGTGACGGGCCGTGCGAACTCCCAGCGCTCGACAGCGAAATAGCGGCAGGCGACAAGCAAGAGGCGCTCCGCGTCGGGGCCGCCGGAGAGCGCGATCGGCACGACGCGGCCTGCTCTTGCGTCCGTGGAAATCGGCGCATCGAATCGCAGCACATCCATGGCTTTTTTCACGTGCAATTCGCGAGTCTTGCCGTCAGCTCCGACGCGATTGTAGTCGAAAACGCGATACGTCAGATCCGAATGCTGCTGCATTTCGTAGAGCACAACGCCCGGACCGATGCTGTGCGCGGTGCCGGCTGGAATAAAGATGGTGTCACCGGCGCGTACGGCGATCGGCTGCAGACAATCCTCTGCCGTGCCGGCGTCAATGGAGCGGGCGAACGATTCGCGCGTGACGTTTGAGCGCAACCCGACGCGAATCGTCGCGCCGGCGGATGCCTTCGCCACGTACCACATTTCCGTTTTGCCGACGCCGCCGGCGGCTTGCTCATGTTCTTGCGCGTAGGCGTCGTCGGGATGAACTTGCACGGAGAGTTTGTCGGCGGGGAAAATAAATTTTGCGAGCAACGGAATTCGCGCGTGCGCTGCGCTGGTGCTGGCGATTCGCGTGCCGGTCCACTCCGTCGGCATCCGCGGCCACGCTTCGCCCAGCGTCTGACCGGCGTACGGCCCATTGGCAAACCGGCAGGCGTCTCCGGTCAACCAGACTTCACCGACGGGTTCGGCGGCGCCGGGTGCGTCCGGAAAAAACGGCTGAAGGCTGTGCACGCCCCAGATGCGGGGGACGCGACACGGATCGAGACGCGCGGGCGCGAGGATCACGAAGCGGCGGCTGCTGCGGAGAAGAAATGCCCGAGGCGCCGCAGCCCCTCGTCAATGCGTTCGATCGAAGTGGCGTAAGAGAATCGCAGGAAGCCGGGCGCGCCAAATGCTTCGCCCGGCACGACGGCGACGTGCTCGCGATCGAGCAAGGCTTTCGCCATGGCTGTGGTATCCGCCAAGTCCCCACCGCGTGCCGCGACGCTGGGGAACGCATAGAACGCGCCCTTCGGCTCGGTGCAGGAGACGCCGGGCAGGGCGTTGAGGCCGGCGTAAATGCGCGCGCGGCGCCGTGCGTACTCGGCGAGCATCGTCGCGGCGGATTCCATGGATCCATCGAGCGCGGCGACCGCGGCGTATTGCGCGATCGAGGTGACGTTCGACGTGGATTGGCTTTGCTGCTTGACGACGGCGCCGATCAACGGCTCCGGCGCAAGGGCATAGCCAACGCGCCATCCGGTCATCGCGAATGTTTTTGAGAGCGAACCGATGACGATCGTCTTCGGGCCTGCCTCCGGCCGGCTGCCGATCGAAAACGGCTTCACGCCGCCGTAGATGAAATGCGAATAGCATTCATCGCTCATCAACCAAATGTCGCGGGCGTTGCACAGCGCGGCGATCTTTGCGAATTCGTCGTTGGGCACCACGGCGCCGGTTGGATTGCACGGCGAATTGACGATGACCATGCGCGTGCGCGGAGTGAGCACGGCTTCAATCTGCGCGGCGCTCAGATGGAAACCGTCGCTCGCCTTGGTGGGAACGAATACCGGCGTGCCGCCCGCCAGCTTGACGATGTCGGGAAAGCTCACCCAGTACGGCGCGGGGATGACCACCTCGTCGCCGGTATCAATCAGCGCGCCAACGGTTTCGTAAATTGCGTGCTTGCCGCCTGAAGTGACCACGCACTGCGCCGGCTGATATTTCGTGCCGAATTGCGCGGAGTGCCAGCGGCAAACGGCTTCGCGCAGCGGCGCGATGCCCGCCGTCGCGGTGTACTTGGTGCGATTCTCGGCGAGCGCGCGAATGGCCGCCTGCTTGATGTGTTCCGGCGTAGGAAAATCCGGTTCGCCGGGGCCGAAGTCAACGACGTCGACGCCTTTGGCCTTCAGCTTTTCCGCCTCCATCAACACCGCCATAGTTGGCGAAACGGAAATTCGATTGACGCGATCTGTGAACTTCATGTCCATACCTCTCCGTTCAAGAAAACTTCGCGCGCAAGCGCTGCTCGACGGCCGGTGGAATCAGGCCGTCCAACGGGCCGCCGAGTTTTGCGATCTCGCGCACTACGTGCGCGCTCAGATAACTGTATGGCTCGGCCGGCATCATGAACACCGTTTCGATATTCGGCTCTATTTTGCGATTCATCATTGCCATTTGCAGTTCGTATTCGTAATCGGAAATGGCGCGGATGCCGCGAAGAATTACGTGGGCCTGCCTTTGGCGCACGTAGTCCACCAGCAGTCCGTCGAAGACGTCCACTTCGACATTCGCATTCCCGGCGGTGGCTTCGCGCAGCATCTCGACCCGCTCGGTGACCGAAAACAGCGGTTCTTTCTCGAGATTGCGCAGTACGGCCACGACCAGGCGATCGAACAACTTCGCGCCACGTTCGACAAGGTCCAAGTGACCATTCGTGACCGGATCGAAAGATCCAGGATAGATAGCTAGCTTCATAACGTCGTTTGGGAACCCTGAATATTTTAACCTATCGCCCAGGGCGGTACCGTGGAAATCGCCATGGGAGTTTTCCATCGCTTGAAAGCGAGTCGCGACCCCAGTTCGGTTGACTCCTGGGACGTGGATCACGACAATGGTCGGCAATTGGCGGTACGGAAATGAGCTTTCGACATTTGGAGTGGCTTTTTCCGATTGTGATCACTCTTCACAATTTGGAAGAAGCCATCTGGTTTCCAGATTGGACGCAGCGAGCGCGGCGCTGGCCTCTGCCCGTTGCACCTGGCGTCTTCCGCTTTGCGGTGGCGGTCTTGACAGTTTTGGCGTTCGTCGTTACGTGGATGAGTGCCGAATCGGGCAAGCAGACGGTTTGGACGTACTTGGTTTTCGGAAGCATGATCGTCACGCTGGCGAATGTCGTGATTCCGCACGTCGCAGTGTCAGTGGCGCAGCGCAGCTACATGCCGGGCGTTGTGACGGCGGTGGCGCTGAATCTGCCGGTGGTATCGCTACTGGTGGTGGTAGCTCTAAGGGAGGGGTACGTTTCCGGTTGGAAGGCCGCGGAGTATTCCGTGGGCGTGGCCGCCGTTGTTATACTTTCCATCCCTACGCTGTTCAAATTGGGGAAGGTGTTGAAGCTTTGAAAAGTGATTCGGCACGATTCCGCGCGAGGGAATGATGATCACGAATCGCCGCGAGTTTTTAGCGATGTCCTCGTCTCTGCTAGGCGCTGCCGCGATCGGCGGCGCCGCTTTCGCTCAATCAGCGGTTCCGGCGCCGAGGCCGGACGCGGATGAGGTCGTGCGCCCGCCGTCCACGCCAGCGGCGAACTTGCTGTACGCGCAGATCGGCGACAAGAGCTGGACGGATCTGTACAGCCGGCTGTGGACGGTGAACGCGGATATTCGGACGAATGGATTGCGGCACATTCCCGGCGTGAAAGAAACTCTGCTGACGGGCTATCCCTACAACGAATTCTACGATTGGGATCTTTATTTTGAGAATTTGTACCTATCGTATTACGGCGTCTGGCCGTATTGCTTCACCAACCTAAGGGAGTTTCTGGATCGCGAGCAGCCAGATGGCTATGTGAATCGCAGCCTGATCAAGCAGCGCGATCGCCAGCAATTCAAACCGTTTCTCGCGCAGTTGGTGGTGCTGGGCGCGAAACAGAACAAGAACGATTACGAATGGGTGCGTGGGAATTACTATGGGCGATTGAAAAAATATCTCGATAAGTGGTTTTCCTACGATGCGGACGAGAATGGTTTGCCGGTTTGGAACTCCGCGGATGCGGCGGGTACAGACAATCAGTTCAGCAGGGCGGGACAGATCGGCGCGTTCGATATCGAAGGTGTGGACCTGGCGTCTTATCTTGTGCGCGAGTTGCGCGCCATGGTGATCATCGCGGATCGGCTGGGCATGAAGCCGGACGTGCGCGAATTCACCGATCACGCCGATCACGTGGTGCGGCTGATCAACGATACGTTGTGGAACGAGCAGGACGGTATGTATTACGATCGAAACGAAAAGACAGGCGAAGCTGTGAAGGTGAAGTCGGCAACGTGTTTCATGCCGCTGTTCGCCGGCGCAGCCACACCCGATCGCGCGCGGCGCACGATCGAAACTCACTTGATGAATCCGAACGAATTCTGGCTGGCGTATCCGGTGGCGAGTTACGCCAAAACGGAGCCGGACTACTATCAAGGGTCGCTGAACAAGGAATGCAATTGGCGAGGATCAACGTGGGCGCCGACGAATTACATGATCTTTCAGGGCCTGATGCGATATGGATTTGCCGATGAAGCTAAAGATTTGGCGACGCGGCTGTTTGATATGGCCGTCGTGAAAAATCCTGTTTTGCGCGAATACTACAACGCGGAAACGGGGGAAGGCTTGGGTCAGACTCGATTTTGGGGATTCACTTCGCTGTATTACGGCATGTTGCTGGAATTCAATCTCAGGTACGACGCCTCTGATCTCGAAAAAAAGTCCAGGCCGATCATTACTGACGAATTGGGCATTCGATTCCAGGCCTGATTTCGGAATATGCGGGCTGGAAGCGGCGTTTCAGTTCAGGCTACGATTTTAGCCATTCGGCAGCCTTTTCCTGCCATTCAATGCGGTTTTTTGAGAGGAACTACGACTAAAATGGTCGGGATGTAAGCGCCTCAATAGGCTGTAGTTGCCGCAAATCTGGTTCGCTATTCCATCTTGACACGCGTGCGCACCACGCTGTAGAATTTAACTGCGACCGATTGAGTCGTATATGAGTGTTTAGGGCGACTCG
>JBEKDK010000022.1:0-39033 GCA_050014395.1 Candidatus Acidiferrales bacterium | reverse complement strand
AGACCGAAAGCAGGCCTGCGTCGGAATACGGATTGACGTCACTGAAGACCGCGTAGGCCAAGCCTTGGCGCTCACGGATATTCTGGAACAGCCGCGAGGACATGCCTCCGCCGAGCACATTGTTGAGCAGCGAAACGGCAAAGCGGCGCTTATCGGCGATGGGATACGACGGCACGCCCAAGCAAATATGCGCCTGGCCCAATTCGCTTTTGCTGCGCGAGACGCGTGCGGGCCGAGGCTGCGGTGGCGGATCGGCAGGCGCCTGGGGCTCGGCGCAGGTGGAGCCGAATTCACGGGCAGCGAGATCGACAAGACGCGCGTGGTCGATGCGGCCAGCGGCGGTGATGATCGCGTTGTTGGGCGCGTAGCTGGTGCGAAACGTCTCAAATAGCGATTGCCGCGTGAACCCAGAAACGCTTTCGGGCGTGCCGAGAATCGGCCGCCCCAAAGCATGACGCGGCCAAAATCCCTGTGAGAACATTTCGTGCACGACGTACTCGGGATTGTCTTCCTCCATGCGGATTTCTTCGAGCACAACCTGTTTTTCCCGCTCCAATTCCTCTTCGTCAAAGCGCGGGCGCAGAACCAGGTCCGAGAGAAGATCGAACGCGATAGGCACATGCTCATCGAGAACCTTGGCGTTGAAGCAGACGATTTCTTTTTCAGTGAAAGCGTCGAGCAATCCGCCGACGGAGTCCATTTCGCGGGCGATTTGCTCCGCAGTGCGGCGCTCGGTGCCCTTGAAAACCATGTGCTCGATGAAGTGGGCAAGTCCGGCGCGGCCGGCGGGCTCGCGGCGCGAACCCGCGCGCAACCACACGCCGACGGAAGCCGAACGAACGTGCGGCATCGGCTCGGTGATCACCACGAGGCCGTTGGGCAAAACGTCGCGCTCGATCATGCGTGAGGGATCAGGCATTTGGCGTCGATGACGCAGTCGATTCTGGCACACGCTGACGGCGGGCGCCACCGCGGTGGGGCGACGGCCGATCGATTTTCGTTCCAAAGCCGCGGTTGGGAGTTCCCCCCAGATTGACAACAAACCGCGTGGGGGTACCCGCACCCCCGGTATGTTTTGCGTATGAGTGGCAACTACAGGACTTACAGGAAAAGAGTGCGCATGAGTGTGAAAACAAGCGTGTTGATATCGCCTCGTTTCAATGAGTTGCGCACTCTTTTGCAATCGAATGAAAACAAATAATTTGGAAACGCATTTTTGTGTACAAGAGTGCGACTTGTGCGCCATTCCGACAGGTCGGAACTCGAGCGGGTGAGAGCGAAGCGCAGCCCCATTCGAATTGGCAGGAGCGAACATATAGGAGCATAGCATTGATATACACTTGTGTCAAGTACTCAGTGAGTATTCGCAACGATTTCTACAGGGCGGGACGCTTGTGCACGTGGCCACTTTGAGTTACGGAGATTCTGTCAGTGGAAATGCCGGCGACCAAGTGGAAATTGGCCGAATGCGCTGGCGAGATTTATGGTCCGAATCTGCAGGGGTGCGACGTAAGAAGCTACGTGTGCGGTTACGCGTGTTCCAACACTGGTTGCGGTTCCAGCGTCTCGTGCAGTTTTCGCAATAGCGCGTTCTTCGTGAATGGCTTCTGCAGCAAGGCCACGCCATCTTCCAGAAGTCCGCGAGCGACGCCGAAGCCGCCGGCGTACCCAGACATGAAGAGCACTTTCAGACCAGGTCTTATCTCCTGAAGCTTTTTGGCCATGGCCGGGCCACTCATTCCCGGCATCACCACATCCGTCAGCAACAGATCAATCGGTTGATGTTGCTGCGCAATCTTCAGGGCGCTGGCAGGATTGGCAGCTTGCAAGACGGTGTAGCCGTTTTGCGAAAGGATGCTGCAAATCAGCGCCCTCACAGATTCTTCATCCTCCACCACCAGGACGGTTTCTGATCCGTTGAAGGTCTCGGGCACGAGATCGCCTGCCGAAGCCTGCCGCGCCGGTTGATCGACACGTGGCAGATAGACCTTGAATGTAGCGCCTTGCCCGAGTTCGCTCTGAACCAAAACGTATCCGCCACTTTGCTTGACGATCCCGTACACGGTCGCAAGCCCCAACCCCGTGCCCTTGCCAACATCCTTTGTGGTGAAAAACGGTTCGAATATATGCGCTTTGGTGTCCTGGTCCATTCCCACGCCCGTATCCGAAACGGTCATTACAACGTAGCGGCCGGGAACGCAGGGAGCATGCTGACGAGCAGATTGCGCGTCCATTTCGACCTCAGCGGTCTCGACAGTCAATTTCCCGCCCAGCGGCATAGCGTCGCGCGCATTCACGGCCAGGTTCATCAGGATTTGCTCGATTTGCCCCGGATCAACTTTGACGGAGCCGATATCGGGCGCCAACTTGGTCTGGAATTCGATATCCTCTCCGATCAAGCGGCGAAGCATCTTCTCTGTCTCGACGATGATGGAGTTGAGATTCAGAATCTTGGGTTCCAACACTTGCTGCCGGCTGAATGCCAGCAGCCGGCGGGTGAGTCCGGCAGCGCGATCGCCGGCTTTCTTGACTTCTTCGATTTGTTTGTGCGCCCGAGCGTCCAAGCCAGGGTTTTCGAGAAGGACATCGCTGTAACCGATGATCACGCTGAGCAGATTGTTGAAGTCGTGGGCCACGCCTCCCGCGAGCCTCCCGACCGATTCCATCTTCGACGCTTGCTGCAGCTGCTCTTCCATGGACTTGCGGTCGGTGATGTCCAGGCCGATTCCCGCCACAAAAAACTGGCCTGATGCGTCTTGGATCGGGAACTTATAGCTCAACCAGATGCATTTCTTTCCGTCCGCACTCGATGCTTCCTCCGTGACTTCTATCGCATGGCCCGCGGCCAGCGCGGCCTGGTCGTTGTTCCTCAACTGCTCGGCCATCGCAAGCGGGTAGACTTCGAGATCGGTCTTGCCTATTCGTTCTTCCGGCCGGACACCGAGGGATTTTTGAAAGGTCTCGCTAATGTAAACGTAACGGCCCTCCACATCTTTGATCCAAGTGACCGTGGGACTGTTGTCCATGAATAGCCGGAAGCGTTCTTCGCTCTTACGCAGCGCGTCTTCGGCCTGTTTGCGCTCGGTGATGTCACGGCCAATCCCCATGATGCCGACCACCTGCCCGAGTTCGTCGCGCCAGGGAACTTTCGATGTCGAGGTCCACTGCGAGATTCCGTGGGCGTCCACCGTCCTCTCCTCTTGATTCAATACCGACCGGCCGGATTGGAGGATGGCTTGCTCATCGGAAAAGAAGGCCGTTGCCAGTTCTTTGGAAAAGAAATCGAAGTCCGTCTTGCCGAGCAATTTATCGGGATTGTTCGCACCCATCAGCCCGGCAACGGCGCGATTGGCCACAACGAAACGGCTCGCCGCGTCCTTGACATAAATATAGTCGGGCATGTTATCGATCAAGGTGCGCAGCAGCCTGCGCTCCTCAGAAAGAGCTGTCGCCGCGCGTTTGCGCTCGACGACGAACCATCCCAACAGGACAACGATGGCTCCCAGGAGAACGACCGCGGCGACCAGCAAGCGCTGCCTGCGTTCTGCGGCCAGCACGTAGAACACTGCGGCGATCGGGGGCAAGGAGGGTTCGTGCCACCGAAACTCGGTGCCGATCAGCGTGCCGTCCGTGGCCATCGTGCCCAGTGCATCCCGAAGAACGTTCGCCGCCTGCACCGCTCCCGGCCGGCGATAGCTGGCACCGATGCCTAATCTTGTCAAAAGGCTCGGAGGATTCACTATATGCAGCGGAATGTTTCGGCATTCCTCAGGCATCGTGAATTGGATGAAATTCTGTGTCACGATGGCGACCTGGGCTTTGCCGGTGCAGACAGCGCTGAACTGGTCAGGTGTGTCCGGGACGGGCAGGAACCTCGCGTTCGGGAAGGTTCTCCTCGTAAGCTTTTCCTCGACCGTCCCTGTGGAGCTAGCGATCGTCACATCGGCTGATTGCGTGCCCTGCACAATCGGATCGCTGTTCCGGGAGACAATCCCGTACTCCGTCATGGTCCACGGATCCGAAACGTACAGACGCCCTTTTCGCTCCGGTAAGTCGGCCAGCAACGGCCATAGGTCCACCTGGCCGGACTCCAGTGCCACGTCCGTCCCTTCAGGCGAATAAATCCATTCAAGCTTGATGCCGCTTCGGCGCGCGGCCTCATTCAGAAGATCGACTGCATTGCCGGCAGGCTTTCCATCGGGACCTGGGAAATGCTCTCTGCCCGAATTATAGAAACCGATTCGGAAGGTGGTCTTGAGCAGGCGGGACGTGCGCCACTGGCGAACTGCGACCGCGCCGAGGCTTGCGAGCAAGCCCGCGGACACAACGGCAAGCAATGCCAATGTTCGACGCGTATGTGAGTTTCTCAACGTGACCATTCCCAAGTGTCGCCTTAGCCGCTTCGCCTACTGCTCGCACCCGTGCTTCGAGCCTCGAAGGAAGCACTACGGCGATCACTTGCTGCTTGCGGGACATCCGGTGACTGGGCAGGAATCAAAATCTAGACGTCGGACGCCAATTACATGACCGCCGGCCGTGCCGTACGGGTCGCGCAAACGCTCTTCGAGGTGTTGGGGCCCTCAGTCGGCAAGGGGCAATTCGCCGGACGAATCTATCGTCGCGTTTCAGTGCTCATCCGGCAATGGTACTGTGCTGCGCTAGGCACTGGCAGGGTGATAGCGGGGTCCTAGAGGCAGAATTCAGCTAATCCCGGTTCCACTTTGGCACAATCCCCCGGAGGGGTAGTGATTCGCCTGCCGTAGGCAAAGTCGAGGCAAACACAAAGAGTCCGCCTCCGCTGGCCGCCAACCCGCCTGTACGTTCCGGCGACTCTTGCAATCCGATCTCGGGCTGCGGGCTGTTAGGAGCGGGCGCGAGCGGCGCGCATTATTTGAATGAAGCCGAGTCGGCCGAGAAGACCGCTCGCCGTGACGATGGCGCCCATCAGCGCGCCCATGATGCCGAGCATGCCGGCGTCGCAACCCGTGAGATACAAATTTTTGATCGGGGTACGCGGGCCGAGCCACGGCGTCTCGTATTTTTCCGGCGTGCCGGGAAAGCCAATGATCGTTCCCGATGGCGCGGCCGTGAAGTTTTCAAATGTCAGCGGAGTGCCAAGCTCGGAGTATTCCACGAGGTCACCAAATCCGGGGTGATGGCGCTCGATTAGATCCATCAGCGCTTTCGTAATCCGGTTTTTCGCGGATTCGTAGTCGTCGCCACGCCGGCGCCAGGGTTCATCGCGAAATGCTTCCAGGGAGGCATACGATAAGGGCGCAATAATCTCCGCAGTATGGCGTTGCGCGCGGGGATCCTTCAGCGACGGGAACGAAAGATAGGCCATCGGGGCGCGGCCGTTGAGCAGTTCGTTGCGCCGGGCAAAAATGGCGTCGTGGCCGAAAGAATCAAAGATCCAATAATTTCCGCCCGTGAAACCCAACTTGCGTGGATCACTGCGCAAACCAAGAAAAAGTTCGACAACCTCGAAGCCTTCCGGCAACGAATTGAGCTGGTCGCGGAAAGCCACCGCCGATGCGGGCAGCATGCGCGTGAACGTGTTCCATGCTCCTGCGTCGGATACGATCACCGGCGCGCGAAATTGGGCGCGACTTCCCTTTTTGCCTTTGCCGATTCTGACGTCGACGCCGACGGCGCGGTCGCCTTCCAAAATAATGTTGGTGACTTCGTGGTTGGCCAGCAGTTCGCCGCCCGCCGCGCGAATCACGGCGCCTGTGGCTTTGGCGATTTCGCCCGCGCCGCCCGCCGGATACCATGCGCCCTCCAGGTAGCTCGACGCGACGATGGCGTGCGTCGCGAATGAGCTGCGCGAGGGAGGCAATCCATAATCGCCCCACTGCGACGCGATCACGGCGCGCAGGTACGGATCGCGGAATCGCCGTTCGAGATAATGTCCGGTGGTCTCTTGCGAAGGGTCGTGCGTTAGGCGATTCACGGCGCGGACAAGCCCGCCCAGCAGCCCAGGGCTGGCCTTCGCCATGAAACAGCGATTCGTCCAGCCCATGACGGACTTTAGATCGAGGAAGTACTGCTCGATGTTCGAGCGTTCGTTCGGAAACGCGTTGATCAGCGCGCTTCGGTAATTTGCCCGGCCTTTGCAGGCTTTTATTTCGAGGTTGGGATAATCAAAGTTGTCGTAAACATCGGGCAGCGGGCTCCACTTCACTCCGCCTTCGGTGACGAAATCGAACAGTTGGCGGCCCATCATGCCTTCGCCCATTTCGCCGACGTAGTGAAGCCCGACGTCCCAGGACCATCCGCCGGGTCGCGTGAACGTGTGGGTGAAGCCGCCGATCTTGAAATGGCGCTCCAGCACAAGCACGCGCCATTTGCGCAGCTTGGCCATGATGCTGGCGAACGCCAGTCCGCCCATGCCGGAGCCGATGACGATCGCGTCCCAGTGCTGCGGATCGGGGGCCGAGGATTCTTGCGGTGCGGCAAGTGCGTGGGACGCCATTGGGGGATCTCCTATGTGGACAGCGACCACATTGTTGCGCTTCATGTTGACACTGTCAACACATTTCTGCTAGCATTTCCACCGTGCCCACCGCGCGCACTTATCACCACGGAAATCTTCGCGAGGCCCTGCTGAAGGCCGCGCTTGGGCTAGTTCGCAAAGCCGGGCCGCAGGGCTTCACGCTACGCGAGGCCGCGCGCCGCGCAGGCGTCTCCCACAATGCTCCGTATCGCCATTTCAAGAGTCGCGATGAGTTGTTGGCGGAGGTTGCCGCGGAGGGATTCGAGCGGCTGACGAAATTCATGGAGCAATCCGCCGCGCAAGGCGCGAGCCCGCTCGAACGCTTCCAACTAAGCGGCCGCGGATATGTTCGCTTCGCGCTGCAGTACCCCGAGCATTTCGCGGTGATGTTCGACCACCCGGGGCTCGCCCAGGCCAGCGCGCATTGCGGAGAAGCGAGCGGGCAAGCCTTTATGGCGCTGCTTGGTTATGTCCGCGATTGCCAGGAAGTGGGCGCGCTGCCCGCGGGTGATCCCCAAATGTTGGCGCTGATGGCTTGGTCCGTGGTCCACGGAGTGTCAAAGCTGGCCGTCAGCGGACATCTGCCCTTCTCATCGCAAGGCGATGTGCTGGAGTTCGCCGCGTCGCTAATCAGCACGCTGGGGACGGGGATGACGCGCAGTGCTGCGACTGGGGCACCTGAGCAGACTCTGTGAAAGTGTCTCGATCAAGCGAGGCTTAGGGTTTCTTTAGTGCCGCGGACCAGTTGGTGACGAGCGTGAGCGGCGTTGTGCTGGTCGGCGCGAGTGGGCTGGCGACGATAAACTTTCTTCCGTCGCTCGTGACGTCATACGATGCCCCGGTGCCCGTGAAAGCGTTTGACTGAAACAATGTTTGCGTCTTGCCGATTGCGAGCGAGGCACCTTGCTCCTGAATCTCCACCGACATCAGCTTGTTGTCCTCGGAAATATAAAATAGGCCCTTCCCATCCGCGCGCCAGCGCGGTTGCGAACCTCCACCCGATGAGACCTGCCATTTGCCGCCGCCCTGCGGGAACGAAACAACAAAAACCTCCCGCTTGCCGGATTCGTCGGAAGAGTAGGCAAGCCATTTCCCGTCGGGAGAGAATGCCGGGGTCAGAAGGTTAAACTGGCTTTGCACGAGCGGA
Source organism: Candidatus Acidiferrales bacterium (assembly GCA_050014395.1). Lineage (GTDB taxonomy): Bacteria > Acidobacteriota > Terriglobia > Acidiferrales > UBA7541 > DASPOJ01. The sequence continues at coordinate 31,390 of JBEKDK010000022.1, read as the reverse complement.
AATGGCTTTTTATCTCCGAAGAGCGGCAGAATCCATATGTTGAGTCCGCCGCCGCCTTGTGTATCCAGGCGCGAATACGCGATGTAGCGGCCGTCGCGTGACCAATCGCCAAGCATCTTCTCCGAAGTGTCGTCGATCAAAGGTTGACTGTTTCCGGTGCCGTTCGCGGCCTTCTCATAAATACTCAAATTCCCGCTGGTTGTTGAAGAGAAGGCGATCTCCGAACCATCCGGCGACCAGGTGGGCCAACCGTGAGCGGAAGGATCAAACGTGAGCCGCGTAGGGACTCCGCGAGCCAGATCCACAAGCCAAAGATCAATATTGGACGATTGCGGATCTTCATAGGCCTCGGCCAGCGTCTTGCCGTCGGGCGAGAGCCGCAAGCCTTGGATGAGGCCTGGATCCCCGACAGTGCTCAACTGCTTCCCGGCTGAATCCAACCAGGCAACTTGACTTCGATCGGCCTCAGCCTCCGAGTAAACGAGTTCGCCGTGTTGGGAGACGGAAAAATGACCGAGCCGAAATTTCTCCGGGTTGGCGACATGCTCGGCGATCGGAACGGCGTCACCGGATAGCTTCAGGTCCGCGGCGTCGAAAGTCTGCACCATGAGCGTCTCTCCACGCAGGAAAAGCAGATACCCGGACGCATAGAGAGCATCGCTGTCGGCCGGGAACAGAAACTGGCCGGCCTTGCCATCAAGCGACGCAACATAAATTCCATTGGGACCCGAGCCAGCGACAGCGAATGGATTTCCCGCCCAGTACAGGAAATGATTGCCGTCGGGAAGAAAAACCGGCCAGCGGACAGTGAGCAATCCGTTTGTTGTGCTTAGGGAGGCGAGCGGTGTGGAACTACCGCCAGCAGCGGAGACCTGCTCGAGTGATCCGGATACCTTAGGGGTGAATACAATTACGCCGCCCGCGCTCCACGCGCCTCCGCGCCCGTTCGGCGCGTCGCAAACCGTCTGGGCTGGCCCGCCGGAGACATCGATCTTCATCAGTTTGCCGGATGCGAAGAAGCCGACGAAAAGACTATCAGGCGACCAGAACGGAAACGATGCGCCTTGAGTGCCTTCGAGCGGACGGGCGCTCAGGGAATCGAGTTCGCGCACCCAGAGCATCGCTTTTCCGCCGGTGTCGTGCGCCACGAATACCAGACGCTTGCCGTCAGGGGAGACGGCGGGCGTTCCGGACGATGCAGCGAAATCAAAAGTGGCTTGGTCGGGAGCAAGAATGTTGGAACGAACGGAGCGCGCAGGAACGGAAGCTTCGCGCCAATACAAGATTGCGAATAATGCTGTCGTGGTGAAAAGAAGGGCGGCCGCCGCCCACGGCAACGCACGGCGCCACGGCGGTTGGGTCGCCGCAGGAGCAGCGGCGGCCACGCTGACCGGCGCCGCCACATCGAAACCGCTTGCACTTGCCTGCGCGGACGGGTTCAGCGTTTGCTCGATCGCGATGCGAGCTTCGCCGATGGCTTGCAGGCGCTGCTTCGGATCCTTCAGCAGGCAGCGGCGCAAGAGCTTCTGAATGCTTGCGGGCGTGTCCGCCGGCAGCGCGCTCCAATCGGGATCGACTTTCAGGACTTCGGCCAGCGTGTCGGAAACCGTTTCGCCGCTGAAGGGCTGCTTGCCGCTGAGCATTTCGTAAAGCACGCAGCCGAACGCCCAAATATCCGAGCGGCGATCGGCCGACCGACCCTTGGCTTGTTCGGGCGCCATGTACGCCGCAGTGCCCAGAATCATTCCGGCGCGCGTGGACCCGATCGTCAGCGTGGGCGAATTTGAGATGTTGGCGGCAGCGTCTTGCGTTTCGAGCGCTTTCGCCAAACCGAAATCGAGGACTTTCACCGCACCGTCGGGCGTGACCTTCACGTTCGCGGGCTTCAGGTCGCGATGCACGATGCCGCGCTCGTGCGCGAATTCGAGCGCCTCGCAGATTTGCTTGGCGATGGGGAGGGCTTCGCCAATCGGCATCGCACCCATCTTGACGCGATCCGCTAGCGTCGGGCCTTCGACGAGTTCCATCACAAACGCGTGCACGTTGCCGGAATCTTCGAAGCCATAGATTGCGGCGATGTTCGGATGATTGAGCGACGCGAGAAGTTGTGCTTCGCGATGGAAGCGGCCCAGACGCTCGGCGTCCGCGGCAAAAGCGTCAGGCAAAACTTTCAGTGCGACTTCGCGGCGAAGCTTCGAATCGCGCGCGCGATACACTTCTCCCATCCCGCCCACGCCGAGCGGGCCGACGACTTCGTAAGTGCCGAGACGCGTGCCGGATGCGAGCGCCATGTGGGGCGAGATTATACATTGGCGACGCCTGTAGCGGCAGTTCTGTTGACGCTGCGGCGCGGCTGGAATAGAGTGCGGGCCGCTGTTGCGGCGCGGCGTTTTCGGCGTGGCGAGATATTTTTGGATTTACGACAGGCTTTGGAGGCACGCGATGTTCGATTCCAATCAGCAGGTTTATCCCGACCGGGTTCCGCAGATTGTGTCGGTGTCCGGCGTGAACGTGCGCGCGGATTTGGTGTTCACCGACGCGAAGGGGCGCGACAACAACCGGCAGCAGAAAGCCGCGGAGAAAGCGCTGGCCGCGCTGCAATCTGTTCTGCCGCGGCTGATGGGCCCGAATGAAGTGGTGCTGGCGATCGGTTTCGCGCAGACGCAACCCTCGATATTCGAGCAATATTTTCTTGGCTGGAGCGTGTTCTTCATCGGAAGAGCGTGCCTTGTAGTCACCAACCGCGGCCTCTTGCGTTTTCGCATCCGCAGCACCGGATGGGCCGGCTGGACGTGGGACAACGGCGTGCAGGGCATCGGGTGGGGCGATTTAGCCGAAGTTCGGAAGCGGGGCATAGGCAACCGGTACTTGACGCTACGGTATCGCAGCGGCGGAAAGGAGAAACTTTGGCGCATGCAAGCAACGTTTTGCAAGAAGGTTGTGACGTTGGCGCCGTTGTTGCTGAATGCGAATCTAGCGGAATCGACACCTGCGGCCGGTCCGATATCGCTGTGCCCAAAGTGCCTAGCACCACTGGCTGCTGGCGTATACCGTTGCCCGCAGTGTGGACAGGTGTTTCGGGACGAGAAGAAATTGTTCTGGCGAACCCTACTGATTCCTGGCGGCGAGTTCTTTTACGTTCGCCTGGCTGGATGGGGCATCTTGCAAGCATTGGTCGAAATTGTGCTTCTGGTCGCTGTGATTGGGCTGTTGGCCGACGCCGTCACTAGTAGCGGCAGCGACGCCGAAACGAATGTGGCTGCGGCGGGATTAATATTCCTGATCTGGGTCGTCCATAAATTGGCCGCGCACGCTCAGTGCCGTCGCGTTGTTAGAACCTTCCTTCCTATCGATTGAGGGTTTTGAGCGGCTCTTCCGCACACCAACCAGCCTCGATTCCACTGGTCGCGCGTTTTGAAGCGCTGCGAGTTATCATGGCTCGACGTTCCACGGAACCTTCAATGCCGGTCGAACTGCTGGGAAAATCGATTGAAGAGCTGCGCGAGTACGTTGCGTCGCTGGGCGAGGCGCCGTATCGCGCGAAGCAAATCTACCGCGCGATTTACGCCGAGCGGCGCTTCGGTTTCGCATTGATGACCAATCTTCCCGTGGCGCTGCGCGCGCGACTGTACGCGGAGGCACGCATCTCCGCGCCGGGCGTAGTGCGGCGATTCCCTTCCGCCGACGGATCGGTCCGCTATCTAATGGCGCTCGGGACAGATTCCGCGCGCGCGTCGCAAATCGAAGCTGTGTTCATGCCGTCAGAAGGACGCCAGACGATTTGCATCTCAACGCAAGCCGGCTGTGCCGTGGATTGCCATTTCTGCTTGACGGCGCAATTGGGATTGATCCGCAATTTGACGGCGGGCGAAATCGTGGGCCAAGTTCTGATCGCGCTCAGCGAGAACGCCGCGGCGCTGGCTCCACGCACGAACATCGTATTGATGGGTCAGGGCGAGCCGCTGCTGAATTACGAGCCGGTGATGGCCACAGTGCGAATTATGTTGGACGCCGAAGGCATGGGAATCACGCCGCGCCACGTGACGCTTTCGACCAGCGGCATCGTGCCGGGGATCGAACGGCTGGCACGCGAGCCGGTGCGACCGAAGCTGGCGATCTCCTTGAACGCCTCCACGGACGAGCAGCGCGACGCCGTGATGCCGATCAATCGCAAGTATCCGATCGCGATGCTGCTCGATGCCTGCCGGCGATACCCGCTGCGAACCTGGGAGCGGCTGACATTTGAATACGTGTTGCTGGGCGGAGTGAACGATGCGCCGGAGGACGCGCGGCGCGTGGCGCGATTGATTGCGAATCTTCGCGCGAAGGTGAATTTGATACCGTGGAATCCGGGTGCGCTCCCGTATCGCGCGCCCGAGGCGGCGCGTGTCGAAGAGTTTCGGCGCGTGCTGACGGATAAAGGCGTGTCCGCTTTTGTGCGGCTTTCGCGCGGGCAGGACGTGTTCGCTGCGTGCGGGCAATTGGCGCTGCTGGAATTTTCGGCGACGGCTCTGCCGGTGCTGCCGATTTCTTAGTATCGCGTCGGACCGTGGAAACAGAGCCCCAGTGACTCCAGGGGCTAAAGCCCCATTCCCTTCCAGCCGCTTACGTGGGAGCTAAAGCTCCCACCTCCTAAAGAAAACGTCGAGAGAACCGCGCGGGCATTAGGGGCGGAGGCCGATTGCGGCCATCAGGCGGCCGGTGGCGGCGCCTTCGCGGCGGTAGCTGAACAATAGTTCGGTGCGGCACGCGGTGCAGAGTGGGCTGACGACGATGCGCGTGTGCGACACGCCGGCGTCGAGCAATTGCCAGCGATTGGCGGCGCGCAAATCGAGATGCACGCGCGGCGGCGGAGGCTGGTGGCCCGGCGGCATCAAGTTGAGCCAGGGCAAAGGGTTCGGCTCCTCGCCGTACGCCAAGCGATCGAACGGGCCCGCAAACCATTCCTTCGCGGCGTCAAATTGGCCGGCAAAAGCTTGCGCGACTTCGGGGCCGACTTCGTAGCAGCACGGGCCGATGCTCGGGCCGATCGCAGCGAGGACGTCGGCGGGACGCGTGCCGAACGTCACGTGCATTCTGCCCAGAACTTTCTGCGCGATGCGCGCGAGCGTGCCGCGCCATCCCGCGTGGACCGCGGCGGTGAATCGGTGGCGAGTATCGACGAGCAGGATCGGCGCGCAATCGGCGGTCTGCACGGCCAACAGTATGCCGGGGACTTGCGTGAGCAGCGCGTCGGCGCGCGGGGGCTCCGATGGAACGCGCGCGTCGGCGATTATGTGAATCACGTCGGAATGAAATTGCCGCGCGGTGAATAACGGCCAATCGGCGGCGCCCATCGCGGCGGCGAAACGCCGGCGGCGCTCGGCAACAATGGCGCGCGCATCGTTTTCGGTGAAGCCAAGATTGAACGGCGCAGCTTTTTTCCCGCCGATGGTATCGAGGCGCGTGCTGAAGCCGTGAACGAGCCACGGCAATCGCGCGAGCGGCTGCGCGGCTAGCGTGCACGTACCGTTCGCGCGCCGCGAACTCCAATTCTTGGCGTCGCTGGCTGTCGGTGGCGCGGCGAGGATTTGCCGCACGTGCTTCTTGCGCGGGGTTCGCAACTTGTGGGCCGGCTTCTTCGTGCGCGTCGTTTTCGTCACGGACGTCACTGTATCGCGGTCCGTCGAGATGATTCCATCGCAGCGCGGACGAAGTATCGCACCATAGCCGCTGAGAACGTACCGCCGCGCAATGTATAATTGCCGGCCGGCGCAGGATTCGCTGGAAGCGCCGCGAGAGCAGGGCAAACGCCGCGATGATCGTCGGACTGGGAGTGGATTTGGCCGAGGTGAGCCGGCTGCGTGCCGCAATCGAGCGGCGCGGGCAGGCGTTTCTGCGCCGCGTTTACACCGAGCGCGAAATCGCGTACTGCGAACGCTTCCACAATAAATTTGAGCGTTACGCCGGCCGTTTCGCCGCCAAGGAAGCGACGATGAAGGCGCTGGGCACCGGATGGACACACGGCGTGCGCTGGGTGGATATCGAAGTGGCGCGCCACGCGAGCGGCAAGCCAACGCTTGCGCTGCACGGCGCAACGCTGGCCATCGCCGAGCATTTGGGTGTGAAAAACATCACGGTGAGCATCACGCACAGCGGCGATTTGGCCTTCGCTCAAGTAATCTTCGAGGGCTGAACCCAGACTCGCTTCTCTCCTGCATACAACGCACGAAATCATGCCAGCCGACGCTCTGCTTCTGGCGCAGCCAACGGCACGGCGGCCAGGCCCGTGGGCGTGACGCTGACGGCGCGCGCTTCAACCATATGATTGGCGGGCCATGCGCCGGGCAACTGCACCTCGATGTTGTTGCTCGAGACCGCGGGCGTGGCGCCGCCCGCAACTTCGCGCGGCGATCGGCGCAGTGTGAGGACAGATAGCGTCTTGCCGATTTGCCGCGCAAGGAATGCCGATTTCTTTTCAGCCGCTAACGCGCGCAATTCGCGGGCGCGGCGCAGAATCTCCAGCGGTGCGACTTGGCCGGCGAGATCGGCGGCAGGAGTGCCGGGACGCGGCGAATACGAAAACACGTGCAGATACGTAAAGGGCCTGGCGCGCAGGAATTCGAGCGTTGCGCGGTGATCATACTCAGTTTCGCCGGGGAAACCCGCGATCACGTCGGCGCCGATGGCGGCGTCTGGCAATCGCGCGGAAATCCACTCCAGACGCCGCGCGTAATGCTCGGCGCGATACCAGCGGTGCATCGCGGCGAGAACCCGGTCGGACGCCGATTGCAGCGGAATGTGAAAGTGCTGCGCAATGCGCGCAGTGGAAGCGACGAGCGCGATCAGGTCTTCGGTGACGTCCATGGGCTCGATCGAGCTGAGGCGCACGCGCTCCAGAGGCGTGCGCTCGAGGATCAGGCGCAGCAGCGCAAGCAAATTCACGCGCGGAACCAGATCGCGGCCGTAACTGCCCAAATGAATTCCGCTCAGCACGATTTCGCGATAGCCGCGCGCGACAAGAACATTCAATTCGTCAAGGACGCGCGCCGGCGCGAGGCTGCGGCTATTGCCGCGCACCGACGGTATGACACAAAACGTGCAGCGATGATTGCAGCCGTCCTGGATCTTGAGCGTGGGCCGCGTGTGCCGCGCTTCGCCGCCTTCGATGGGCGCAACGAGCACGTCGGTCAGCGCGAAGGCATCGCCGACGAAAATCGGCGCGCGGCGCGGCGTGGGAGCGAAGTGCGGAGCGGAGCCGAGCGCGCCGAGCGTCGCCACGGGAACGAAGTCCGCGCGAGCGGGCGACGATTCGGTGGCGGCGAAAGCTCCGCCGAATTCCGCGAGCCGCGGAATCTCCGGCTTATGCGAATTGCCGACGACGTACGCCATGCCGGGAAGGGCGGCGAGATCTTCCGGCGCGCGCTGCGCATAGCAACCCGTGGCGATGATGCGCGCGGCTGGATTTGCGCGATGGATGGCCCGGATCGCGCGGCGCGCCTGCGCATCGGCCGCCGCTGTGACGGTGCAAGTGTTCACGACGACGACGTCCGCCGCGGCCGCGACGGTCGCGACATTGAAACCGCGCGAAAGCAACTGGCGCTCGATGGCGGCGGCATCGGCTTGCGTGGCGCGGCAACCGAACTGTTCGATGAAAAAAGTGGCCATACGTGCCGCGAGCGGCGGCGCAAAGGCCATCATTATAACAATGCGCGCGCGGCGGCACGCGAATTCCGATTGCCGGACGCGCGCGACTTGCCGCAAGATGACTTCTTCGCAAAGGACATGCCATTGCATTTGATAGCCATCGCGTTGGGAGCGGTCGTCGGCGTCCTGGTGGGATTCATGGGCGTGGGCGGCGGCGTGGTGTTGATTCCCGTGATGGTCTATTTGCTGCACTTCGATCAGCACGTGGCGCAAGGCACTTCGCTCCTGATGCAAATTCCTCCGCTGGGCATCGGCGCGCTGCTGGTCTACTGGCGGCGGCGCGAAGTGGATTTGATCGCGGGCATTCTGTGCGCGTTGGGATTTCTGCTGGGCGGATATTTCGGCAGCGTGCTGGCCATTGGAATCGCATCGCGCCAATTGCGCGCGTATTTCGCGCTGTTCCAGATGGTCGCCGCCGTGCTGCTGTGGAGACGCAAACACAAGCACGCCGCGCCCCCGCCGGAGGCGGCCGATGCAGCATAAACAATTGGTGCACTGGGGAGCGCTGCTGCTGGTGGCGTGCGGCGTGGGCGTGCTGGGCGGAATGTTCGGACTGGGCGGCGGCGTGATTCTGGTGCCGCTGCTGGTGCTGCTATTTTCGTTTGACCAGCATCGCGCGCAGGGAACCACGCTAGTGGCGCTGGTGCCGCCGACAGGTCTGCTGGGGCTACTGAATTACGCGCACGCGCACGAAGTGGATTGGATTTTCGGATTGCTGCTGATGCCGGGTGTTTTCTTGGGCGGCTTTCTCGGCAGTTGGCTGGCGCAGAAGCTGACGCCCGACCGTATGCGCCGCGCGTTTGCGGCGCTGCTGTTTGTGCTGGGCGCGGCGCAATTGATTGTGGCGATCTGGAAGTAACCTGGTTTTCTCCTCCTCTGGCATGGTTCTTGCTCATTCTTAACTGCGGGCTACGTGCAGGCCGTGTGTTGGCCTCGCGCCGTCAAAGTCGATTCCAGATTGGGATTTCGAGTCGGACTGGGAATCTCAAAATGCCGATAGCGCTTCGCAAATGAATGCTCATCGTCCACTCACCGACAGGATCGATTGGGTGTGGCGTGCTGCGCTTACTGTGGCGCTGGCTTGCGCCGCATGGGGCTCGGCGCGCGTGGGCGTTGCGGCGTGGTACTCGCGGCGCGGAAGCAAGCGGGATCTTGCGCGCGCAATCCGGTGGGCTCCTGCGAATGCCGAAAACGATGCGGCGCTGGCGCGTCTGTATGAGCTTGCCGGGGGAATAGACGCGCGCGCGCGCGCTTTGCAGTTGCGGCGGCAGGCCACGCAGCTTGAGCCCGGCGACGCGACCTACTGGCTTGAGCAGGCCATGAGCGAGGACGAAGCGGGCCAGCCCGAAAGCGCGGAGCCGGATTATCTGCGAGCGCGCGCGTTGTTCCCGTTTTCGCCGGACGTGAATCGCGCGCTCGGCGAATACTACTTGCGGCAGGGGCGCATCGACGACGCGCTGGGCGCGCTGCGATTGGGTATTGCGGCCGATCCCGGCATGCGCGCCGATGTGTTCGCCGAGCTGTGGCGCGCGGGCGTCGATACGCACGAAGTGCTGCGCCGCGCGGTGCCAGCGGACCGCGAAGCACTGGTGGCGTATCTCGACGCGCTCGCCGCCGTCGGCGATCACCGGGATTCCCGCGCGGCTCAGCGCGTAGATCACCTTCAGGCAGGAATCGCCGTCCTGCGTGACGATCGGAATTTTCACGACGACGTTCGCTGCCCAGCGCGAAAACGTCCGCCCCTGCGCGATCATCTGTGCCGGTTCGGTCGCCGTGACTTCGATGGAAAGCGGGCGGTGTCCCAATAGCGCCGCCAGACGCCGCGTCGTAGACTCAAGCTCGCCCGCGCCATCCTTCAGCAAAATACTGGGGTTGGTGGTCACACCGTCCACCACGCCTTCGGCCAGCCAGTGCGTCAGTTCCTTTTCATCGGCGGAGTCCAAAAAGATTTGCATCGCGCTCTCCTCGCATCTTTTCGGCGCGCCGTGCTGATCAATGCGCCGGGATCAAATCGATCGTTTTGAACGAAACCCTCAGGCCGTCGCGCTTTGCGCCGCGTGTTCGTGTTCTTCTTCCCCGTAGTAGTCGTACCGGTAATATCGGTAGTAGTCGTCGCCGGCGCGGACATCCAGGTTGTTCAGCACCACGCCGATCAGGTTCGCGCCGACGTCTTCGGCGTAGCTTTGCGCGCGCTGCGCCAATTCCCGCGGCGTGACGCCGCCCTTGACCACCAGGATCACGCCTTCCACCAGCGTGGCGAGAATGCGCGCATCGGAAACATTCAGCAGCGGCGGCGAATCCACGATCACGAATTGATATTCGGCGCGCGCTTCATCGAGCATCACGCGCATGCGGTCGGAGGAAAGCAATTCAGCGGGATTCGGCGGCACCGGACCGCACACCAGCGCGTCCAGATTCTCGATGCCCGATGGCAGCACCGCCGCGCGCCAATCTTTTTGCCCCGTGAGATAACTCACCAGACCCATGCCATTGGCGATGTCCAGCGCCTTGCGAATGCTGGGCCGCCGCATATCGCCGTCGACGATCAGCACGCGCTGATTCAGTTGCGCGAGCGATATCGCCAGATTCACCGAAACCGTCGTCTTGCCTTCCGATGGGCGCGGACTTGAAACCAGCAGCGTGCGTGGCGGCTGATTGGCGCTCGAGAGCATCACCGAAGTGCGCAGTCCGCGAAATGCTTCGGCCAGCGCCGCGGGTGGCTCGATGCCGCCGGCAATGCGATACCAGCTCTTCGGCGCATTTTCCACCGTCCGGGAATGACCGTTCGATCCATTGCCATGCGCACCGGATCCATTCGCATGAACACCATTTCCGGCCGCTGCGGCGCCGGCGCGCTCAGGCAATCCGTACACGCTGTGCCGCTGACCGTTCAACGATTCAACCGAAGGAATTAGCGCCAGCGCCGGCAAGCCCAAATACCGCTCGATGTCCTCCGAGGATTTCAAACTGTTGTCCAGATGCTCTTGCAGAAACGCGCCGCCCACTCCCAGTCCAATTCCCAGCACGAACGCCAGCGCCAGATTCAGCGGAAGATTCGGCCGCGCGGCTTTGCGCGGAGCCACGGCCGCATCCACCACGCGAATGTTGCTGGCCTTCAGTCCCGCGGACACCCCGGTTTCTTTCAAGCGCTCCAGCAATCCTTCGTAGAGTTGCCGGTTGGTGTCCACTTCGCGCTTCAGAATGTTGTATTGCACCGAGCGCGAGGCGATCTGATCGGCGTCCTTCTGCTGCCCGGCGAACGCTTGCTCCACCAAATCTTCGCGCCGCACCGCGGCCTGATAATCGTTGGTCAGTTGATCGGCGGCGCGCTGGCGTTCGCGCGTGATGATGCTGGTGATTTTGTCTTCTTGGTTTTGCAGTTCGCGGACCTTGGGATAATCCGCTGTGAAGGTCGTTTCCAACTGCGCCTTTTGCTTTTCGACCTCGGTAAGTTGCTCGGTCAGATCTTCGATCAGCTTGTTGTCCGCCACGCCGGGCAGCGCATCGATCTGCCCGGCCTGCACCAATCGATAGAGCGATTCCTTCTGGTAGCGATCCGCCTGCGCGCGCGTCAGTTCTTCCTGCAGTTGCCGCAGGCGCTCGTCTACGATGTTTTCTTCGGTGCCCTTGTCGTCCTGGAGATACAGCAAGCCGTTGGCTTGCGCGTAGGCTTGCATTTGGTCTTCGGATTTCTCCAGGCGGCCCTTCAAATCGTCCAGTTGTTGCGTCAACCACTCGGAAGCGCGCTGCGTGGCGTCCCAGCGAACGCGTAGATTTTCGTCGATGTCCGCTTCCGCCAAGGCGTTCACGACGCGCGCTGCCAGTTGCGGATCGCTCGATTCAAAACGAATCGCCACCAGCCGGCTCAATTTCACCGGCTCCACCGTGAGCCGGTCCTGAAACACGCCGAGCGCGCGGTCCACCGCCAACGGATCCGGCGGCGCGATTTGCCCGGCCAACTCTCCCGCTCCGCTGGGCGCACGTTTGGCCTTGGAGTTGAATTCCGGCAGAAGGTCCAGCCGCAACTGCTCGATCACCTGCCGCGCCAACGTATCGCTCTGCAGAATCTTGTACTCAGTTTCGAGGTACGTGTCCGAGACAGTCTCCAACTGAAACAGTTCCTGCACGCTCAAAATGTTCGGATTCTCTTTTTCGATCTCCAGCAGACCGCCGGATTGATAGATCGGCGTTTCTCTCAGCGTGCCCACCAACACGACGACAAACAGCACCGTCAGCACCGTCACCACGGTCCAGCGCCGCTTCCGCAGCACGCGCCAGTAGCTCAGTAAGCTTGTCGATTCCTGCATGTCGAGCGTCGCCGGGCGTGAAGCCCTCATCGCCCGCAATCGGTCAAGGCTCTTCGGAGACGGCTCGTAACGCTGAATCTTCGCTTCGTGGTCCGGGATCATCGGGCCGCCCTTCCGATCGTTTCTGGCTGTGCGTTCACTCGGGTCTCCGTCATCTTTCTGCTCGATCTTTTTCGTTCACTTCGCTCTCGGTGTTCTCGCCGTTTCGGCCACAGATCGTCACGGGTGGTAGATCAAAAGTCCGGTCGTGATGGTCTCCAAAGCCTCGCCGCCGCGATAGAGCCCCGAACGCGTGGCGCTGTTGGGCACAAAAACGATGTCGCGCGATTCCAGCGGCAGGTCGTCCTCTTTGCCGCTTAGGATTTTCCCCAGATTGAGGGCGATCTCCGTGCGCTTGCCGCTCACCGGATCGGTCCGGATGATCCGCGCTTGGCTGCGCGCCGCCGTGCTCGTAAGCCCCGCCGCCAGCGAAATCGCCTGCAGCACTGAAATGTTTTCATTCGTGTGCAGCAGGAATCCTCCCGGCTTGTGCACTTCGCCGATCACGTACACCGTGCCGGCCTGCGCGACCTTCACGATGTCGCCGGGGAAAACCAGCACGTTGCTCGTCGGATCGTCGCCTTCAAGAAGCTTCTGGATGCTCACTTCGATCGTCAGGTCCGCTGCCGAAAGCGGCGCATCCTCCGCAGCCGCCGCGGACGCCGCGTCATTCGCCGCGCCGCGAACGATGGTTACGGTGTCGCCCGCGTCGTCGGCCAGGCCTTCGGCCATCGCCAGCAATTCGATCAGCGATTTCGCTCCGCGAATCTGGTACACACCCGGCTTCGAGACGGCGCCAAACACGGAAACGCCGTGGCTCTGCATTTCCTTGACGAACACGGTCACCTGCGGATCCTTCATGTAATGAGCGCGCAACTCATCGGCCAGCGACGCTTCCAGGCCTTGCGGTGTTTGCCCCGCCACCGGCACTGTGCCGAGCAGTGGCAAAGAAATGTCTCCGCCAGCCGAGACGCGCACCGTGCGATCCAGGTCCGGCACATCGAACACCGAAATATCCAGCAGGTCGTCCGGGCCGATGCGATAACTCGTCCCGCCAGATGGCAAGGATTCGCGGAGTTGCTGCAGCCGGAAGTTGTAATCCGCCGAAGTCCCGCCTTGCCACGCCTTCGTCGCACTCGCCGAAGAATTCGTCGAGGACGAAGCGGTTTGCGCCGAAGTGCATCGGCACGCAACACCGGCAGCACAACAAACTGATACGAGAAGTGAAGCGACGACAATTCCACGCAGCGATATCAAGTTTCCCCCCAAAAAGAACGAATGGTCTCGGAGCTTTCGGCCCGCGGCCGCCGCTCATTGTCCGGAGTAGCTTTCTGAACCACTCCGGGCCGCCCTAAGAGTTCGGATTTGGAACTCGAATCGGGCGTCTGCACCCTATCTCTTGCAAGCGGTGGGCCAACAAACGGATGGTTCAAAAAACGAGGCGCTGAAACGCGTTCTTCGTTGTGCCGCTGAAATCTTTCACGTATCTTTCCTAGAAGCGATGGTCGATATCCACTGCCACATCCTTCCGGGCCTCGATGACGGCGCCGAATCCCCTGAAATCGCCCTCGAAATGGCGGAGGCGGCCATTGCCGACGGGATCACCCACGTCGTTGGAACGCCGCACGCCAATGCCGAGTTCGCTTTTCGTCCCGAATTGGTACAGCAACGCCGAGATGAACTTCAGGCGAAATTGGGCGATCGCCTCCTGCTCGGCACCGGCTGCGATTTCCATTTGAGTTTTGAAAACTTGCAGGACGCCCAGAAGAATCCGCAGAAATACGCGATCAATCAGAAGCAATACCTCTTGGTGGAATTAGGCGAATTCGCGATTCCGCCGGCGATGGACGATGCTTTGCATCATCTGCAATTGGCCGGCGTTTCCCCGATCGTCACCCACCCGGAGCGCAACCACTTGCTGCGCGCGAAACCCGAGCGGCTCTATGGCTGGCTGCATCAGGGTTGTTACGTCCAAGTGACCGCAGGCTCGCTGCTTGGGCGTTTTGGACGAAGCGCGGCGCAGTGGGTGGAGCAGTGGCTTGCGGAGGATCGCATCCACTTTTTCGCCAGCGACGCGCACAACCTCAGCGGCCGGCCGCTCCGTTTGCGCCAGGCATACGAAAAAGTTGCCTCGCTGCGCGGCGAATCCGTGGCTCAGGCGCTGTTTCAAGACAATCCCGCCGCTGCATTTGAAGGCCGCCCGCTTCCCTACGAACCGGAACAACTGGAAATTTCGCGCGCAGGCGAGGGCGAACGTCGCAAGAAGCGCTTCTTCCTTTTCTGAAGGTGGAAATTTCTTGATTCGATCGCGGCGCAACCCGCCGCGCGCGCTTACAGATCGCAAGCCCAGCACTCACCCGAAGATTTCCAGCACGTCCTCATACCGCTTGAACGGCGCAATCATGTAAGCCCCGGCCAACTCCGTGCGCGCCCAATCCAGCATGCGCCGCGCGATGCGAAACCCGACTTCGCGCGCCGCCGCGCCCGCCGCTTCCAACTCCGCAAGCACAGGATCGGGGATGATGATGCCCGGCACTTCGTTATTCAACCGCACAGCCTGCTTGTGACTGACCAGCGGCCAAATCCCCACCAGCACCGGCACCGCGCACTTGCCGCCGATGCGTTTTTCAAACGCATGCCAGTGCGCGGGATCGAACACCGGCTGGGTCATCAGGAAATGTACGCCGGCATCGACTTTCGCGTGGTAGCGCGCAATTTCGTATTCCAAATCGTCCGCCACGGGATTCAGCGCCGCACCAATCGTGAAATTCGTCGCGCCGCCCAGTGCCTTGCCGGCCCAATCGATGCCGCGATTCAATCGCGCCAGCACATCCACCAGTCCAATCGAGTCAATCTCATACACGCCGCTCGATTCCGGATGATCGCCCAGCGACGGCGGATCGCCCGTGATGCCCAAAATATTGCGCACGCCGCCCACGGCCCATGCGCCCAGCAGAGCGGCCTGCAATCCAATCAAATTCGAATCGCGCGTCGTAACGTGCGGAATCGTCTCGATCCCTTGTGCGGCTAGCGCCCCAGCCAGTTGCAGCGCGTCCATCCCCACGCGCGCCATTGAGCCGCTGTTGATATCGATCGCATCCACGTGACCCGAATCCACGATGCGCTTCACCTGCTCGAACGTCCGCTCCAGTTGCGCGCCGCGCGGCGGATCGATCTCCACGGACACGACAAACTTCCCATCTTGTATTTTTCGCCACAGGACGCTTTCCGGTTCGCGCCGAGGCTCGCGCCGCGCCGCCGCCGCAACCTCCACGTGCGTCGCCGCGGCCGAAGCGGCTCGCGCGGGCCCCATGGTGCGCGTAGCTTCCGCCAGCGCGCGGATGTGCTCCGGCGTCGTTCCGCAGCACCCGCCCAGAATCCGCACGCCCAGCGCCGCGGCTTCCACGGCGAACTGCGCGAAATATTCCGGCGAAGATCGCGGATAGACGATGCGATCCCCCACGCGCTTCGGGAACCCGGCATTGGGCATCGCCACAATCGGCCGCCCCGAACCCGCAAATCCCTCCAGGATCGGCAGCAGTAGTTGCGGACCAACCGTGCAGTTTGCCCCAAGCGCTTGAATATCGAGCGTGGCCAGGTGCGCAACCACGTCCGCCGGCAACGCGCCGCTCAACGTCGAACCTTCCTCGGAGAACGTCACTTCCGCAACGATCGGCAGCACGGAAAATCGCCGAATGGCTTCGATCGCACCGGTCAGCTCATCCAGATCCGAAAATGTTTCCAGAATAAATAGGTCCACGCCGCGCTCTTCCAATGCCGCAGCCTGCTCGCGAAATGCCTCGCGAAGTTCCTCCGCCGAAAGCTCCCGCATGTGCCGCGTGGCGCCCAATGGCCCGATCGATCCCGCCAGCAGCACTTCGCGTCCCGAGGTATCCCGCGCTTCCCGCGCAATTTTCACGCCCGCCGCGTTAATCCGCTCCACTTGCTCCGCCAGGCCAAGCGGCGCGAGTTTCAGCCGATTCGCGCCAAACGTATTCGTCTCGATGATCTGCGCGCCCGCTTCGATGTACTGCCGATGCACGCGCCCGATCACCTCCGGCTGCGTCAGATTCAATTCCTCGAAACAGCGTTGCGCGCCGACAGTCTCGTGCAGCAGCGATCCCATCGCTCCATCGGCGATCAGAATCGCGTCCTGCAATCGCTTATTGAAATCGTCGATTTTCATTGTCCCGATCAGCCGGAATTTGCCGCTGGATGCTCGGCGGGGCTAATGACGCTGCTGCTGTTCCATCAAAGCGGCGATGGTGCTCATCAAATCGAATTTCGTCAGAATATCGAACTTGCCGTCACCCATTTCGACGAACACCGCCGGCCCCTCATGGCTCAACATATATGTTAAGCGCTCCACCGGCGCGGTCTTCGGCACTTGCGGCAGCGGCTTGCTCATCACTTCGCGAATCACCAGCTTGCGCAAATCCTTGCCTTGCAGCGCCAGATTCAAAATCTGATCCTCGTAAATCGCGCCCACCGGCGTCGATTCCTCGAATACCGGCAGTTGCGAAATGTCCTGCGTCTGCATGGCATGTAGTGCGTGAAACACCGTCTGATACGGCCGCGCCACCACCAGTTCGCGCTCTTTCGCGCCGCGGCTCTTGGCTCGCACCACGTCCTCCGCCGTCAGCGTCACTTCCGCGTCCACGTATCCGCGCTCGCGCATCCATTCGTCGCTGTAAACCTTGCTTAAATACCGCGTGCCCGTGTCCGGTAGAAACGCCACGACCATCTGGTCCTTCGCCAGGCCCTTGGCCACGCGCAGCGCCGCCGCCACGCATCCTCCGCCCGAGCCGCCCGTGAAAATCCCTTCCTGCCTCGCCAAACGGCGCGTCCACATGAAACATTCCTCGTCGCCCACTTGCAGGATGTCGTCGAGCACTTTGAAGTTCATCGTGGACGGAAAAATATCTTCGCCGATGCCTTCCACAACGTACGTTTTCGGCTTGCCCACCTTGCCAGTCTTAAAAAACTCGTAGTAAAGCGATCCCACCGGATCGACGCCGATGATCTTCACCGCCGGATTTTTCTCCTTCAGATACCGCCCCACCCCGCTCGCCGTCCCTCCGGTCCCTATGCCCACAACAAAATGCGTGATCTTCCCCTCAGAATCCTCCCAGATTTCAGGGCCGGTAGTCCGGTAGTGCGCTTCAGGATTCATCGGATTGTCGTACTGATTCGGATAGTACGAATTCGGGATTTCTCGCGCCAGTTTTCGCGCCACCGAGTAGTAGCTGCGCGGATCGTCCGGCTCCACAGCCGTCGGACACACGATCACTTCCGCCCCCAGCGCCTTCAGTTGATCCACTTTCTCCTTCGATTGCTTGTCCGTCGTCGTGAAAACAATCTTGTACCCGCGCACCGCCGCCACCAGCGCCAACCCAATCCCCGTATTCCCAGACGTGCCTTCGATAATTGTGCCGCCCGGCTTCAGCAATCCCTTCTTCTCTGCGTCGTCGATCATCGAAATTCCGATGCGGTCCTTCACGCTCCCGCCCGGATTCATGTAATCCACCTTCACGTACACCGAGGCCTGCAGATCTCGCGTCACCCGGTTCAACCGCACCAGCGGCGTGTGTCCGATGGCTTCAAGAATGTGTTCGCACTTCATTTGCGCAACCCGCTCATTCTTCCCGCTTCCGTCAGTCTTCTGGGAGCCGCAACTGACCGCGCAGGAGAAACTTCGCTAGAACGATTCTGTCGCAGTGTACCACGCGCCGCCGAAGTGTCCGCAGCCGCGCCCCGCCCGCGCGTGCGCCCCGCGCAACACTCGGCGTGCCGCGCGGCCCGCCGCCGCGCGCCCTGTGGCATACTCTCTGGTCGCGAGGAGGCCGGCACATGACCGAGCGGCGCAACATTTCCAGCGGAGCCAAGTGGGAGCCGATCATCGGCTACTCGCGCGCCGTGCGCGTGGGTGACACCGTCTACGTCTCCGGCACCACGGCCACCGGCGCGGATGGCGCTATCGTCGGCGTGGGCGAGCCCTACGCCCAAACCATTCAAACCCTGAAGAACATCGAAGCCGCCTTGAAAAAAGCCGGCGCGCGCCTTGCAGACGTCGTTCGCACGCGCATGTTCGTCACCGACATCTCTCAGTGGGAATTCATCGGCCGCGCCCACGGAGAGTTCTTCGGCTCGATACGCCCCGCCACCTCAATGGTCGAAGTGAAGCGCCTGATCTCCCCCGAAATGCTCGTTGAAGTCGAAGCGGTAGCAATCGTCGCCCCCGCCGCTGCGAAGCCTCGCGCGCGCAAAGCGCAACGCAAGAAGAGGCGATAGCTCAGCATGACTCGTCCTCGCGCGCTCACCAAAAATCTCCGCTTCGCACTTGCCGCGTTCACACTGGCTTTGGCAGTAGCGTACTCCGCTGCGCCCGCGCGCGCGCAGCAACCGCCTCCTCTCACCGTCGAGCGCATCTACGCCGCGCCCAGCCTGGCCGGCGTCGAGCTCACCGACCCCGCGTGGAGCCCCGACGGTTCGCGCCTCACATATTTGATGGACGGCGACGAAGCCGGCGATTCCGCAAGCAGCGGCCGCCCCAAGCTGTGGATCGTCGAAGCCGCCACCGGCCAGCGCCGCGTCCTGCTCGACGCGGACCACTTGGCGAAGCTCCTCGGCCCGCCCGCATCCCGCGGAGAGCAAACCGGCCTCGGCCGCGTCACCCCACCCAGTTATTTCTGGGCGCCCGATGGCCAAGCCTTGCTCTTCGCTTCCTCCACGCAGCTCGCCTGGTACGACCTCGCATCTCACGCCAGCAAAATTTTGGTTCGCGCGCAGCACGCCGCCGCGAGCGACGAAGGTGACGTCGCCGCCGATCTCGACGATCCCAAGATTTCCCCCGACGGCCGCTGGGTCAGCTTCCTCCACGACCACGACATCTGGGCCGTCAACGTCTCCACCGGCCAAGTCCGCGCCGTCACCACCGGCGGCAGCGAGCCGCTGCGCCACGGCGAACTCGATTGGATTTATCCCGAAGAACTCGATCTGCACACCGCGTATTGGTGGTCGCCCGATTCCGCGCACATCGCTTTCTTGCAGCTCGACGAGCGCCCCGTCACGCGCTATCCGCTCGTTGACGATCTCGATCCCCGCGGCACGCCGCTCTTCGAGCGCTATCCCGCCGCCGGCGATCCGAATCCAATCGCGCAAGTTGGCGTCATCGCCGTCACTGGCGGCGCTACGCATTGGCTCGACTCCGGGGCTGATACCTCAGTGCTTCTCGCACGCGTCGCCTGGCTGCCGGATTCCAAACGCGTGGCCATCCAGCGCCTGAATCGCGCGCAAACCCAGCTCGATCTGCTTTTCGCCGACGCCACTACCGGCCGCGCCGCAACCATCCTCACCGAGCGCGACAATAATTGGATCAACGTCTCCGACATCCTTTATTTCTTCTCCGACGGCCATCGCTTCATCTGGTCCAGCGAGCGCTCTGGCTTCCGCCACCTTTATCTTTACGATGTCAGCGGCCAGCTCATCGCGCAGCTCACCCGCGGCGATTGGGAAGTCGAATCGCTCGAAGGTGTCGACGAAGAAGCCCAGTCCGCCTATTACATCTCCACGCAAAAAAATCCGATGGAGCGCCAGCTCTACCGCGTTTCCCTCTCCGGCGGCGACCCGGTGCCGATCACGCACACCGCCGGCACGCACTCAGTACTCATGGCCCCCGCCGGCTGTGCCCATTTCGTTGACACGTCTTCAACCGAGATGTCGCCGCCGTGGGAGCAGCTCGATCGCGCCGACGGCAGCCTCGAACTCATCCTCAATGAAAATCGCGTGCCCGATCTCGAAGCCGCTCACCTCACGCCCGTCGAATTCTTCACCATCCCCGGCGCAGACGGCACGCCGCTCGACGCCTCGCTCATCAAGCCTCCCGATTTCGATCCCGCAAAACAATATCCGGTGCTGGTGCATTACTATGGCGGCCCCGGCGCGCAAGAAGTGCTGAACGCGTGGGACGCCGGCACCCAATGGCAAATGTTTTTGTGGGAAGAATTGATGGCGCAAAAAGGATTCGTCGTCTTCACGCTCGATAATCGCGGCACCGCCGGCCGCGGCCACGCGTTTGAGACTCCCATCGCCCGCCACTTCGGCACGATCGAAACCACCGATCAATTGGCCGGAGTCGCTTGGCTCAAACAGCAATCCTGGGCCGATACTTCGCGCATGGGAATTTGGGGATGGAGCTTCGGCGGCTACTTGACCTGCTACCTGATGCTCGATGCCCCCGGCATTTTCCGCGCCGGCCTCGCCGTCGCCCCCGTCACCGACTGGCGCCTCTACGACACAATTTACACCGAGCGTTACATGGGCACGCCGCAGGACAATCCGGCGGGCTACCGCGCATCCTCACTTCTCGATAAAGCCAGCGCGCTCGAAGGCAAGCTCCTGATCGCCCACGGCACCGGCGACGACAACGTCCACTTCGGCCAAACCGTCTCGCTCGCCAACAGTTTCGTGCACGCCGGAAAATACGCCGAGTATCAACTCTACGCCGGCCGCGGCCACGGCATCAGCGATCCATCCTCGCGCATCCACCTCTTCACCCGCGCCACCCAATTCTTCCTAGACAACGTCAAGGGCCCCTAATTTTCTTGGTTCCCCGCGCCATCGCCTGGCGCGGCGGACGTTATCTTTAGCCCGCTGCCACACCACACTCGTCATCCCGAGGAGTCTCCGACGAGGGATCTCTCCGTCGCTTTTGCACCAATTCACTTGCCACACTCCCACGGCAGGGGGCACGCCGTCGCCGCGATCCTCTGTATTCTCCGTATTCTCTGTGCTCTCTGTGCCCTCTGTGGTAAATCGGTTCGCCTCGCCTCTCGCCCTCCTCTACCAATGCACGCGCACCCGATACGTCAGCACCGACGTCCCATTCGCCGCCACCGGCACCTGAAACTGCGCCGCGAACGCATCCGTCTTTTTCGCCTCATAGCTCGAACTCAGCATCTCCCAATCGCCGCCGATCGGCTCGTTCACCTCGACAGTCACGGCTCCATCCTTGTGATTTCGCAGCGTAATTTCGTATTCCATTTCCACCACACGATTCGAGATGGATTTGTAATCCGTCTGCTTGCGCTCGGCCACAATGTCGAATGCGTTGCCGACGTTCAAGTCCACGGATTCATCCTTCGGCGTGTGTTCGATGTTGTCTTCGCCGATGAAAAGCACTCCGCCATGCGAATCGGCTTCGTACACGCGCACTGTGCCGCCCGGCAGCGGCATCCCCAACCCAGATTTTTCCTGGTTCTGGAATTTGTAATAGACTTGCACCGGATCCTTCATCGTCCCGCCGGGCATCGCAGCGTTACGGTAATAGTAGGATTGTCCGTTGACGACGTAGCGCCGCTCGATCGGAATCCCCACCGCGCTCAGCAGACTGATCTGCTTGCTCTCGTTGTTCTCGATCGAAGTTCGCCGCCCAAGCGTGTACAGATGATATTCGGAAAATGATTCTTGTTGAAACGGCGCCGCCGCGACCGTCACGCTTTCCGCCCTCGCCATAAGCCCACCCGCCACGCCAGCCGGCGGTTCGACGCGATGCACGTCACCCGCAACCAACTGCAGTTGCGCATTCTCGAATGCTGTCCCGCTGTTGTTCACCAGCGTCACCCAGCCATTCAAATCCGCTGAGGTCTCCTGCTTGCCAATCGTCAGCACATAATCCGCGCTCCACGAAAGATTCGTCGTCAAGTACGACGCTTCCACCGATTCCCGCCGCGCCCCGCGGTTATCCAGCAGCCAAAGCAGAGTCGGCCGGTCGTACAAATTCCCCGGCAGATCGGCAAAGCGATAGCTGTCCGTCGCCATTCCCGTCACGATCTCATCGCCGATCTTCCACACCGGCCCGCCATCGTTGTCAGCCAGCAGAGTCGCTTGCTCTGTCTGCAACTCCGTCGAGTTATCCTTCTCCACGTTGCGCACCAGCGTCACTTCGCGCCCCACGTATTTCTGCAGCAGCTTCGCCGGATTCAGCAGGTCATATTCGTAATCCTGCTCCAGCACATTCAGCTTGTCCGGATCCGCCAGCGCCCGAAAATGCACCGTCGCCGGATTGATCGAAGCCGCGATATCCATAAACCGCAACCGCGATTCCCCCGCCGGCAATTCGATTTGCCGCACGTCGCGCACCAGCGCCAAATTCGAGTTGTAAACCGTCACCGCCAAATCGGTCTGATCCTTCAGCGTGGTGGTCGTCTCGGCCACAGGCGTTGCAGCGCTCGCCGCAGCCGCCGCTTTCGTATCCTGCGCTCGAGCTATCCGAACTCCCGGCGCCACAAGAATTGCCACTCCGAAAACAACAAGACCAAATCGCATTGCAGATCGCGTGAAAGTCACGTTCGCCTCCCGAGCAGTTTCCGCTCTATTACCGAGAACGATTCCATCCGATTTTCTTGCACAAAAATCTAGAGTCCTTGAGAAGCCTTATCTACGAGGGGCACCGGAGTTTGCTCCAGCCTTCTCCGCGAGTCTCCGCGTTCTCCGCCCCTCTGCGTTATCTTTTGGGGTGCTGTCCGATTTTCTCGCCCGGAAACTACTGCGGTTGCCAGGTCTTCCCGCCGTCCGAAGTGAAAAAGCGCCGCCCATTCTCCGTGCGTATCACCGCGTACAGAGCGTCGCGCGCCTCAACAAACGTCCAGTCCGGCGCTCGCCCATCCTGCTCCGCCTGCTCCGGCGACGCCACAAGCTCCCATTTCACGCCGTCCGTCGTGCGCACGATCGCCCCGCCGCGCCCCACGAGCCAGCAGACTGTCTCCGACGGCGCCGAACCCGCAAGCAGTTCCGTTTGCACGGGACTTTTTTGCTGCACCCAAGTGCGCCCGCCGTCGCTCGAGCGCGCAATCCGCCCCCCGCCCCCAAAACTCCATCCAATCTGTGAATCGCTATTAGCCGCCACGAAACCGGCGACCTGCGATTTCGCGCGCACGCTTCGTGTCACCGTGAGTGTCTCCACGCGTCCATTCAGTGGCTCCACTCCACCAACCACGCCACCATTGGAGCTCGGCGTGGCGCCTCCGCCGGACTCCGCCGAACTCGCGGCGGCGCCACTGTTCTCTTGCTGTTCCGGTGGCGAAGCCGGCGCGGGCGCTGCGGTCGCGGCTTGCTCCGCCGACTGCTCCGTACGATCGCTCGATTGTGCGGCCGGAGCCGAGCCCGCGTTACCCGCCATCGCGGCAGGCGGCGGAGGTGGCGTCGCCGGCGCCACCGCCGGCATTTCACGCGCGGTGCGATGCACCGGCACTTGCATTGCGGGTGGTTCGCTCGGAGACGGTGAAAGTTGGGCCATCACCGATGGCGCGGCCGGCGCAACCTTGTTTTCCGCAGTCAGTGCCTCGGAAGTCGTGGGCGCTATGGCAAAGTTTTCAACCGGTGCCACGTTCGGCGAGCGCACCGCCACCCAAATCGCCACGCCGAAAATCACCGCAGCCGCCAGCGGCGCCAGCGATCGCGGATCGAAAAACCACGCCCATCTGGAAATCCGCGGCCTCGGCGCCACGCGAGCCGGCGCTGCCGCCGCGGCCACCAATTCCCCTAAACGCGCAACCTCTTCCTCGGCCATCGGATTCGGATCGGAAGCCGCCAGCGCTACGAGTGCTTGCTGGCATCGCGAGCAGCCAGCGAAGTGCGCGCGCCAGTGCTCCACGTCCGCCGAAGCGAGCGAATGCTCGTAAAACGCCGCAAGGATCTCCGCGTCCGGACAATCCTTGCGCGCATCGGCAGACAAAGCGTCGGCAAGCATCCGCTCGAACGCCTTCTCTTTCCGCTTCTCGCTATCCGATTCTCGATCGCCCGCTGCCATTTCCTCTTCCTTCTTTGACATCCCTTCAGTATTTGAACGTTCCGTGCGCATTCCCTTGCATGCTCAAGCTCTACGTTACTCCCGGCTCCTCACCGCCGTCGCGCCCCAGCGCCGATTTCAAATCGAACGGCCAATCTTCCACCGCGTATTCAAAACACAGCTCCACTTGCGCCGCGCTCAACCCCGGCCGCGCGGCGCGCCCATCTTGCGGCGCATCGCCTTCGAGCAGCCGCCGCTCCACTCGCCCGCGCAATTCGCGGCGGCAGCGTTCCAAGTGCCGCGACGCCGTCGCTTCATGTTCCCCGCGCCGCTTCGCGATTTCGGCCAGCGTCCGCGCATCCACATAATAAGCGCGTAGCCGCGAGCGGTCCTCATCCGACACGCTCGCCAGCGCATCGAGCAGCGCCGCACGCAACAGCCCGATATATCGCTCGCGATCCGGATCGCGCGTTTCCCCCGGCTGCCTCAACGCCGCGACCGCGATGCGCGCCCCGCTCCGTGCGCCCTCACTATCGTCGTCACCTTCATCCAGCGCCACTTCGCGACGCCCCGCTCGCAGCAAATCTACATATCGTTGTGACAGCACCGCTCGCAGCCACGTCGAAAGCTTGCTGCGCCCATGAAAATATGCAAGCAGCGGCTTGCCCCGCGCGCCCGTCGCTCCGGCCACGCCATACAAGTCCGCGTAAAGTGAATCGGCCAGCTCGCGCGCCCGCTCCTCATCGCGCGGCGCGCCAACAATCGCCCGCGCCGCCGCGTACAACGCTTCGCGATAATGCGCCACGAAATATTCCCACGCTTCCGCGAGCCCCGCCGCGCACGCCGCCGCCAACGCCAAATCCTCCAGCCGTAGCCCCTTCAGGTACCGCTCAATTTCCCCGGCCCCAGGCCCACACTCCCCAAATTGCCGAGCGGCGCTCGCACGCAAGCATTCCGTGAATTGCGCAAGCTCCAGCCCCCAGCGCGCCGCCCCCGATTGCGCATGCAGCGCAGCCGCCAGCGCCGCCGGCACCTCGCACCGCACTCCTCGATTTCGATCCCGAACTTTGCTGGGCATTGTTCTAATCGCGAAGCTTACCGCGTTCCGTCGGCGCGCGCAGTTCCGGTCGTCAGGCGACGCCCTGCCGCTCTCGTAGATGTCCCGGCCGCGCGCCGCGTTGTTTCACTAGGTGAATCGCATTCCCCGCCCCCCAAATTACCGTCATCCGTTCCATCACGCCCATCACGGGAGTATCATGTCCCGCGCGACACCATGAAACCCACGCGACTTGAAATCCGTCTTTCGCTAGTGACGCATTCCTTTCCTCTCGTTCCATGTCGGAGGTGCGAGCATGCCCAAACCCGATGAGCCGAATGGCCGCGATCCAAATGACCGGCCCGACAAAAAGCGCTTAGGCCGCCGCGATTTCGTCAAGATGGTCGGTGGCACCGGCGTCGCCGTTTCCGCCGCCGGCGCGCTGATCGGTGAAGCGCTGCTCCCGCGCAAAGCCGCAGCCGAAGCAGCCCCCGCCGTCGCCGCTCCCGGCAAAGTCATGGGCCCGGCCGCCGTGCCCATCACGCTGCACATAAATGGCGAAGATAAAAATCTCACGGTCGAACCGCGCGTCACCCTGCTCGATGCCCTGCGCGATCGCCTGGACATCACTGGCGCAAAACGCGTCTGCGACCGCGGCACCTGCGGCGCCTGCACCGTCATCATCGACAAGAAGGCCGTCTATTCCTGCACCGTGCTCGCCATCGACGCCGCCGCGTCCGGCGCGCAAATCGAAACCATCGAAAGCCTCGCTCCCGAAGGCCAATTGCATCCGCTCTCCCAAGCCTTCGTTGACAACGACGGCCAGCAGTGCGGCTTCTGCACGCCCGGATTCGTGATGGCCGCGAAGGCCTATCTCGACGAGCATCCGCATCCGACCTACGACGAAGCGAAAGCCGCCCTCGGCGGCAATCTCTGCCGCTGCGGCACCTACATGGGTGTCCGCCGCGCGGTGGTCCAAGCCGGCGGGGGCACCGTCCCCGGCCAAGGAGGTGCGTGATGGCTGACTATCACTGGCCGCCCGCGGAAAAGCGATCGCTCATCGGCAAGCGAATCTCGCGCATTGACGGCCCCTGGAAATCTTCGGGCCGCGCGAAGTACACGTTCGACATCAATCGTCCCGGTTTGCTCTACGGCAAAATGCTGATGTCCCCGCATGCGCACGCCAAAATCGTCTCCATTGACACCAGCGCCGCCGAAAAAATGCCCGGCGTGAAGGGCGTCCAGTTAATGCTGCAACCCGACGACGAAGTTCTCTGGGTCGGCCAAGAAATTCTGGCCCTCGCCGCGGAAACCGAAGAGCAATCGCGCGACGCCGTCCGCGCCGTGAAGATCACTTACGATCCCTTGCCCTTTTTCTCCCGCGAAGCCGCGCCCGACAAAGCCGGCGCAGCCAACACGAAAGTCACCAGCGAAGTCACCGCCGGCGATCCTGACACCGCGTTCAAGCAAGCCGACGTCGTCCACGAAGGAACCTACGGCGTTCCCGTGATCACTCACTGCTGCCTCGAGTCCCACGGCCAGGCCATGGAGTGGGATGGCGATCAGCTGAGATATTGGGCCTCCACGCAAGGCGTCAGCACGCTCTCCGGCGATCTTTCCACCGCGCTCGGCAAGCAAGGCATCACCGTCCCCCCAGGCAACATTGAAGTGATCACGCCCGTGATGGGCGGCGGCTTCGGCAGCAAATTCCCGATCGATACTTGGGGCATCGCCTGCGCGCAGCTCGCCAAGAAAACCGGCCGCGCCGTGAAGATGCTTCTCGAGCGCGATCACGAATTGATGGTCGCCGGCGCGCGCCCCTCGATGCACGCCAAGGTTCGCGTCGCCGCCACAAAAGACGGCACGCTCACGGCGTGGGAATCCGAGACCTGGGGCACGGGGGGCACCGGAGCCGGGGGCGCGCCGCCGCTGCCTTACGTGATCATTCCAGCGAATCGCCGCACGAGTTACACCAACGTGCTCACCAACATGGGCCCCATCCGCGCCTGGCGCGCGCCGAATCATCCGCAGATGTGCGTGCTCACGCTCTGCGCTCTCGACGATCTCTCCGACAAACTCGGAATGGATCCGGTCGACTTCCTCAAGAAGAACCTCAATCTCACCACCAACGGCCGCGCGCAAGATTACGCCGCCGAACTCGATATCGCCTCGCAGTTGATGGACTGGAAGACGAAGTATCATCCGCGCGGCGACAAATCCGCCGGTCACATCAAGCGCGGCGTCGGAGTCTCGCTGCACACATGGGGCGGCGGGGGCGGGCCCAGCAATTGCCAGTGCGTGATCAATCCCGATGGCTCCGTCACGGTCTCGCTCGGCACGCAGGACCTCGGCGTCGGCACGCGCACCGTCGTCACCATCGTCGCCGCCGAAACGCTAGGCCTTCCGCTCGAAGGCGTCACGGCCAACATCGGCGATAGCAAGTATCCGGCTTCCGGCCCGTCCGGCGGCTCAACCACCGTCGGCGGCGTCAGCTCTGCCACGCGTCGCGCCGCAACCAATGCCCTGAACGAGCTGCTCGCCAAAGTCGCGCCATCTCTGAACGCCACGCCCGATCAACTCGAAGCCGTCGGCGGCAAGATCCAAGTGATCGCCGATCCTTCGCGCAACATTGACTGGAAAGCGGCTTGCGCCAAACTCGCCGGCACGCCGATCACGGCGACAGGTTCGCGGCAAGCGCGCAACGACGATCTGATCTCATCCGGCGTCGGCGGCGTGCAAATGGCCGAAGTCTCCGTGGACATCGAAACCGGCATCGTGAAAGTAGAGAAGATGGTCGCCGTGCAGGACGTCGGCTTGGTGATGGATCTGAAGACCGCCGAAAGCCAAGTCTACGGCGCTCTGATCATGGGCGTCACCTACGCGCTCTACGAAGAGAAGCTGATGGACGCGCAAACCGGCATTTGCCTGAATCCCAACATGGAGTTCTACAAGCTCGCCGGCATCAACGACGTCGGCGAACTCGTCGTGCACATGATGACGGGACCTGGCTACGACGAGCGTGGCCCAATCGGTATCGGCGAGCCGCCCACAGTTTCGCCGGGAGCCGTGCTCTCCAACGCCGTTGCTAACGCCATCGGCGTGCGCGTGCCGGAACTTCCGCTCACGCCCGCAAATGTGCTGGCCGCGTTGAACGCGAGCGCGCCAAGCAAAGCTTGAAGAGTGAAGTTTGGCGAGAGTGGTTTGAAAAAAGTTTACAGTGAAGAAGAGGAGGCTTCCGAGTCATGCAAGCATTTGAATATGCGCACCCGGAAAGCGTGAAAGCCGCGCTGGCGTTGCTCGGCCCCCACTGGACCGACGCCGAAGTGCTCGCCGGCGGCACCGACCTGCTCGCCCTAATGAAGGACTATGTCGTCGCACCCAAGCGCGTCGTGAGCATCAAAGGCATCACCGAGCTTGGCGGCATCGACGCCGGCGCCACCGAAACCAAAATCGGCGCGCTCGTCAACTTCGAGGAACTCCTCGCCAGCGATCACATCAAAACCGAATTCGCCGCGCTCTCGCAAGCCGCCGCGGGAATCTCGAGCCCGCAGATCCGCACCATGGGCACGGTCGGCGGCGATCTCTGCCAGCGCCCGCGCTGCTGGTATTTCCGCGCCGGCTACGGCCTGCTCGCGCTCGGGCCCGATGGCAAATCGCTCGTCCCCGGCGGCGATAATCGCTATCACGCGATTCTCGGCAACACCGGCCCCGCGTATTTCGTCAGCCCGTCGAGCCTGGGCCCCGCGCTCATCGCGCTCGACGCAACCGTACATCTCTCCAGCGCCGCAGGCGCGCGCGCCGTCCCCGCATCCACATTCTTCCGCACGCCAAAGACGGCCGCCGAACGCGAAACCGCGCTGATGCCCGGCGACGTCCTGACGCACATCACGATTCCCGCCGCGTCGCGCGGCATGAAAACCGCCACTTACGAAATTCGCCAACGCGAAGCGCTCGATTGGCCGCTGGCCACCGCGTCCGTCGCGCTGAAAATGCATGGCTCGACGGTGCAATCCGCGCGCATCGTGCTCGGCCACGTCGCGCCCGTGCCGTGGCCCGCGCCCGCCGCGGAGCGCGTCGTCGCCGGCCACGCCATCGACGATGCCCTCGCGCTGCAAGCCGGAGACGCCGCCGTCGCCGGAGCGCATCCTCTCAGCGACAACGGATACAAGGTCCAACTTGCGCGCATCGCCGTGAAGCGCGCGCTGCTGGCCGCCGTCCAGCAAGGAGCGTAATCATGCCGACGCTGCGTGCAATGATCGAGTCCGGCCAGGTCTGCACCTGCCTGCGCAACAAAAATGTCTTCTACGAATCCACCGAGCCCGACGCCCTGAACCCCTTCCCCGACGCCGGCCCGAAGGGCCCCTTCTGGTGCGCCATCACCCAATCCATCCTCGGCCCCGACGGCGCCCACGCCGACGCCGAAGCCTGCCGCCCCGGCCGCGGTTGCTGCGAATCGAGCTGATCCCAGCGCTGCGGAATACCGCGGAGAGATCCCTTCCGCCACGGCGGACCTTCGGCGCTGCGCTGCTCGGGACGCGAGGCCTGCCTGTCGGCAGAAACGCACCCGTCGCCAGTTGCAACTGAAGTTGCAAGTAGACCCCCCACCCCCACTTTTTTCGGAAGTGTTGATTATGGAAGAGTTAAAGTCATTTTTCGTGGAAGTGTTGATTATAGAAGACTTCAACTGGCCGCTAATGAGCGCGATACAAAATGTGCAAGAATTCTTGGAAGTGTTGATTCTAAAGGGACTTAAGTCCGACTTAAGTCCTCTATAATCAACACTTCTGGGAATCGTTGCTACTTGCAACTGACTGTTGCAACTGGGATCTGCTACTTGCAATAAACTGCAACTGGAGATTCGGGAGCGGGCGGGCTTCTGGGTGCGAGCCGGTGGTGTCGGCGAGCACGCGACACACTGCGAAATTTGCGTCAAGCTCATGCGAGAGCTTAGCACGAATGATTACGCTATGTCAATAGGTATTTATGGGTTAGTATTCGAATAGGGGTATTCGAATGGCGCCGCCAGGTGTCAGATGGGCGCGGGCAAGTGGCGCAACGACGTGAATTGGCGGAGGAGGAGCAACTGACCGAAGATCGCGACCTAGCTCTGCGCCGGCAGAATCAGCCAGTTCAGTACTCGTAATCCTGGGGAGGGATCGACACATATCAGGAGGGTGGTACGACCGCTGAGCGTCATGATAATGATATCCGTGTAGCGTGCCTTGTCCACCTGAATGGTCTCGCCGGTTCCTGTGGAGAATGTTGGTGAGTCGCTTGCGCGTATATAGTCCCGGGCGCGCAGCCCCTGCTCCGTGGCCGGGCTGCCCATCGTGAAGCTGCCGGGCGGGACCCACACCATTTGCAGCGCGCCGCCGGTCGCGAGCGGCAGCGCCCAGGGCGAGCCGGCGACTGGGCCGGAATGCGCGCCTCCGCCATTGCCCGCCAAAAATGCGAAGCCGGCGAGCGAGAGAAGCAGCATAGCCCATCGATGAGTTCTCGCGCCGGATCGGTTGGCTTGCGTCATGCGCAGCATCATGTCAGCAGATCGAAAATAGCTCAAGTCGATACGTTCCGAGCAGCATCTAATGTTGTGTTGCGGTGCGGGCGCCCGCACCCGCGGTTGACCCTCCGCGCGAGCAATGCGAAGATAAGTGGATTCGGCCCAAAGGAGCACACGATGAAGCATATCGGCACAATCGCAATCATACTGCTGGCTAGCGCGACGGCCCTGCAAGCGGCTCCGCCCGCGGCCACTTCTGCCGCTGCACCTGCGGCGCAAGCTAGCACTCAAATTTACGGGCAATACATGGAATCGCGCGACGCCGACGTTTACACCGGGCCGTGCTTCGCTAATTCGGAAGTGAATCTGGCGGGGCATGAAGCGCTGCTCGCGTGGCACATTCAACAGGGCAGCTGGAACAATGTCGCGCTCGATGGACTGAGCGTGGTGGCCGTGATTCGCGCCAGCGGCACGCTGGGCGATGAGTACGAAGGCACACTGACGGCGAAGGCGCTGCTGATCGTCGATCAAAACGCGACGGAAGAGCAGCGTGCCGCGCTGGAAAATTTCGCGCAATCGCAAGCGGGCGGTCTGCTGGCTGACGTGGTGGGCGTGGAAGCGCTGCCGATTTCTTTCGAGATGACCAATCCCATGGCCGTGGCCACGCTGACGGCGGGCGATCAAGTGCGCCTGGCGACGCGCCCGGTGACGGACGGCGACATGATCTGCCACAACGAGGAAGTTTTCTATCCGCCGCTGGCTTCGCATCTGACGCACTCGATGCCGGCGGTTTCGTCCGACAGCA
The DNA here is from genome assembly GCA_050014395.1 of Candidatus Acidiferrales bacterium. Classification (GTDB taxonomy): domain Bacteria; phylum Acidobacteriota; class Terriglobia; order Acidiferrales; family UBA7541; genus DASPOJ01. Next base: position 229 of record JBEKDK010000022.1, on the reverse strand, counting down.
TGTACAGCGGCGCGGCGCTGGGGATCAATTGGAGTGAGTCTGGGCGGCGCGGGTCGTTTCTGGGAAATTTCGCGAACTAAAAATCCCGGCGTGCTCGCGGCTGGTTTGCTAGGCTTGTGCTCGGAAGCGCGGGCAACGCGATTGAGGGAGATTGAAACGGGCTGCCCAGTGCCGGGCGGCCCGTTTTCTTTGCGACACGTTTTTTGTCGCGCCTTTTTTCAAAGCGCAT
>JBEKDK010000021.1:0-39392 GCA_050014395.1 Candidatus Acidiferrales bacterium | reverse complement strand
CCAACATGGGATTCGCCAATTTCGTCACCGCCGCGGTGGATTCCGGCGATCCGCGCATCGCGGGCTCCTGCATGGTGATCCTTGAGGAAACCGATCCCGGCACATTCGATCGCGGCACGCCGACGCGTAAGCTGGTTCACCAACTTTCCTCCACGCGCGATCCCATTTTGCAAATGCGCGTGCCGGCCAGCCGCATCATCGGCGGTTACACCGTCAAGGATGGCGTGATCGTCCCGAATTACAGCCACGCCGAAATTATTGAAGCTGTCTTCCGCCGCACGCGCGTCACCGTCGGCTTGATGACGGCGGCCAAGCTGCTCTCCGCCGTCGAACCCGTGATTCGCTATCACCGCGACCGCTTTCGCGGCGGCGCAAGCATCACGGAAGGATCGCCGCGCTACGAACTCGGCTTGCAGCAGAAAGAAGATGTGCTGCACCGCTTGCTCGACGTTTGGGCCACGGGCGAAGCCAGTGCGTCGCTGGGTTTTGCCGCCGCGCGATTGTTCGATGAACTCGATCCGATCGAGCGCGAGAAGAACGAACTGTTCGCCGCAAAAGGACTGGAAGGCCGCGCGGCGTTCAAACACCTGCGAACTCTGCAGAACGATGCGCTCGAATTGCTGGAGCTGAATTCGCGCGAGCCGCAGCAACGCGATCAGGTGCGCCTGGACGCCCTCGAACAGAACAATTTAATTAGTTTCATCCTGCTCGATGCCGTCGCCAATGTTCTTTGCCCCGCGACGAAGCTTTGGAACACCGGCCACGGCGGCAACATGCTGCGGGAAGCCGTCAGCATGATGGGCGGCTATGGGATCACGGAGGACTGCCCCGGATTTCTCGGCTACAAATGGATGGATTCACAGCTCGAAGCCACGTACGAAGGCCCGGAAGCCGTGCAGCGCCGTCAGCTCAGCGTCACGATGACCAACGAAATTTTCCTCGCGCAATTCCGCCACTGGATCCGCGAAATGCGCGTGATTGCCGCGCGCAATCCCGGCACGGGCGCGTGCGCGCTGGCGACGGCGATGCAAATGTGGTTGTGGACCATTCAGCATTTGCTCGCCGCCAAGGACGCCGATGGCCAGAAGCTTTATCAAGGAACGCGACAGGGCGTTACGTTCCCGCTCGCCGATGCGCTCTGCTGGTTGCTCGCCTCGCGATGCCAAATTCTGGATTACTTGGAACTCGAAACCAAAGGGCCGGACAATCCCGCCGTGGCCGAAGCATTGGGTGGATTGCTTCCGTTCCTCTCCGACCTTTGCCACATCCAAGCCGCGCGATCCGCGGGCGAAGTCGGCCGCATCTGCGCCACTCTCGTGTTCGGCTACAACCGGCATCCCGGATGGGACACCGAGGGCTATCAGGGTTGCGGCCCGAGCCCGGCCGGCGCGTTGGTTGAACTCGAAGGCGTCATGCCCGCTGTCGCCAGCGGCGTTACCGATGCCGCGGGGGAGGAAATCTTGCATCCCGCCAAAGCCGGTCCGTGCGTGCGCTTCGACGGCCTGGAGGAATTTACGGGTTTGCGCACGCGCCTTGATGGCTGCCTGACCGGATCGCAGCTCGCCAAGGATCGCGCCGCCGAATCGCTCACCAAGGTGATGATTCCGGCCGCGCTGGATTATCCAATCTGATGGAAAACTTGCCCGAGGCCCCGCAAGCCGTCGCCGTGGATCGACAGACGATGGATGTCGATTTGGTGTGCGTCGGATTTGGCCCGGCCACGGGCGGTTTTCTCACCGCGCTCGCTCCTGCGTTGTTGAATCCTGACGGCACGCCGGCAATCGAAAGCAAAGCTGCGCCGGGCATGCCGCTGCAAGTTGTCTGCTACGAGCGCGCCGACGGAATCGGCTTCGGCGTCTCCGGCGTGGTGACGCGAGCGCGCGGCATTCGCGCTTCCTTCCCGAATCTTGATGCTTCGCAGATTCCTATGGCCACGCCCGTGGCTGAAGAAAAACTAATTTACTTGCTCGATCCGAACGGGGCGTCGCGCCGGTCTTGGGCGCTGCGCGCGGCCGATCGGTTTCTGCGTACATTCGGCAAGCTCATCGGCGTGAAGCACGACGCGATTGCGATTCCGTGGACGCCGGGTTTTCTGCACAAAAAAGACGGCCTCGTGCTTTCCATCGGCCAATTCAATCAATGGGTCGGCGAACAACTGATGGCGACCGGCGCCGTGCAAATTTGGCCGGGCATGCCCGTCGCCGAACCGTTGCTGGAGAACGAGCGCGTTCTCGGCGTGCGGCTTCTCGATCAAGGCGTCGAGCGCGACGGCACACCCGCTGCGGCCTTCCTGCCGGGCATGGATGTTCACGCGGCGCTCACGGTGATTGGCGATGGGCCCGTCGGCGCGGTGGGGCAGAAGCTTGACGAATCGCTCGGCATGCCTCGCGGCGGCGAGAGACGCGAATGGGCGGTCGGCGCGAAGATGGTGATCGATCTCCCCGAAGGCGTCGACCTGAAACCCGGCACCGTGATTCACACGATTGGATATCCCGAGCCGGAGATTTTCGGTTTCTTCTACGTGCACCCCGGCGGCATCGCATCCGCTGGAATTTTCATTCCCTCGTGGTACGAAAATCCGGTGCGCACTTCGTATCGTTATCTTCAGCATTTCCTGCTGCACCCTTATTTTTGGCGATACGTGAAGGGTGGCCGCCTGCGTTCTTGGGGCGCGAAATCCCTGCAGGAATCGGGGCGCCGCGGCGAGCCATATCTTGCCGGCGACGGTTTTGCACGCATCGGCGAAGGCTCTGGCTCCACAAACGTGCTCACCGGCTCCGGCGTCGATGAAGCCTGGACCACGGGAACGCAACTGGCCGAGGCGGTGCTAGAACTTCTGAAGGACAACAAACCCTTCACCAAAGAAAATCTGGATGCCACTTACGTTCGCCGGCGCCGCGCCAGTTGGGTTGAGAAAGAAGCGCGCATCGCCGAAAAATCGCGCGACGGTTTTCATCGCGGCGTTGTTTCCGGTTTGATCGGCATGGCACTCACGGGCGCAACGCGCGGCCTGCTTTCGATTCCCGGCCGCCCGCATCCGATGCGAACTGCGGAGGAATTCTTCGCGCGCCGCGTGAAGAAGGGCGATGTGGCCACATTGCGCGAAACCGCCGCGCGGAGCGGCGTCTCTTTGCACGATTCGCTGATGGATGCGTGCGGCTGGCCCGCGATTCCCTATGACGGCCAACTTCTAATAACGCATCAAGACGCGCTGCTCGTTGGCGGCAAAGTGCAGGCCCCGGGCGGCTACGCCGATCATGTCGTGTTCCTCTATCCCACGCTGTGCGAAGGCTGCAAATCTAGAGTCTGCGTGGAGATTTGCTCCGGCGAAGCCATCACTGCGCCGAAGGATTCCGCCGTACCCGGCTTCGATCGCGAGAAGTGTGTTTTCTGCGGCGCTTGCCTGTGGAATTGCGAGCACGAGAATATCGCCTTCCGCGCCGGCGCGGGCGGCTTGCACTCAGCGGAAAATTGAGTGTCGGCCCCAACCCGCCACCGCGTGCAACGCCTAGAATGACGACACGTCCAGTGCGGAGTGCTGAATGACTTTTCAAATCGTTGTCTGCGCGGGCATTGTGCCCGATCCACTGCAAACTTTGGAGCCCATCAGCACGCCCGCGGGCCCCGTGCTGAAGAACGAAACCATGTTGCCTCACGTTCTGGATCCCTGGGCCGCATGTTCACTCTACGAAGCCGCGCATCTTGCCAGGCAATTCGCTGGCAGCAAGATTTGGCTGGCCAGTCTGGCGCCGAAGGCCAAGCTGCAACAAGTGATCATGACCATCGCGCAAAAAGCGTCGTTCGATCTTGTTGCTCTCGACGCGCCGTCCAGCGGTTTCACCGATAGCGCCGCCGTCGCCGCCGCGCTTGCCGACGCCATTTCCGCGATCCCCGGGCTCGACCGTTCGCAACTTCTTGTTTTCGGCGGGTGGGAATCCGCTTCGCGCTCTTCCGGCACGACACTGCAGATTATCGGCGAGCGCCTTGGCATCCTCGACCAGTTTCAAGGCGTCGATCAAATCAAAATTCTTGAAGATGGCGCGCTGGAAATCCTGGAACGTGTCGAAGGCGGACGCCACCAAATTTCCGTGTGCGATGGCCCGCCCGCCATTCTTGGCTGGGCCACCGGCAATCTTCCCGAGCCGCCGAATAATCCGCAGGTCGGCATGGCCAATATGCGCACGCTGATGCCTGCTCTCCAACGCGCCAAATCGGCGCCACTCGCCGCCGGCAATCTTGCCTATCAAAGTGCGGCCGTGCCCAAGCAGCAGCGCCAGACGCGCATCGTCAAGGATCTATCCACCGATGAAATCGCGCGGGAACTCGCCGCTTGGATTCGAGGCTGATATGGACGAAAAAATTCTGGTTCTCGCGCACACCGAACCCGACGGATCGCTCGCAAAGGCCGCGCTCGATGTAATTGAAACTGCTCGCGCGCTAGGCGGATCGCTCGCTGTCGGACTCGTCGGTGAAAAAGTGCAACCGCCGCGCGGCGTGCCCTCCGTCTACGTCGTCGAAGGGCCGGAATTTGCGCAGTCCCGCTATGCATCCGACGCTGCAGCCGCGGAAGCGCTTTGCCGCGCCACCGGCGCAACTCTTGTCTTGGCCCCCGGCACTTCGCGATGGGCGCGCACGTTGCCTGGCGTCGCGCTGCGCCTGAACGGCCGCGTCGATTCGCACATCACGGCGCTCGATAGTGGCCGCGCCACACGCTGGTTCTATCGCCAGCGCATCGAGGCCGTCCTCACGCGTGGCGAGCGCCCATGGTTTTTATTGCTCGACGCCGGTCTGCCGTATCAGCTGCGCGATGGCGAGCCGAAAGTTGAGCGCGTCAGCGTCAATTTGCCGCCGCTGCGCACGCGCGTCACCGGTGTCGTCGCGCCCAAATCCGAGCAGCAGACGATTCGCCCCGACGCCGATCTCCTATTCGTCACCGGCGCCGGCTGGACGAAAAAGCAAAAAGACGGCCAGACGCACGTGGAAGAAGCCGGCAAACTAATTCTTGGATTTCTTGCCGCCACGCGCGCTTCTCTCGGCAGCAGCAAGTCGCTGGTCGACTTGCGCGGCGAAGGACAATCCGTGCTTCCGTTTCTTTCTCACCTCAACCAAGTCGGCCAAACAGGTTCCACTCCGCGCCATCCCAAAGGTCTGGCAACTTGCTGCCACGGCGAGGAGCCGCACGTCGTAGGCTGGCGCTTCATCCAAGAGCGCCGCGCCGTGAACCTCGATCCGAATTGTGGCTGGGCGCGCGGCAAAGCCGACGTCGTGTATGTCGCGGACGCCTTCGAGGTCATCGCGAAACTGAACGCTCTTCTGCAACTGTGAGTCGTCAGGGTCAAATTTATTTCCGAGGGGGCATTCACCCATGAACTCGACTTTGGATCGCAGAGCTTTTATTGGGCTGGGATCGGTGTGCGCGGCATTTCTGACGCAGTTGGCGCATCCGCAAGTGACACCGGTGCCGCGCGTCAGTCGGGTTCCTGTGCAGAACCGGAAGAACTTCGTGGCCATCCAAGTGAGAGCGTTTGCCTGGGTCGACGAGGGCATCGACCACGTGCTCGACAACATTCAACAGAAGGGCGACGTGAACACTGTGTGGGCCTACGTGTTTGGCTACGGAGAGCAGCGTTTGAAGAAGGACGGGCCCATCCCGCTGCCCGACCACGGAATCTCCGGCACTTCCGACATCACGGCTGGCGCGTTCTATGACTACGATCCGAAATATTTCCAGAACACGATTCTGAAGGATTTTCGCTCGCCCGCTTACGGCACGTTCAACGTGATTGAGCAAGTTGCGCCGAAGGCCAAAGCGCGAGGCATGGATTTCTTTGCCTGGGATCTGAATAACCCCAGCTTGGATCGCCTGATTCCGAATTATGCGGAAGTTTCCGAAATTGATGTGTACGGGCGGCGAGTGGCGACCGCCTGCCTGAATCATCCTGACTACCGCGCGTTTCTAAGCGGCAAGATCGAAAGTTTGCTATCCGGCTATCCCAGCGAGGTGGACGGCGTCGCCTGGGGTTGCGAACGCGCTGGGCCACTGGAAAACATGATCGGCGGAAGCGGCGCCATCACTTGCTTTTGCCAGTATTGCCAAGCGAAGGCGCGCGAACGGGGCATCTCGGTGGAGCGCGCGCAGGCCGGATATCGCCAACTCGAGCAGTTGTTCCAGGCCGCGGCTCAGGATCAGCAGCCGGTGGACGGCTACTTCGTTTCCTTTTGGAGGCTGCTGCTCAAATATCCCGAAATCCTGAGTTGGGAGTCGCTCTGGACGGATAGTCTGCACGGCGTCCAAGCGGAGCTGTATGGAATGGGGAAAGGGATCGCGCCGCAGAAGCCTTTCGGCTTTCACGTCATGCAGGGCAGGACGTTCAGCCCGTTTGGGCGAGCCGAGGAAGACTACACGCAGATCAGGGACTATGCGGATTTCCTGAAACTTGCGACGTACAACAACGTCGGCGGTCCACGCATGGCGGCGTACTTGGACCGGCTGGGCGGCACCATCTTCCACGACGCCACGCCGAATGACTTTCTCCAGTTCTACTACAAGACCATGAATTATCAGGAGGCGCCGTACGACCAATTGGCCGCCAGCGGCCTTTCCGCGGACTACGTCGCGCACGAGACCAAACGCGCCATTGCCGACGTCGCCGGCCAAGTGAAAATCTATCCAGGAATCGATATCGACGTCCCTGTTCTCGGAGGGTCGGGCAAGGCAACGGACAAGCGCACCAAGCCGGAGGATGTCAGCCGCGCTCTTCGGGCCGCGTTCGGAGCCGGCGCCGATGGCGTTGTGCTGTCGCGCGAGTACGTCGAGATGTGGCTAGCCAACCTCTCCGCTGCCGGAGATACCCTACGCGAGATATTTGCGCAATCGAAAACGTAAGCAGACGCCATTCGCTGCCAGATGTTAAAATGGCTGCGGTTCGTAAGCCGCTTTCGTCACGAACATAGGCCCGTAGCTCAGTTGGTTAGAGCGCTACCTTGACACGGTAGAGGTCTGGGGTTCGAGTCCCCACGGGCCTACCACTTCATTGCGATGGACTTAGGCACGTTTTCGCGGTTCTCAGAAACATCAATTTCAACAGATAAAGTCCAATGGCTGGCTTCAATTCAATAATTCACTGCTAAGTGTCGTTTTGCGCGACCGAATTCGCTGTCGCTGCTGGGCTGCCTTTCGATCGCCGCACAGATACTTATACGACACATCCCCCAAAGTGTCCGTTTTTGAACAGTGCCGTTTCGCACCAATCGCGTTTCATACCAAGGTGGCCAGCACAATGGGCTTTAGAGACCAAAATTTGCTACTCGTCGATTCCGACGACTGTCACAGCAAGGCGCTTAGAGAAGCCTTGATAGCCACACCTGACGGTCCATCGAATCTCGAATGCGCCACTACGCTTGCCGGCGGCCTGGAAATACTGGCCCAAAAGAAGGTGTGGGCAATCTTTATCAGTCTGTTTCTACCCGATTCCCAGGGTATCGACACCCTCTATAAGCTGTTGTTGGTCGCTCCCACCACTCCCGTAGTTGTTCTCGCGGGAGAGGGCGACGAGGACATCTGCAAAACGGCCATGCTTTGCGGAGCGGAAGACTACCTCCTGGAGGGTCATCTAGACAGCTACGCGCTCACTCGGGCGATCCGCAACCTCGGTGAGCGCGAAACTGCGCGACATGAAGCGTTCACAACCAACGAGCGGGCCCAGGTCACACTAAACTCCATCGGCGACGCCGTACTGAGCACGGATATTTCCGGCAATGTGACCTATTTGAACGTAGTTGCGGAGCATATGACAGGATGGTCCAAAAAGGACGCAATCGGCCATCCGCTTGCCGACGTGTTCCAAATCATCGACGGCGCCACGCATGAACCTTCACCAAATCCGATGGAGTTGGCAATCCGACAAGACCGTCCCGTGGGTCTGGCGGCGCACTGTATCCTGGTTCGACGGGACGGACATGAAAGCGCGATCGAAGACTCCGCGGCCCCTATCCACGACCGGGAAGGCCAGGTCACCGGGGCAGTTATCGTGTTTCATGACGTGAGCATGGCGCGGTCGATGGTGCTTGAAATGTCGCACTTGGCCCAACATGACGCTCTCACCGACTTGCCCAACCGATTGCTGCTGAAGGACCGGCTCAGCCAGGCAATTTCATTGGCGCGCCGCAATCACCACAAGCTCGCGGTGCTGTACCTGGATTTGGATGGTTTCAAAAATATCAACGATTCCCTCGGGCACCCTGTGGGCGACAAACTTCTACAATCGGTAGCAGCGCGCTTATCGGCGTGTGTCCGAAAATCCGACACGGTAAGCCGCCAGGGTGGCGATGAGTTCGTGATACTGCTTCCGGAAGTGAGACATGCAGAAGATGCAGCCGTGAGCGCTGCAAAGATTATCGCCGAGCTGAAAAAAGTGCACCGGATCGGCGAACACCGTCTTCTGGTGACCGGCAGCATCGGCATAAGCACCTACCCCGAGAGTGGTGAAGATGCGGAGACGCTGATCAAGAATGCCGACACGGCGATGTACCGCGCCAAGCAAGGTGGACACGACAATTACAAGTTTTTTGTGGCGGACATGAGCGTCCAGGCCGTCGAGCGCCTATCGCTGGAAGAACAGCTGCGACTTGCTATTGAACGCCACGAGTTATTGTTGCATTACCAGCCGCAGGTAAATCTCAAAACAGGAACGATCACAAGTGTCGAGGCACTCGTGCGCTGGCAACATCCGAGCCGTGGGCTGCTGCTTCCGCGCCAATTCCTGGGCATCGCCGAAAGCAGCGGAATCATCGTCTCCATAGGTCAATGGGTAATAAGCGAGGCATGCAGGCAAACGCGGGAATGGCTTGATGCGGGGCTACTGGCCGTCCCCGTGGCAGTCAATATCTCGTCGCTGGAATTTCAGAACGAGCAGTTTCTCGAGGGCGTTCAAGCTGCCCTGAAGGACACCGGCCTGGATCCCAAATATCTCGAGCTGGAAATTACCGAGACGGTTCTCATGGAAGATGCGGAGTCGACCGCCAGCGCCCTTGGACAGCTCAAAGCCATCGGCGTGCGATTGGCTGTGGATGACTTTGGCACCGGCTATTCCAGTTTAAGCTATCTGACCCGATTTCCCATTGACACCCTGAAGCTTGACCAGTCGTTCGTGCACAACATCCTTGCCAGTCCGGACGACGCTACCGTCGTGAGCGCGATCGTCAGCATGGGCAAACGTCTGAAGCACCGGGTGATCGCCGAGGGAGTGGAAACGCTGGATGAGTTGGTATTTCTGCAAGCCCACGGCTGTAAAGAGGGGCAAGGATACTATTTCGGCCGGCCGGTGATGGCTCAGCAATTCGCGCAGTCGCTCGAAGCGGGCATGACGTTTCCACGCTTGGCCGAAGCTTAATCGCCCCTTCGGAAAGAATCGGCCCGAAGCCAGCTGGCTTCGCGTGCCGAGTCCCCAGAATATCGCCGGAGAAATTCCAACGGACAAAACCTATAGGCTGTGCTGCCACCGTACAGCGCCTATCGGCCGCCATGGCCGATAGGCTTGTGTGCGGCGTCGTTGGTTGAGTCAAGCCTTCGGCGCAGGGTCCGCCGATGGCTCGCGCGATCCAAACGGGCCGCAATGGCCGCGCATGCCTTGGCGGATTTTTTCGCGCTCTTCGGGCGTCATCTGCTCCCAACGCTCCGCCATCCGCTGCCGCCAATACATGTGCGGTCCGCCGTGACCACGGAATCCACCGAAGAGAATCTTGCTCAAGATCAGTACGCCCAGTGCCTGCCAGAACGTGATCAGGCGCCAGCCGAACAGCGCCGGCGTCAGCCAATTCCACAGGTGCATCACCACATAGCTGAGCACGGTTGCCAGCACCAGTGCGATCGCAAAAAATTTCAGAACTCGCAACACTTTATTGCCTCTCATATGTTTGTCCTCATCCTTTCATGAACTCGTCGTAAGCAGCCTGAAGTCGCTCGCGCAGTTGCAGCACCGCGTAGTGCTTCCTCAAATGCAGCGCGTTCACGCTCAGCCCCGTCTCAGCGGACATTTCTTTGAAACTCCGCCCCTCGATTTCGTGAGCAATGAACACTTCGCGCTGATCCGCGGACAATTCATCCACCGCGGCCTCGAATTCTTCCAAGAGCAAATTCCGCGCGTAAGCCGCCTCGGGTCCGGCATCCGGCGACGGCAGCAGATCCTCGAATGAAAATGGCTCGCCATCCTCGGCGAACACGGCCGCCTCGCTCGCGAACGGCACCGGTTTCTTCTTGCGGAAAAGGTCCGTAATTCGATTGCGCGCCACGCGAAACAGCCACGCGCTCACCTGCTCGATCGGTTGCATCGCGCGGTAGGCTTCCACGAGTTCGTAGAAGACCTCCTGAAGAATGTCTTCGGCGTCGGCGGCATCGGCCACGCGCTTGCGAATAAAATTGCGAAGCCGGGCCTGCTCGCGCTCGACCGTCTCGGCGATCCGCTGATTTTGTTCGGCGGTCAACGCAATGCTCAGTGTCGCCTCTTGCATACACCCCTGAAGACGAATCAGCGAGGCGGATATTTCAAGACCGCATACCAGACCCATAAGCCAAATGCCATCAATTAGATAGAGGGGGTCGCGCGGGACTGACAGGCGGTCGTCGGCTGCGGCACGTCACCAGCGAAGATCGGTTTCAACCGGCGCGTCGTAGTCCACGCCTTCAACTTCAAAGCCGAACAGGCGCCGAAATTCGCGCTGGTATCCTGCGAAGTCGGTGAGCGCGCGAAGATTTTCCGTGGTGACCTGTGGCCAGAGACACATGATTTCTTCCTGCACTTCGGGACGCAGTTCGCGATCGTCCAGGCGAATTCGATTTTCGGCATCGTGCGCCGTGGGCGCGTCCGCGGCGATGAATTCGGCGAACAAGCGTTCCATCTGCTCAAGCGGGCCTTCCTCGAAATCGCGGCGCGCAAGCGCCGGCGGCAACAAGCTCAGATACAGCGGCACAATGGGAATCGCGGCAGACGCCTGCGTCACGACGGCTTTGTTCACCGAAATTTGCGCCTGACCGCCGCAGCGCGCGCGCAACTCGGCGTCCAGCGCGCGCGCCGCTTCCTCCAAATCTTGTTTGGCCAAGCCGATGGTGCCGTGGCGATAGATCGGCCAGGTAATTTCCGGCCCGATGTACGAGTAAGCGATCGTGCGCGCACCTTCGGCCAGAAGTTTTTCTTCCAGCAACATCGCGATCCACCGCTGCCAATCGTCGCCACCCATCACGGCAACGGTGTGGGCGATTTCCGCAGCGGTTGCGGTGTGCAACGTCACTTGCGTGACCTTTTCCGAATCGAGTTCGACGGTCTTGCTCGTCAAGGGGTGCAGAAGCGGCTTGAGCGCGGATGAGTGCACCACGCCCGTATCCGGATGGATTCGCTTCGGCGCAGCCAGGCTGTAAATCACCAGATCCACACTGCCCATGTGCTTGCGGATGATCTCGGCTGCGGCGCTTTTCGACGCATTGGCAAAGGCGTCGCCATTCAGGCTCGCCGCGAAAAGTCCGGCGTCGTCGGCGAGCGCGTGGAACGCCGCGGTATTGTAATAGCCCGCGGTTCCGATCTTGTCGCCCTGGGGCGCGCCCTCAAAGAAAACGCCGAGCGTTTTGGCGCCGTAGCCGAATCCCGCCACCACACGCGAAGCAAGCCCGTATCCCGTTGAAGCGCCGATCACCAAAACGTTGCGCGGCGGCCGCGCGCCGGGTTGCGTGCGCCCGCGCACCGCGGTGGCCCAGCGCTCAACGTTCCGCCGGCACCCTTCCGGGTGCGCATTCACGCAAATAAAGCCGCGCGAGCGGCGCTTGACGATTTGCTCGGGCATCAGGAGTTGAAAACTTGGCTGATGTGGCGCGCCAGATCGATGTCGTTTGGAGTGATTCCGCCGGCGCTGTGCTTAACCAATTCGATTTTCACGCGATTCCAGGAGTTCGACCAATCAGGATGATGATTCATCGCTTCCGCGGCCATCGCCACGCGCGTCATAAACGCGAACGCCGCCGAAAAATCTTTGAACTCAAATGCGCGGGACAGTTTTCCATCGACGACGGTCCAGCCGGGCAATCCCTTGAGCGCCGTAGCCAATCCCTTCTCGCTCAGTTTCTGTACGGCCATCGGGGTCTCCTCACTGCGCGAACGTGCTTCGTGGCCGAAGCATTATTCCATTTCGGGCGCCCTGCGAGCAACCGGTCGGACGTGGCCGTTCGGCGGGCGCGCGCCGTCGCGGCGGCCTCAACGCTTGTCCCAGAACCGCGCGACTGCAGCGTAGTCCGGATCATCCTTCGATGCGCTGCGGACCGCGCCGTACGTATCCCGCGCCGCGGCTCCGGCCGGCAACGTGATTTTCAGTTCGCGAGCGAGATCCATCGCCAGCGCGACGTCCTTGTACATCAAGCGCAGCGGAAAGCTGGCCTTGTAATCGCCGCTCAGCATCACCGGAGCCTTCACGTCCAGCACCGGCGCGCGCCCCATGCTCGATTGCATCACCTCGACCAGCCGCTCGCCCGGCAGGCCCGCCGACTTCACGATCGCCAGCGCCTCCGCGAATGCTTGCACCTCGAGCGCCAAAATCAGATTCATCGCTAGCTTGATCGTTTGCCCCGCGCCATTCGGCCCCAATAGAAACCAACGCTTGCCCATCGCGCCCAGCAGCGGCTCAACACGCTTGAGCGTTGCTTCTTCACCGCCCACCATGAAGACCAACTCGCCTTTTTCTGCGCCCCAAGTTCCGCCGGTCACCGGCGCATCCAGATATTCGACGCCGCGGCTCTTGCAGTCGGCTGCAGTGCGGCGCGCAAGATCGGGCGAAACCGTGCTTGAATCCACCAACACGCAGCCTTTGCGCAATCCAGCCAGCGCGCCATTCTCGCCCCACAAGATCGCTTCCACCGCCGGCGGGTCGCTGACGATCGTAAACAGCACGTCGGCGTGCGCCGCGGTTTCGCGCGGCGTGGCCGCCAGCGTCGCGCCCTGCGCCACCAACTCTTCGGCGCGCGCCCGCGTGCGATTCCACACCGTCACCGCGTAGCCCGCCTTCAACAAATTGATGGCCATGGGACGTCCCATCAAGCCCAGGCCGATAAAACCCACGGATGGTTTCACGGATCGCTCCTCGCAAGCGCAAACAGACGCGTTCGATTTTAGCCGAGGCTCGTTCGGAACACGATCAGAAAGAAAAAGCTGCTGATTGCCGAGGAGTCAGATTTGATGCGGGCGGGTCTTGAGGAAGTTCGCGCGAACAGGAGATTGCTCCGATTTCGAGCTTTCGCCGGCATCTCGCTGCTCGGATGCGTTCGCGGGCGCTACCGATTGGGCCACCGAAAGAATGCAAGGATAGGGAATCTCCCAGCGAAACGTTTTCGTTTTGCCCTTCTGGTCCGAATGTTCTTCAAGAAAAATGGATTTGCCGGTGTCGGCGGCCATTTTGCCTGTCGCCGTCAGCAGAACGTCGCCGGCGCGATATTCGACCTCGACACGCCGGCCAATTAAATTGGAATATTGCGCCATGCCGCCAGTATGGAGAGCGGCGAATGGCGGCTCAATAGTACGATCGGCCCACAACCACGAACGAATCGGAAGCGCAAAAGGCCGATTTCAAAGGGTTTTGATGATGCTCCAGCCCAGCCTAGTGGTGCCCGCCGCCGTGCACCGCTGCGGCAGTCGCCGCGCCCGGCGCAATCGGCTCCGGTTCCGGTGGCGCCAAGCGCACATCCGCGACCAGCATCAATATCAGCGGCGCCACCACGCCGAACGCGACGATCGCGTACACGATCGGAAGTGCCCATCCCAGCAGCCCGCCCGATATGCGCGCAAATCGATACACGACGAACGCCATTGCCATCCCCGCCAGCGCCGCCACGTAGCGCCCCCCGTCGGTTACCTCCATACGTACGTAGCAATTCGGGCACTCCATCCCGTAGGAACTCGACACAACAAGACTCGCCGGCACTTTCGACATGCATTGCGGACATCTCGCGGCCATCACTCCTCCTCAATTCTTCCCAGGTTTTTCGGCGCTTCACTCGATCTGTGAGAATTCCACGCGCCGCGATAGCGGATCAATCCGCTCGGCGCGCACGCGAATCCGATCGCCCAATCGCCACACGCGCGAGCGCCGCGTCCCCGGCCGTCCCGCTGTGATCGTGCGATCCGATTCGCGATAGAAGCAGCGCTCTCCCGTCAGCTCTTCCAGTCGATTGATGGGCACGAGCCCTTCGACGAACAGCTCTACCAACTCCACGAAGAATCCGAATTTCTGAATCGAAACGATCAGCGCGTCGAACTCTTCGCCCAGATGCTGTTCCATGAATTGCGCTGTCTTCCAGCTCTTCAGCTCTCTTTCGGCGCCTTCCGCGCGGCGTTCGGCTTCGGACGATTCTTTCGCAATCGCGTCGAGTTCCGCCGCGGAGTACGGTCCTGCCACGCTCTGCGCGCCCGGCGCTACGTGATGCAGCGCCCATTTCAATATGCGATGCACAATCAGATCCGGATAGCGGCGAATCGGCGAAGTGAAATGCGTGTATTGATCGAATGCCAGAGCGAAATGCCCCAGCGCTTCCGGCGAGTAGCGCGCTTGCTTCAGCGAACGCAGCATCAAATAAGAAAGAATGCGCTCTTCGGGTTTGCCCGCGATGCGCGCCGTCAGCAGTTGGTAGTGCTGCGGACGGATGTCGATATCCATCGTGCCGGGAAGCGAAACCGTCATTTGCTTTTCGCGACCGCCACCCGAACGGCCGTGGCGACCCTTGCCGCGCCCGTGCTCGCCGCGATGTGCCGGCGAGCCGCCATGCTTCACGGTGATTTGTTTTTCCGAAAGTCCTTCGACGCCCAGCGAGTAGCCGAATGCGTGCGCCAATTCCTCGAATTCCAACACACGTTTCGGATCGGGCTTCTCGTGTACGCGATGAAGTGAAGCCACGCCCCAATTTTCCAGATAGCGCGCCACGGCTTGATTGGCCGCCAACATGAATTCTTCAATGATGCGGTGCGCGACGTTGCGCTCGCTGCGCGCGATGCCGATCATTTGCCCGGCATCGTCGAATTCGATCACCGCCTCCGGCAAATCGAAATCGATCGAGCCCATGCGCACGCGCCGCGCGTTCAGAATCATTGCCAGATCGCGCATATCCCGGAAATGCGGCGCAAGATGCGCGTAGCGCGCGGAAGCGTCCGGATCGCCTTCGAGCACCGCGTGCACCAGCGTGTACGTCATGCGCTCGGCGGAGCGAATCAGGCCGGGCGCGATTCGCGTCGCTCGGATATCGCCCTCCGCGCCGATTTCCATCACCACGCTCATCACCAGGCGCTCTTCGTGCGGCCGCAGCGAGCAGATATTGTTAGACAACTCCTCCGGCAGCATAGGCACGGCGCGATCCGGGAAATAGACGGATGTTCCGCGCACGCGCGCCTCCGCGTCTAGCAGCGAATCGCGCCGCACGTAATGCGCCACGTCCGCGATATGCACCTGCAGTTCCCAGCGTCCGTTGCCGAGCGGCCGCACGTGCACCGCATCGTCGAAATCCCGCGCGGTTTCGCCGTCGATCGTCACGATCGGCAAATCGCGGAAATCTTCGCGCCCCGCGCGCTCGGCTTCTCCCACCGGCTGCGCCACGGCGCGCGCTTCCTCTAAAACGTCTTCCGGAAAGCGATGCGGCAAGTGGTGCTTGCGAATCATGATCTCGGTGTCCACGCCCATTTCGCCGGGACGCCCGAGAATTTCAATCACGCGGCCGGAAGCCGGCACGCCGCCCTGCGGGAATCGCGTCAGCTCAACGTCCACCACCGCGCCATCGAGTTCCGGCAAGCGCACGCCGCGGCGCGGAGCCTGCGGCCCGAGCTTCGCGCGCAGCTCCGACGTCAATTCCTGGCCAGGCGGGATCACGATTTCTTGCTGCAATCGCGATTCGTAGGGCGCCACGCTGTTGCCCTCAGCGCCGTAGCGGAAAATTCCCACGATCGTCGCGTGCGCGCGATCCACCACGCGCACGATCGAGCCTTCCATGCGGCCATCCCCACGACTGCGCCCGCGATCGATGCGCGCCAGCACACGATCGCCGTGCATCGCATCGCCCATGCGCCCCGCGCCGATGAATAGATCTCCCGCGATGCCGGGTATGGGCGTCGCCGGAACCACGAAGCCGTAGCCATCGCGATGCGCCACCAGGCGCCCTTCGATAACGTTGGAAGGATTGCCTTGCCCGGACTGCGCGGAGCGCATGATTTCAATCGACGGCGCGGAGAGCGTGGTCTCGCCTGAACTTTTGCGAGCGGCGGGACCTTGAGCAGCCTTTTCCCCGCGCTGTCCGCGATCGCCCCGCTCCGATTTGTCTTTCTTCCCCTGCTGCGCTGCGCCAGATTCAGCCAGCTTGAAACGTCCGTTGCGTATCTCCACGATTTCGCCGCGCCGCTTCAAGCGCGGAATCATCTTCGCCAGCGCGCGCCGCCCGGCATGGCGAATTCCCATCGCGGCCGCAATTTCGCGAAGACTCAGCGCCTTGTGCGCCGTCGCCATAAACGCCAATACATCCTGTTCGTTCACCGCTCGTGCTTCAGCCATATGTGCATGCATTCTACGCGGTTTTCCGGCAAGAGCCGCGCAATTCGCCCGCGGGCCGCGATTCAGAGGGAAGTCAGTTTCAGTAGCGGACACCATCCAAAACGGGTGTATGATGCGCCCCGCTTTCTAACCCTAATCGAAAATGCGAAGAGGAGATTGCATGAAAACAAGAACGATTCTGTTGACGCTCGCCACTCTGTTCGCCGCCATCGCGGTATGTTTTGCGGCCACCAACGTTTTTTTGGGCACTTGGAAGATAAACGAAGCCAAATCGATGATCGCCCCTGGTGGCGAGAAGAATTCCACCGTTGTCTACGCGCCCGCGGGCGACGACGTGAAAGTCACCGTTGACGGCGTCGACGCCAGCGGCAAGCCCACGCACAGCGAGTGGACGGGAAAGTTTGACGGCAAAGATTACCCCGTTACCGGCGGTCCAGCGTCCAGCACCCGGTCGTATACAATGGTCAACGATCACACGCTGAACCTGGTCGACAAGGTCGGCGGCAAAGCCACTGAAACGGGCACCCTCGTTGTTTCGCCCGACGGCAAGACCCGCACCGTCACCATCACCGAATCCGACGCCAACGGCAACAAGATCACCAGCACCATGGTCTACGACAAACAGTAGCGGTTAGGCTTATCAGGCTTAGCTCGCCCGGCTCCGCGCAACTTTTTCCGCGCCGCTGGGTTTGACTAAGCAGGTCACACTGACTCCTGGCCACACTCCGACGGGCCAGGACGTGTTCCAACGTGAACACAAAGAAGAGGCGGCTCGACCCCGGGGCCGCCTTTTCCCTTTTTTCAGTCGTCTTGTACAATTTCAGTAGTATTCCGCAGTTATATAATTCGACCAATATCGCGGGAGCGCCATGACGGGAGGCAGCTGATGGCAATCTCGATCCTAGATCTGCTCAATGTCGAGCGCGAGCTAACGCTGGAATTCTTCGCCACGTTTGCGCGATTTGAGTTCGCTCTTAAGCAAGCGGGATATGTACGAGGAGACGAAAGAGGAGCCTTGCCAGATTGGGACGCCTTCGCGCGGGACCTTGCAAGGCTGGACGCGTCTTTCACGGCAGGGGTCCTTGATTCCTGCAAATACCTCCTGCAGCATCCCCCTAAGAAGCAAATTGTGGCAGCAGGGCGGCTCCAGTGGGTGGACCAGAGGGAAAGCTCCGGCTCCGCGATCGGTGATGTGATTCGCAGCCTCCGCATTGTTCGCAATAATGTTTTCCATGGCGGCAAGTTCCCGGATGGCCCCATCGTTGAGCCTTTGAGAGATGAGGCCCTAATCCGAGACTGTCTGGCAGTCTTTGAACGCTTGCTCGATCTTCCGTTGCCAAGGGACGTCGCCAGGATTTTCAGGGGTGGAATGTAGGGCAGGTCGTCGGCAATAGCCGGGAAGTGAGGGAGGGCCCAGCGTAACCCCTTTTGTCACCGGACGGCAGGCGGTGCACCTAGACTGCAATTAAAACGGGATCTCTTCGTCACCGGTTTCGCCGGGCTTTGTGGATAATTCGTTCGTGGCGTCGCGGACAGCTCGGGCAACGTCCCGCCCCTCGAACAAGAGTTTTTCATGGGCCTTAATTGGAATTGTGGCATGCCGACGCAAGAACTCGGCGAACGTCGCCTTCGCTTCCTCTTTATATCCAACGGCTCGGAGAATGCACGCAAAGTCGTAGAAACTGATTGAGAGCGGGTAGATCGCGCAAGCCTTCGCAAACGTTTCGACTGCACCAGCGACATAGTCGTCGTAGTTCGTGAGGCTCGGGTCGCCTCTGCCGACGCCTAATTCTACTGGCACAAACCCGGCTGAAATAAGGAAGCGATTTGCCCTGCCGATGAGACATACTGCCGTCAATAGGCGGTTCGCCGTATCGGCAAAGTCGCTCCGAACGGTAATGGACCCAGCGTCCGTCACGGTAAGTGACCTAATAAATCGCTGGCATTCTCGCGCTTCCTCTTCCGTGAGGAGCACGCCCTCATTTTCCCACGGGGCTTTTTTTGCTTTGCGGAATGACCACATAACATATCCTCACCGGCGGGGCCGGAGGCCGCCGAGATCAGTGTGAAGCGGGCCGGCGGCGGGCTGCTGCTGCGTCATGCAATGAATCGTGCCGAGGCCCAGCACCAGGTCGCGGCACGGGATGCCGACCACCTGGCGATCGGGGAAAAGCGAGGCCAGCTTCGCCAGCGCCACGCGATCATTCGGATCGCTGAACATGGGGACAAGCACCAGGCGATTGGCAACGTAGAAATTTGCGTAGCTGGCGGGCAATCGTTGGCCGGCAAAGTACACCGGCTCGGGCATCGGCAACGTTTCGATGCGCAGCGGCGCGCCGGATTGATCTTTCATCGTTTTGAGCAGCGCGAGATTTTCCGCCAGCGGCGCGCGATTGACTTCGGCCGGATCGCTTTCGACCACGGTTACCACAGTCGTTGCGTCGACAAAGCGCGCCAGATCGTCCACGTGGCCGTGCGTATCGTCGCCGGCGATTCCGGTGCGCAACCACAGGACGTGCGTCGCGCCGAGATAATCGCGCAGCACAATCTCGACTTGCTCGCGCGTCATCCCCGGATTGCGCGCCTGCACGGGGCTGAGCAGGCACTCTTCGGTCGTCAGCAGAGCGCCGCGGCCATTCACGTCAATGCTGCCGCCTTCAAGCACCACGCGCCGCGGCTTCGGCTCCGGCGGCCACACCGCCTCCGGCTGCCACAGGCGATATTCCATTCGGCGGTTCAGGCGCGTCAGGACGGCGGCATCCTTCCGATAATCGTCGTATTTGGCCCAGGCATTGAATTTCCAATGCGTGATCGCGACTTGCCCGATTTCATTCTTCACAAAGATGGGGCCGGAATCGCGCGTCCATCCGCGATTAGTGGGCACGCGGAAAAATTCCACCGCCGCGAGATCGGCGCCGGATTTCTGGAGCACGCGCCGCGCCGCGGTTTCCGCATCGCGGTCTTCCACCAGAATGCGCACGCGCTCCACGCGCGCCAAGTGCCGCACAATTTCGGCGTAAACCCACGGAATCGGCGCGAATTTGCCGGGCCAATCGGTGCGCTCGTGCGGCCAGCCGAGCCACGTCGCTTCGTGATGCTCCCATTCGGCGGGCATGCGGTATCCGAGGGCGTGTGGTGTTGCGCCAGGATCGCGGGAATTTTTCTGTTGTGTCACGGACGGGTCACGGCAGCGGCGATTCGGAAACGAGCCAGCGCGCGGTCACTCACTGTATTACGAATTCTCCCCGAGCCAGCGTTCGAGGATCGGTTGATAGGCGTCAATTCGCCGATCGCGGAAGAACGGCCAATTGCGCCGCGTCTCCTCGCTTTGCGCGGGATCGCATTCCACCACGAAAATCGCCTCCGCGTCCGCAGGCGCCTCCGCCAGGATTTGCCCGGCCGGATCGACGACGAAAGAATGGCCCCAGAAATCCAGGCCGGCTTCGGGCGGTCCCTCGAAACCGACACGATTCACCACCGCGACATAAACACCGTTGGCTATCGCGTGTGCGCGCTGAATCGTGCGCCAGGCATCCAGTTGCGCCGCGCCGAACGTTTCTTTTTCCGACGGATGCCAGCCGATGCTCGTGGGATAAAAAATGATTTGCGCGCCAGACAAACTCGTCAGGCGCGCGCCCTCGGGATACCACTGATCCCAGCAAATCTGCACGCCAACTCGGCCGTAGCGCGTCGGGAAGCTCGGAAATCCCAAATCGCCCGGCGTGAAATAAAATTTCTCGAAATACAGCGGATCGTCGGGGATGTGCATCTTGCGGTAGCGGCCGATCATCGAGCCATCGGCGTCAATCACCGCGGCGGTGTTGTGATAGACGCCCGCATCGCGCCGTTCAAACACCGAAACGATCAACACGACTTTCAGTTCGCGCGCCACCGCTGCCAGCACGTCCGTCGTCGGTCCAGGAACTGGCTCGGCCAGCGCGAACAGAGCGGCATTTTCTTCGCGACAGAAATACGGCGAACGAAACAGCTCCGGCAAGCAGACAATCTGCGCCCCGCGCGACGCCGCTTCGCGAATTTTCTCCGCTGCGCGCAACAAATTTTCCTTCGGGTCCGGACCCGAGCGCATCTGCACCAAGCCGACAGTAAATTTTTCAGACATCGTGGCTCATCTTACCATGGCTTACGAGCGCGCATGACGGCGCATCAGGACGTGGCTTTGTGTTTTCTACGCAAAATCCCGGCGAAAATCTCGCGGAATTGCCGCCCATTTTCATCCCACGTATATCGCTTCGCAGTTTCCGCGGCGCGCTGGCCCAAGCGCGTTCGCAAATCGGAATCTTCGCACACCGACCGCATTTGCGCCGCGAGCGTCCGCACATCGTTCGGATCTTGCAGGATCAAGCCATCCACGCCGTCGGTCATGATCTCCGCGGTGCCGTTCGTGGCCGTGGTGATCACAGGCAGCCCGCACGCCATCGCCTCCATTGGCGGCTGCGCGAATGTGTCTTCAAGCGATGGACCGACGTAGGCGTCCGCAGCGGCGTAGTAAAACGCCACGTCGCCACGCGAAGGGAGAAATCGAACGCGGTCCGCAAGTTTCAGCCGCTCGATCGGCGCGTCGTACGGCCGCGTTTCATCGCTGCCTGCAACATACAGCGCGACCGGCAGATCGGCGAGCGACGGCAACGCTTCGAGCAATGTGAACAGACCCTTCTTTCGCCAGTCGTTGCCGACCAGGAGAAAAACGAATTGATCAGCGGGAATGCCGAGTTCTTGCCGCGCCGCGTCGCGCCGCGTGAGACGCGCCTGCGGATTGAAGATGGCGTGATCGAGCCCCATGTACACAACGGGCAGATCGCCGTGCGCGCCGTAGAAGCGGTCCAAATCCGCTGCGGTTTTTCGCGCGATCAAGATCAGTTGCGCGCGCGGCCGCGTATACAAATGGCGTTCTTGCGCAATGATCAGCCGATAGTAAAGCCGGCGGTGAATCAGGCGCGGCCATGACCGCACGGGATTACGCGCGAAGGCCAGTTCCGGCCGCACTTGGCGGAAGAATTCGGCGAACACGATGTGAATCGAAATCGCGTCGGCATCAAAACAGTTCGTTCCCGCCGTGAACACCAAATCGTGGCGGATTCCGCGAAATATGCGGTCCCACCATCGCCAAGCATGATTGGCGGCGAGCCACCACACAAAATTCACGATGTGCGGCCCGGGAAATTTCGGAATGCGGTGCCACCTCAACTTTGTGAGGTCGAGATCTTCGACGCGCTGGCTGTACACGTGAACGTCGTAATCGTCTGTCAGCCGCGAAGTCCATTCGGCGACGCGGCGCTCGGTGCCGTGGCGCTTGTCGATGAATGGAGACACAACGGCAAGAATCGGTTTGGATGCCGGTTTCGATGGAGGCGTGACCATTTAGTGCGTGACCTTCATCGTTTCGCACCACCGCTGCAGCACGAACAGCGACCACACGCGCGACCATCCCACACGTGCGGGATGCGCCAGGAAACGCCGCCAAATTTTTTCTACGGCGCGGGGATTGAGCACGCCGACTACGCGCAGGCGATCGGGCGCGAAGGCCGCCTCCACGGCGGGGCGCAAGTCCGCCGAAAGCCAGCGCGCGTACGGAAATACGAATCCGCGCTTGGGCCGCGTGACAATTTCTGTGTATGTTTCCGGCGCCATCAGACGACGCATGGCGTCCAGCAACAATTTCTTCTTCTGCATGCGCAGCACCGCAGGAAGCGAAAATGTGTATTCCATCAACTCATGGTCCAGGAAAACCGGCCGTAGTTCGAGGCTGTGCGCCATGCTCATCGCGTCCCCATCGCGGAGCAACCGCGGCTCGAGATGCGTGTGCACATCGAGATACGCGATCTTTTCCATAACGCCACAGTTCGCGGCGCGGGAGGCCCAATCGCTCAGGTGGCGCCGCGCTTCCGTTTCGCCATTGTGCGCGGCTGCGGGGCCGCCGGCGCGTGCGAATTCCGGATCGACCAACGTCGCGAGATCGCTATCGACGTAGAGAAGTTTCACCGCCAACTCCGCGGCGATGAATGGATCATCGGCGCCCGCAAGATACGCAAGCTTGCGCCAGCGGAACGGTAGTGCATCGTGATCGAGCAAGGCGTTCGCAAGCGGTCGAGGCAACCAGCGCAGGCGAGTTGCTGCGCGCGTGAACCGTTCAAAATTCTCGATCGAAGCGTAGCCGCCAAAAAATTCGTCGCCGCCCTGGCCTGTGAGCGCGACTTTGAAGCCGGCGCGCGCCGCGGTGCGGCAAATCCAATACGAGTTCAATCCATCCACCGTCGGCGCATCCATGGCCCAGATGGCGTGATCGAGGCCATCGAGCATTTCGCGCGCGGAAAGCGTCAAGATATTGTGCGGAATTCCCAGCAGTTCGGCGGTGCGCCGGCTGGATTCAGATTCATCGAACGATTTGTCTTCAAATCCAATCGTCAGCGCCGTCAGCCGCTCGGCGCCGGCGCGCTGTGCGAGAACGCCGAGCGCCGCCGAATCCACTCCGCCGCTCAGGAACAGGGCCACGGGGACATCGGAAATCAAGTGGCAGCGCATGGCTTCGACCAAGGCTGCGCTCAAAGTTTCAGAGATCGCTTCGCTTGCCGGCGCTGTGGGGGCCGTGTTCGAGCACGGCGTCAAATCCCAGTAGCGCCGCGTTTCAAACGCGCCGTCTTTCCAAGTGGCGACGTGCCCGGGCTCAAGCGGGCGGACGCCATCGATGGTCGCGTAGGGCGGAGGAATGTGCCCGAGCTGCAAGAAGATGCGAACCGCGTGCGCGTCAATGCGGCGCGGCAAGAGACCGGAGGCAAGCAGCGTCTTGATCTCAGAGCCGAAAATAATGCGGTCGGAATCGAGCGCATAGTACAGCGGCTTGATGCCCAGGCGGTCGCGCGCCAGCAGAAGGCGGCGCTGGCGGCTATCCCAAATGGCGAAAGCGAACATGCCGCGCATTTTTTCGACGCACGCGTCACCCAATTCGGCGTAAAGGTGGAGAACTACTTCCGTGTCCGTGGCGGAGCGGAAGACGTGGCCGCGCGAGAGTAGCCATTCGCGCAACTCGGCGGCGTTATAGCATTCGCCGTTGTAGGTGATCCAGCACCCACCGTCGGCGTCCGGCATGGGTTGGCGGCCGCGTTCGCTCAGGTCGAGAATCGCCAGGCGCGCGTTTGCCAAAACGGAGTTATCGACGACTTCGATTCCGTTGCTATCGGGGCCGCGATGCAGAAGTGCAGCGGTCATGGCGCGGGCGGATGTTACGTGCTCCGGCGTCAAGTTTCGCGCCGCGATGCCGCCAATCCCGCACACGTTGTGGAGTTTCTCCCCTCAGAACGACGATGCCGAGCGACTCGAGAATACTACAACGTTGCCGGAGCAACATTCAGCAAAATCGCAGCGCGGGACCTGCAGGGGATGCCGGGTAGCCATGCCAAAAAGAAGTGGTGCCCAAGGAGGGATTCGAACCCCCACGTCCTTGCGAACGCTAGAACCTGAATCTAGTGCGTCTGCCAGTTCCGCCACTTGGGCACAAGCTGCGGTTAATCGAGGCAAGTTCATTCTGCCCATTCGCCGCGCGCTTTGTCAACGCAGGCACGGGCGCTCCCTGAAGCGATGCGCTCCGCGTCGACAGTGTGTCGTAAGATATCGGCATGGCCGGGCCGATTTCGCATTTTCGAGACAAAGTAGTACTCATAACCGGGGCCTCCTCCGGCATCGGGGAGGAGTTGGCGTGGCAATTGGCGCAATGCGGGGCGAAGCTCACGCTGGCCGCGCGGCGCACAGAACTTCTGACGCAGCTTGCGCAAAGGATCGCGGGGCTTGGAAATTCGGAGACGCTTATTGCCGAATGCGACGTAACGCGCGACGGCGACCTCGAGCGTGCGGTTGCGGCAACGGTGGGCAAATGGGGACGCCTGGACGTTGCGATTGCCAACGCGGGCTTCGGGGTTGTGGGCCCGTTGAAGCGGCTTTCCCTGGAAGATTACCGGCGGCAATTTGAAACCAACGTCTTCGGCGTGCTGCGGACGATTTACGCCGCGCTGCCCGAAATCGAGAAGACGAAGGGCAACCTGGCGATCATCGCCAGTGTGGCCGGCTACGTATCGACACCGGGCAGTTCTCCGTACGCCATGAGCAAATTCGCGCTGCGCGCGCTTGCCAACGCCATTACGCCGGAACTTCAGCGCTCGGGAGTGAAGGTGACGCTGATCAGCCCGGGCTTCGTCGAAAGCAATATCCATAAGGTCGATAGTCAGGGAAAGTTCCACCCGGAGGCGAAGGGTGGTCCACCTGCTTGGATTCAGATGAGCACCCCGCGTGCGGCGCGCCAGATTCTGCGTGCCATCGCCAGCGGAAGGCGGGAGCGGATTGTCACACTGCACGGGAAATTATTTGTCGCCATAGAGAGACTCCTGCCGTGGGTGAATCGAGCCGTCGCCCGAAGAGTCGCTCGAAGATCAGGCCGTTAAGCGCCTCCGAGGCTCCCGGACGCCTGCCCGCCGGCCGGCCAGCGCTGGGATTCCCTCGGGGCAATTGACAGCTTGCCATTGTGTTCTGGGTGTATAATCCGGCCAGAGTCCGAGGCCTACGCAGAGTGGCGCTGAGGCCGGTTCCCTCCTTTTCAACGAGCGCCCAACCTGCCGGGAGGTAACCATGTTTGACAATATCCAATGGAACTTGGTTCTTTACATGCTTGTGGCGTGGGGTGTGATCACCCTGACGCTGATCATATTCATGCTCTATCGCAGAGCGCTTTCCGCGAGGGAAGATGACCAGATATTTCTGGCGCCGAGCGAACAGCACATCGCCGCCGAGCAACGTGTGATTTTCCAGAGAATTACGAAAACCACGGTGCCGATCGCTACCCTTGCGATACTCTCGGTCGTGTTGGCGCTGACGACCCTGGGTTTGTGGCTGTACCAGGGATGGAAGAGCTTCTAGGCCCGGACTTCAGTTTGCGCTCTGTGCCAGCGGGTTAGTGCTGGCCGGGTCCCGGATTCGCGGCCGGCGGTTGCGCCGGTGCCGGTGCGGAGGTGGATGCCTGCCCGAGCGTGTCTGAGACGACTGAGGTGTGGTCAAGCACGATCACCCAATCGTCGCCCTGCTTTTCCAGAACCAACGTGGTGTGGCCCCGCACATCGTGCTGCGCCTGATCGATCACTGCGAAATATTCCCATTGATAGGTGGCCCAGGCGGTTGAGCCTTCGAGCTTGATGAGTGTGTTGGTGCGGTCGAGCTGACCGCCTTGAATGCGGGCGCGTTGCGCCTGGTAGGCGCGCGCGTAGGCGTCCCAGCCAGCTAGCGGCGGCTCCCAGGCTCCGCTGACCACCATCACGTCGGGCGAATAATATTTCTTCATTTGGTCGACCGAGCCGATTTGCCAGTAGCCGAGCATCTCGGAAATATCTTCATCGATTTTTTGTGTATCAGACATGGGCAGCGGGGTTGAGCTGGATGTTTCGGTGGAGCTCGGCGGGGGATTCTTCGGCTTATGTTGCGCGCGCGCCGGCGAAACTCCCAGCGCTAGGGCGAAAAGCAGCGAAAATAAAATTTTGCAAGAGAGCTTCATACGTTCCCCCACGATCGTTGCGCGATACTGCGCGCGCCGAAATTCCGCCCCTCAAGACTTAGCACCGTGAAGATAGCACCAAAAACAGGATGTGCGGCGCACGGCGCGCGGGCTCGTGACCAAACGCCAACGAATCAACTGCGCGCCACGCGAAAACCGTAATCGGCGTACTCGAATTCGGGCGGAATGCTCGAGCGCGCGGCGACGCGCGAAATCTTGATGTAGTGGCGCCAGGATCCGCCACGCGAGGCGCGACGCGTTCCACTGGGCGGCCCCTGCGGATTGCGCTCGGCTGAATGCGCGTAGTACGCGGCGCCGTACCAATCCGCGCACCATTCGTGGACATTGTCGCCGATGTTGTACAGGCCGAAAGCATTCGGGGCGTATTGCGCGACGCGCTCGGGGCCCGTCTTCCAGCGCGCGGCGTAATCGGGCTGGGATTCCGGCGGACCGTCGCCCCAGGGGTAGAGCTGGCCTTCGACACCGCCGCGTGCCGCGCGCTCCCATTCCGCTTCGGTGGGCAAACGATAGTGGCGGCCGGTTGCGTGGCGGAGCCACTCGCAATATGCGTCGGCATCAAGCCATGACGCCGAGACCACCGGCTGCTGAGGATCGCTGAGATTGGGATCGTCCCAATCGTGTGGGGGCGGATGGCTCGTCGCGCTGAGAAACCTGGCGTATTCGGCGCGCGTGACCTGACATGCGGCTAGCTCAATCGCATCCACCCAAACGCGATGCACGGGTTTTTCGTCGTCGCGGCCGTCGGCGCAGCCCATTTGAAACCAACCTTCGGCGATGCGAACCAGCGCGGGATCGAGTTCGTGCGGTATCTTCATGCGAGACGCGAGCCTTCAGGAGGATGCCGGGGATTTAAGGAACGGCCAATCGTGTTGCCATCGAGCCCGCACTAAATAAAGGAGCACGCCGAGCGCGATCATCGCCAGGCCTCCGAGTACGAAAACTTTGCCCGTCGCCAAAAACAGCGCGGCCCAGCCGATCACCGTGATGACGGCGGGCACCGGATACAGCCACATCTTGAACGGAAATCGCGCCGGCGGCCAGATACGATGCAGGCGCATCACGCCGATTGCTTGCCCGATGAACTGCACGAGCAAACGCATGGCGAGGATGGCTTTGATGACGTCGGAAAGTCGAAACAACACGCTGAAAATCAGCGAGATCGCCCCCAGGAACAGCAAAGAGATGTGCGGAAATTGTTTTGTGGGATGTAGACGCGCGAAGATCGGGAAGAAATTTCCGTCTAGAGCGGCGGCGTACGGAACGCGCGAGTAACTCAACAGGCCGGAAAATAGCGAGGAAAACGCGGTCCACAAAATCAGGAGCGTGGCCACATTCGCGGCGCGCGTGCCGTAGATGCGCTCGATGAATGTGCTGACGATGAAGTGCGAGCCGGCCACTTCGCGCCACGGAAGCACGCCAAAAATGGCGGTCTGCATCGCGAGGTACAATATGGCGATGCCCACGATTGAGATGAAAATCCCGCGCGGGATGTTGCGCTGCGGATCGCGGATTTCGCCGCCCAGATGGCAAATATTGTAGTAGCCCCAATAGCTGTAAACCGTGTTGACCGTAGCCGCGCCGAGTCCCGCGAAGAAAACTGAATTCAGATTCCACGCACCCGCGGGATATGTGAACGCGAGGTGCGCGTGAAAATGTGTGGCGCCACCCCAAATCAGCCAAATCAATGTGCCGACCGCCCCGGCGCACAAGAACAGTGAAATTTGTCCGATGGAGGTGATGCGCCGATAGAGCAGCAAAATCAGAAGCGCCACCATCCCCGCCGCCACCGTTTTCTGACCGTAGCGGCCGAGCGGCACAAGATACGTGAAATATTGCGAGAATCCGATCGCGCCCGAGGCGACCACCAGCGGCGCTTGAATCACCGTCTGCCAGATAAATAGGAACGAAAGCAGGCGGCCCCAGCGCCCGGGCCCATAGACTTCGCGCAGGAAAACGTACGTGCCGCCGGCTTGGGGCATGGCCGCGCCCAATTCGGCGGGGATGAAGCCATCCATCAGCGCCATTGCCGCGCCAACCACCCAGGCCAGCAAGCATTGCGGCCCGCCCATAGCTTGCGCCACAAGCGGCGTGACGATGAACGGCCCGATTCCAACCATGTCGATCATGTTCAGCGCGACGGCCTCTTTCAGTCCGAGGCCACGCACCAGCGATCCGGATTTGGCGGGAGTGTTCACGGCGGCAGAAAAACGGTGAAAGCATAGCAGATGCTTCGCTCGGCGCAACAATCGCGCGACGCCAGCCGCGCGATTCGCACCGCGATGCACAGCCGGTTTACAATTGCGTTCGTGGTTTTAAAGGAAGAGCGCCGAATGAGCGTCGTTCGAGCCAAATCGCTGCGCACATTCCCACTGTGCTTCGCGCTGTGCTTGGCCGTGACGGTTGGCAAAGCCCCGCAGGTGCACGCGGCTCCGCTGAATTTGCCGCCGGAAGCGACGGAAGGATTGCAACTCCTCTACAGCGGCCAAAGCGCCGCGGCGCGCGCGCTTTTTGAGCGCCTCGAGCAGCAGGAGCCGAACGATCCTCTACCGTATCTGCTGGAAGCCGACGTTCACTGGTGGGATATCTACTGCACGTCATGCGAAATAAAATGGGGATTCATCGACGCGTGGCGACATCCGAAGAGTTCAGAAGACGACGCATACCTCGCGCTCTGTACGAAGGCCATCAACCTTGCCGAAGCATCCATCGCGCAGCATGACACCGCCGAAATGGAACTCTACGCCGGCATGGGTTATCTGCTGCGTACGAAACTGCTGGGAGTACGCGACGATCGCAGCGGCACGGCGCGCGCGGGAGTCGCCGCGCGGCAACACTTGTTGCGCTGCCTCACGCTCGATCCGCAAATGACGGACGCGTACACCGGCCTGGGCCTTTACAACTATTACGTGGACACGCTTTCGAGCATTGCGCGCATTTTACGTTTCTTTATGGGCATCCCGGGAGGCGATAAACGAGAGGGAATTCGGCAACTCAAAATCGCGATGAACGATGGCCCGCTGACGGCCGTCGAGGCGCGATTCTATCTGGCCAAGAATCTGCGAACTTACGACCTCAACTACGCGCAGGCCTTGGATATTTTGACGCCGCTGGTGAAGCAATATCCGGCGAATCCGACGTTTGCTTTGCTGATGGGAGATGTCGAAGGCGAACTCGGCCACAAAGATCTGGCCGCTCAGTATTATCATGCCGCTGCCGCCGCCACGCCTTCCGATACCGCGTGCGCCGCACGCGTGGCAAAGCTAGCGCACGATGCCGAAGCCGCGCTGGCCGCACCGCCGCACTAAGTCTCCGAACGCAATTCCTGAATGAGGCGGCGATCTTCGGCGCTGAGCGGGGCGCCAGCTAGCAAATCCGGCCGATTTCGCAGCGTTTTGCGCAGGCCCATTTTGCGGCGCCACACGCGGATCTCTACGTGGTTTCCGCCGACGAGCACATCGGGCACCTGCCAGCCGCGAAATTCCGCAGGGCGCGTGTAGTGCGGGCAATCGAGAAGGCCGGGAGCGATCGTCGCCGGTCGCGACGCGTCGGGCAGGATCACGGGCGCATCGGCGGACGGAGTTGCGCCGGCGGTTGGCTCCGGCTCGCTGAACGATTCGCGGATTGCGGAGGCTTCGTTGCCCAGCGCGCCGGGCAGAAGGCGGGTGACGGCGTCCAGCACAAGCGCTGCCGCCAATTCGCCGCCGGAGAGAACGAAATCGCCGATGGAGATTTCGTCGGTGGCCAGATGCTCGGCCACGCGCTCATCCACTCCTTCGTAGCGGCCGCAGATCAGCACCACGCGTTCGGCGCGCGCCCACTGGCGCGCCATTTCCTGGCGAAACATGCGCCCCGAAGCGGAGAGCAGCACAATCGCACCTCCGCCGCGCTGCGATTCCGCCGGTGCGGACGGGGCTGCGCGCGGCACAAGCGATTCCACGGCTTCAAAAATCGGCTCAGGCTTCATCACCATTCCTTCACCGCCGCCAAACGGGCGATCGTCCACGGTGTTATGCCGATCGTGGGTAAACGCGCGCAGATCGTGGACAGCGACGTCGATGAGAGCGGCTTCACGGGCGCGGCGGACGATGCCGTAATCGAGAGGCCCGCGGAAGAATTCGGGGAAAATCGTGATGATATCGAAGCGCACGGCCAATCAGTGTAGCGCAATCGGAGCCGAGACGATCAGCGCGAGGTGGCGCATGGAGTGGGCGCGACCGCGAGAGCGCGCAACGCCGCTCCGCGGTTATTGCGATTCGCGCAGGCCTTCGGGGAGTGAGACGACAATGCGGCGCGCGGCTAGATCAATCTCCGTGCAGATGTGCGCGGCGAAGGGAACGAGCAACTCGCCCGCGGACGTTTCGATCGCCAGCAACTGCGTGCCGCCGGAGCGCAATCCGCCCTGAACGTCGCTAACTTTGCCCAGCGGCTCACTTGCGCCCGCTTCGCGCACCTCGCAACCAATCAAGTCCGTAATGAAATACTGGCCCGCGCTCAGCGTGACGCGCTCGGCCAGCGGCACCTGGATTTCCAGGCCGCGCAGCTTTTCGGCATCGTCCATCGATAGCGAACCTTCCAGGTGGAAAATGGCTTGGCCGTTGTGCAGCCGGCAAGAAAGTGACGCGACGGGCCGTGCGGGAGCGCGCCCATCCGAAAGCCATACGCGCTTCAGGCCGGCCAGACGCTCGGGGAAATCGGTGAGAATTTCGGCCGCAACTTCGCCGCGCAAACCGTGCGGGCGCACGATGCGCGCAAGCGTCACGCCCTCGAACGGGTCGGTGGACACTACTCGAGGATTTCCAGCGTCAGCCGTTTCTTGATCTTCATTCCGGCGGCGCCCAGAATCGTGCGGATGGATTTGGCCGTGCGCCCTTGCCGGCCGATCACTTTGCCCAGATCGGCCGGATCGACGCGCAATTCGAGAACGGTCACCTGTTCACCTTCGACCGACCGCACTTGCACCTGATCGGGATTATCCACCAAAGCTTTCGCAATCGCCTCAACGAGTTCTTTCACCTGAGCCTCCTCGCGTGGCGGTATCGGCAGGAGATATCGCGCGCACAAGTCCCGCACCCTTCGGGACGCACTCGAGCACTTGATTAGAAATTGGACGCTTCAGGCGATCTTTTGGTTGTGCAGGAAGCTGCGCACGGTGTCGCTCGGCTGCGCGCCCCGGCCCAGCCAATAGGTGATGCGCTCGGAGTCGAGCTTGATCTCCGCGGGGCTCTTCAGTGGGTCGTAAGTGCCGACGATCTCCACAAATCGGCCATTGCGTGGCCGCCGCTTATCGATCACCACGACGCGATAGAACGGCTTCTTGGTCTTTCCGATTCTTGCCAGACGTATAGCGAGCACTTGATATCCTCCAAAACCGTACAAGTATATCGTGAATTAGCGTTTTCCCGAAGCGCTATGAGGCCCTTGCCGCTACGAGGGCAGTCCCGGGGGCTTGCCGCCGCCCATGCCGCGCAGTTTGCCCTTGGCGGCCAGCGAACCGTATTGCTTCACCATTTGGCGCATTTGCAGGTACTGCTTCACCACCTGATTGACGTCTTGCACCGTGGTGCCGCTGCCGCGGGCGATGCGCTTGCGGCGTTTGCCGTCGAGCAGGTTGTGATCGGCTCGCTCGGAGGCGGTCATCGAGTTGATGACGGCTTCAACGCGCGTCAGCCGCGATTCGTCCACCTGGGTATCCTTCGGCAGGTTCGCGAGCGGGCCGACCTTGGGCAGCATGCCGAGCACTTGTTCGAGCGGGCCCATCTTGCGCACCTGGCGCAATTGATCGCGGAAATCTTCGAGCGTGAATTCGCTGCGGCGGAGCTTGCGCTCCATCTCCGCGGCCTGCTTTTCGTCGACGGAGTGCTCGACGCGCTCAATTAGAGAAAGCACGTCGCCCATGCCCAGCACGCGCGAAACGATCCGGTCGGGATAAAAGGCGTCGAGCGCGTCGTATTTTTCGCCCGTGCCCACGAACTTCACCGCCGCGCCGGTCACTTTGCCAATCGAAAGCGCCGCGCCGCCGCGCGCGTCGCCATCGAGCTTCGTCAGCACCACGCCTGTCAGGCCCAGGCGGCGATGGAATTCGCCCGCCGAGCGCACGGCGTCCTGGCCGGTCATGGCGTCTGCGACGAACAGGATTTCCGCGGGCGTCAATTCGCGCTTCAGGTTGCTCAGCTCGACCATCAAGTCTTCGTCGATATGCAATCGGCCCGCGGTGTCCACCAGGATCACGTCGGAAGCGGAAAGCTTCGCTTCGCGGATCGCGCCGCGCACGATTTCGAGCGGCTTATCGGTGCCCGTGCCCGGCCAGATGGGCGCGCCGATCGCCTTCGCCACTTGCGCAAGCTGTTCGCGCGCCGCGGGGCGATAGACGTCGGTTGAAACCACCATCGGCCGATGACCGTGGCCCGCGAGCCATTTCGCCAGCTTGCCGGTGGTTGTCGTTTTGCCGGAGCCTTGCAGGCCGACCATCATCCACACCGACGGCGGGCGCGAGGCGAATAGCGGCTTGGCGTGTTTGCCGAGCAGCAACAGCAATTCATCGCGAACGATTTTGATAACGTGCTGATCCGGCGAAAGCTGTAATAGAACCTCCGCGCCCAGCGATTTTTCGCGGATGTGCGCCAGAAGTTCGTCGGCCACGGCGACGTTGACGTCGCCTTCCAGCAGCGCTTCGCGAATCCCCGCCAAGGCCTGATCGATGTGCTCTTCGGTCAGCTTGCCTTGACCGCGCAGATTCTTGAAGACGCGCTGAAGCTTGTCTGTGAGGTTATCGAACATATTCGCAGTCAATTATTGTAGCAGGCCCGCGGCGCCTGGTGGCACGGCGTTGCACGAGGCGAAACGCGCAACGATCAGAATCTCGGCGGGGTAATATATCAGTTTGCCTTTCCACCGCGCGCGATCCATGCCGCAATGTCGGCGATGACATCTTCGGAAACGTGGCCGGGCTGGTCATATTCGGCGGGCGTCGAGGGGCCGGTGCCAGCGATGAACAGGTGATTCAGCGCCGGATACGATTTGAAAGTGACATTGGAACGGCCCGCGAGCGCCTTCTGCCAGCCGTCGAAGTCCTCCATGCGCACCTGATAATCCCGATCGCCCTGAAGAATCAACATGGGAACACGAAGCTTCGCGGCAAGCTCGGCCGGATTGTAGCCGCGCAGATCGAGCCAGTAGGAACCGGGAATTTTCGCGCCGAAGACGTCCACTGTGTCGCCAGGTTTCAAGTCGGGCCGCTCGATATCGTTCGCAATGCTTTCTGCGGCCTCCACTTGCTTTTCAGCATCCGCCGCTTGCGGGCTTTGCAGGCTGATGAGATAGCGAACCTGCTCCACCAAGAGTTGCTCGATGGGGCGCGTGTTTCCGGCGAGCAGAATCAGCCCCGCGATTTGCGCATCGCCGGAAGCAATCCGCGGGCCGAGATACGCGCCCAGACTGTGGCCGAGGACGTAGATATGCTTGGCGTCAATTTTCGGCTGCGCAGCAAGCAGCGATACAGCGGCGCGCGCGTCGTTCACGACTTCATCGTTCACCGTGAGGGAGGCGGGGTCATCGCTCGATGCGGCACCGTACTGCTTGGTGCGCTTCACGTAGCGCAGCACAGCGATGCCGCGCGTCGCGAGGCCCCAAGCGATGTCCTTGAACGGCTTGTTCTGGCCAACGGTTTCATCTTCATCCTCCGGGCCCGATCCCTGCACGAGCACGACGCACGGGAAAGGGCCCTCGCCCTTCGGCAACGTCAGCGTGCCGGGGAGTTTCCAATGAGAAAAGGTCACGGTGACCGATTGTTCTTGAAACGCGTCCGGTTTCACGTATGAGGGCGCGATCCACCCTACGGGGGCTTCGTGCGGAACGAAGTGCAGACCAGCGATACGCCCGTCTTTGTCGAAGGCGATCACCGCGTCAAGCGTTGCGTGCTCGAACACGCAAGTAAGCGTCACAATCTGCAATTCCTGCGCAGCTTCTAGCTTACTGTCCGTGATTTTTTGGAATGCACCCACCTGGCTTTCGAGGCTTGTCCACACCGCGCCCAATTTCCCCGGCGCCAGGGCCGCGGCAACGGGCGCACTATACTGCGCCTCGACGTTTGCGAACTGCCCCGCCGCCATCTCGGTCACAAATTCTGTTGCCCTGGCCTGGTAGTCGGAAGAGGCCTGCTGTGCCGTGTGCACGGGAATGGCAGCGAACAAAAGAACAAGTAAAACACCGGCCGCCCATTGATATTTCATCAAGATTCTCCTTTGGCCAAAGATCACCACGAAAGATTGCGCAGGCGCGCGCCAAGTTCTTTCCGGAGCGCCTTCCCCGGCACGCCATCGGCAAGCGCCTGAGCGAGCAGGCGACGCTAACAGTTTAAGGCCGAATCCAGATTTAGCTTGAGTGGCGCGTGCTCAAGTTGACCGGCTGGGCGGCGTCGCATAGACTCATGGGCTTGATTGGGTCCGCTGAGGCGGACCGAGGGGGCCTTCTTGCCGAAACGCACGTTTCAACCCAAAGTGCGCCGCCGACACAAGACGCACGGATTTCGCGCGCGCATGAAATCGGTCGGCGGGCGCAAAGTTCTGGCGGCGCGCCGCAAGAAGGGACGCCATAAGCTTACGCCCATCTGAGCGCGGTGCTTCCGGCGGCGGGCTGGGGTTTCCCCGGGACGCGCGCTTGCTGCGCCGCTCGGATTTTGAGGCCGTGCATCGCGGTGGCCAAAGGCGCTCCAGTCCGCAGTTTGCAATTTTCTATCGCGCGAACAGTCTCTCGCGCAGCCGCTTCGGCATCAGCGTGAAGAAAGCGCTGGGGAGCGCGGTGGTACGCAACCGCATTCGGCGCCGCATCCGCGAAATCCTGCGGCGCAATCGATCGGAGTATCCTTCGGGATGGGACATCGTGATTCATCCGCGGCGCTCGGTGGCGGAATTTCCGTTCGAGCCGCTGGAAGCGGACCTGGGGAAACTGCTGCAGAGCGCGCTGCGGAATGCGCCGAAGAATCCGCTGCCGCAACCTCGCGCGACGCCGCGCTGACGCGGCCCCATTGGACAGCGCGAATTCTGCTGGGCGCGATCGGCGCCTACCAAGGCGTGCTCTCTCCGCTGATGGTTTCGCCCTGCAAATTCCATCCGACCTGTTCGCGCTATGCCGCGGAAGCCGTTCGCACGCACGGCGCGCGCCGCGGCGCATGGTTGGCTTTGCGGCGCCTAGGGCGTTGCAATCCATTCACGCATGGCGGTTTCGATCCCGTTCCCGATTCCATTGAAACTTCCGAGCCGCGAGAGATTTCGGGCTCCTACGGAGCGCGGTCGTGAAGGAAGGCTCCGACCAGTCTCGCGTTTTGATGGCGGCGGCGCTTTCGCTGCTGGTAATTATTGGCTGGTCGTTTTTCTACAAGCCGCCGCCGCAGCCTCAGCAAGGTCCGCCAGCGCCAGTAAACGCGTTGACGGCCGCGACAGCTCCCGCGCCGGCAGTGAACCCACCTGTTGCCGCCGCTCCCGTTGTCGCGGTGCACGCCGCGGCCGGCGAAAACAGCGTCGTGGTCGAAAGCCCGCTTTACCGCGTTGAGATTTGGAATCGTGGCGGCGTAGTACGAAGCTGGCAGCTCCGGAAATTTACCGACGACAACTCGCCCCCGCAAACGTTGGATCTGGTGCACACAGATACCGCGCGGCAGGAAGATGCGTGGCCTCTTTCGGTGGCGTTGAGCGATCCGCAACTGGAAGCTGCGGCCAATTCCGGCTTTTACGTGATCAATACCGGGGGTGCCGCGGCTTCTGGCGTGCTCGAAGCGCCGGTCGAGCTTGAGCTGGTCTGGAGCGACGGCCACCTCGCGGTCACCAAGCATCTGAAATTCGGCGCCGATTACATTGTCGAAGCCGACCTGAGCGTTTCCAAAGATGGCCAACAAATTCCGGCCGGCCTGGCGTGGCGTGGCGGCTTCGGCGATCCCACTGTGCACATCGGTTATCGGCGCGGCGCCCTGCCGGTGACGGTGTTTTACAGCCAGGCCACCAAACTCTCGACGCTGGTGGTGAAAAACCTGGGCCAGCCCAAGCAGCCCAACGTGCGCGCAACGTTGCCCGGCCCCTATGATTTCGTCGGAATCGAAGATCAATATTTTGCCGCCGCGTTCTTGCCCACTCTGAACTCCTCAGGCGGCTTCACCCCGGATCTAACGCTGACCCATTGGGCCACGAACCTCGACGTCCCCCAGGGCGACAAAGTCGCGACGGAAGCGATTTCCGAAGTGGCCGCCGGCACGACGGGAAGCGCGCCGCTCGCCGTCCGCATTTACGTAGGCCCTAAGAGTCTCGACCCACTTAAGGCCGTCCAGCCGCCGCTCAACGAATTGCTGAATTTTGGCTGGCTCACGGTCCTCTCTGAGCCGCTGTTCTACGCCCTGCGCTGGGTGCATAGATACGTGCCGGACTGGGGCTGGGCGATCGTGGTCCTGACGATCCTCATCAACATGTTGTTTTATCCGCTCAAGACCAAGCAGATGCGCTCGGCGCAGAAAATGCAAAAGGTTGCGCCGGAAGTAAAAGCCATCCAGGAAAAATACAAGAAATACGGCATGCGCGATCCGCGCAAGCAGAAGATGAACGAAGAAGTGATGGCGCTGTACTCGCGCGAAGGCATCAATCCGCTCGGTTCGTGCTGGCCGATGTTGATTCAATTTCCGTTCTGGTTCGCGTTTTACCGCGTGCTCGCCTACACCATTGACCTGCGCCACGCGCCATGGCTACTGTTTCACTTCCACTTGCTCCACGATCTTTCCGCGCCGGACCCGCACTACATTTTGCCGGCGCTCTACGGGCTGACCGCGTACCTAATGCAGAAGATGACGCCGACTCCGCAGGTGGATCCGGCGCAGCAGCGCATGATGTCGATCATGCCCGTGATGTTCTCGGTGTTCTTTATTTTTTACCCGGCCGGACTGGCTTTATATATTGTGACCAGCAACCTTGTGGGAATGGCGCAGCAGTGGTATTTGAATCGCACGATGCCGGCTCCCGTGAAGGGGCGCGGTAAGGGCCCCAAGAAGAACTGAGCCCGTTGCAGGAATCGCTACAGGAAATGCCCCAGCCAACACAACAACCGTCCGCTTCGACCCGCACTCGCGAGGGCCACGTTGATCGCGCGCAAGTTGCCGCGGCTTTGGCTGGCTGCCTTGACGAGCTGCTTCCCAAGGCGCACCTCGATCTTTCCTACGAGATTCGCCAGGAACCGGAAGCCTCCGCGCCGGGCTACGAGCATCCGGAAGTGAGCGTGGTCTTCGCCGGGCGGGACCAGGATCTACTGCTCCAGCACAATGCCGAGTTGCTGAAGGCTCTGGAATATATCGCATTGCGATGGATTCGCTTGGACCCACAACTTTTCGATCGCGTGCGTTTCGATTCGGGCGATTATCGTGCGTTGCGTATCGAGGAGTTGCGCCTTTCGGCGAGCGTCGCCGCGGAGCGCGTGCGCGAAACCAAGGCGCCATTTCGCTTCAATCCCATGTCCGCCCGTGAACGCCGTATCGTGCATTTGGCGCTGCAAGAGCAAAGCGGTGTCCGGACGGCGAGCGAAGGCGAAGGCGAAGAACGGCAGGTTGTCGTCTATCCTGCTGCGGCTCGCTGACGCGCTCCACGCACGCCTCGCCGCAGGACTTCTGCACGGCCAAACTCCCAGGCATGCTTTGAAATATTGCTGATCGCGGGGGAAGAAAGCGTGAATTAGTGCTCGGGCTGCGCCCAAGCTGCGGAGGCGGCATGCCCCGCGCGATCGAAATCGACTTCCATCGTGAAGTTCGCGACGCCGGAACGCACCGGCGCGCCCTGCTGCCTATCGGTAATGCGCACGAATTGCAGATCGGAGATGTCCAGCACGCGCTGGCCATCGCGCACGGTCCAGTGGAACCACGGGAATCGCGCGAACCACAGATAGACCTGCACCGTGTGCAAATCGTCCGCTTCGCTGATCGCCCGTCGGCTTGCCGTATCGGCGTAATAGACCGGCGCAGGCATCTCCGCGTGACCCAAATCCATCGGCACGCGGTAAACGCCGTCGGGCGTACGCACCAGGCCTTCCCAGGAGGCTACAGAGGGAGGCTGCGGCAGCGCGCCCAGATTTTCAACGCGCAAGTGGTGCGATTCGGCAAACGCTTCGGTGCGCTGAAGCGCCGCGTGATGCGCCACGCCCGCAAACGCGATATACGCCGCCGTCAAGACGAATCCCACGCGGGCCCAGGTCGATCGCCGCACGCGAAATCCCCAGCCCTCTATGGCTGGAATTCCCACCGCCAACCCGACAAGCGCGCTCGCCAGACCCACCACCCAGCGCGCGAATGGAAATCCGGCCGCTTGCGCCAACGCGTAGATGCCGAATGCCGCGCCCGTGCATGCGATCCACACGCCCACTGCGCGCCGCGCTTGCCGATTCGGCCGGCGCAAAGTCCACGCCACGAGTTGCGGCACCAACGCCAGCGCGACCAGCGTGAAGTCGATGATGAACATCCAGTCCCAGGCCACGCGCGTGTAATTAATCGGGCTCCAAACCATGATGCCGAACGACGTGATGACGTCCAGGAAGACGTGGCTGCCCAAGCCAACCGCGTAAATCAAGAAGAGGCGCGGCCACGACGGCGATTGCCAGCCGCGCCAGCGCACGAATCCCCACGTCCCGAGCGCAAGCAGGATGGCCCAAACCGGCAACATCACGAGCGAGTGGGTGACGCTGCGGTGCCACTGCATGATCGCGAGCGGATTGTGCAGCAAGGGGCCGGCGAAATTGTCGCAATCGGGGAAGACCGCTCCGAGCGTCGTCGCCAAGATGGCTACGCGCGCGCCGCGATCGCTTCGCGCGGGATGCCCGTTCGCTGCCGGCTCGTCGCGTCCAGCGAAGAATGCTTTGCCTATCAGCGCTCCGACGATGCCGTGGGTGATTGTGTCCATCTGTCAGGAGGCGTAAGTGGGGATCAGGTGCGCCGACGCCCTTTTAGATGCATCGGCGTACGGCAGGATTGTGCGTGTGCGTGTGCAATCTAAGAGGATTTCTCAGCGCTGCGTCCGCGGACCGAGCGGATCGGAATCGTGATTGGCCCCGAAGCTTCCGAAGCGGCCAGCATGTGACATTGGCCGTCAAAAATGCCGCCTGCCTCAATCACCAAGCAGGGCGTGTGGATTTCGCCGGTCACCACGCCTTTGGATTGAATTTCCACTCTGCCCTTCGCAAACATTACGCCGTCGAAATGGCCGGAAATCGCGATGTGATTTCCCTCGATCTGACCTTCGAC
>JBEKDK010000020.1:0-41069 GCA_050014395.1 Candidatus Acidiferrales bacterium | reverse complement strand
CGTGGGTATGCAACTTTGTGCAGATACGGGCGAAAAGAGGTTCGGGATTAGCCGGCGAGACAACTAGCCACCAGCAAGGGCGCCGACGATCAAGTAAGGCTCTTCGCCCGCCGCGACTTGATCGGGCAGCGGCGCGTCCGGTGATTCGTGAGATAGATCTTCCTGGCATGCGAAAAAGCGCAGGAACGGGCGGCGTTCCTGCGTGACGTGATCGCGGATCGTGCCGCGCAGCATGGGGTAGCGAGCCTCGAGCGCGTCAAGCACGGAACACTGCGTGACCGCGCCTGTGACTTCGAGCGCCACCTCGTCGCCGACGCGCGCGAGCGTCCGCAGATGCGGCGGCAGCGCAACGTGGATCGTCTTCGTCGTTTGCGCGGATAGCGTCACGGCAACGTTTGCACCTCGACCGACAGCACGGCTGGTAGATCGCGCACGATCGGCGCCCAGTTCTCTCCGGCATCAGGCGAAGCGTAAACCTGTCCGCCGGTGGTGCCGAAATAGATGCCGCAGGAATCCAGTTCATCGACGGCCATCGCATCGCGCAGGACGTTGACGTAACAATCGCTTTGCGGCAGGCCGCGCGTGAGCGGTTCCCATTCATTCCCGCCGGTGCGGCTGCGATAGACGCGCAGTTTGCCGTCGGGCACGAAATGTTCGGAGTCGCTCTTGATCGGGACGACGTAGACGGTGTCCGGCTCGTGCGCGTGCACGTCGATCGCGAAACCGAAATCGGTGGGCAGATTGCCGCTGACTTCCTGCCACATTTCGCCGGCGTCGTCGCTGCGCATGACGTCCCAGTGCTTCTGCATAAAAAGCACATTGGGGCGCGCGCGATGCATGGCGATGTGATGAACGCAGTGGCCGACTTCGGCGTTCGGATCGGGAATGTATTGGGAGTGCAGACCCTTGTTGACGGGATGCCAATTCTTGCCGGCGTCGTCGCTGCGAAACGCGCCCGCGGACGAAATGGCGATGACGATTCGGCCCGGCGCGCTGGGATCGAGAATGATTGTGTGCAAGCACATTCCGCCGGCGCCCGGTTGCCAATGCGGACCGGTGCCGTGGCCGCGCAGCCCTGACAGCTCCTGCCAATTTTGCCCGCCGTCGGTGGAATGAAACAGCGCGGCGTCTTCGATGCCGGCGTAAACCGAATCCGGGTCAGTGAGCGACGGTTCAAGATGCCAGACGCGCTTGAATTCCCAGGGATGCGGCGTGCCGTCGTACCACTGGTGCGTGCCGGGGACTCCGTCGTAGGCGAACTTATTGCCGACGGCTTCCCACGTCTTGCCACCATCATTCGAGCGCTGAATCAATTGGCCGAACCAACTGGTGGATTGCGACAAATAGATGCGATTCGGGTCAACGGGCGAACCCTTGAGGTGATAGATTTCCCAACCGGCGAAGTGCGGGCCGCTGATGTCCCAGCGTTGGCGCTTGCCGTCGGCCGTCATGATGAACGCGCCTTTGCGCGTTCCAACCAGCACTCGTACGTTGCTCATGCCTGGCTCCTTCAGGGGTCAGAGTATCCGGCAAACTATCAAGATAATCTGCGCGCTGCAAGTGATAGCGAGTCCGCAGGGTTACGGGATAAGCAAGCGCCGCCAGCAGGACCATCGACAGCAGCGTGCAAGTGTGCCAAAAGCGATAAGCGGAGATTCTTGTCCCAGGAGCATAGCGGATCGATGTCGTCGCGCACCCAAATCGCGATTCAGATCGTTCTAACCTGCCTACTGGTGGTTGTGGCTCTGGTTGTCGGGCTGAGCATGAAGTTCTTTGTAATCGCCATCCTAGGGGAGTTTTTCGCTTTGGGGTTGGCCAGCACCGTGATCGTCCATTTTAGGGTGCGCCCGAGCCGCGAAGATGCGCTGTTCGTGCTCTTGTTCGCGGCATTGCTCGCCGTGATCGTCTTCTGGACTCTCGAGTTGGCGCTGAACTTCAAGGTCGCAATGGCCATCGTCGGCCTTGCGAGCCTTACCGTTCTGGGCATACGGGTCGTCTGGGCTCGCGGCGAAGAGCGTGCGCTGCTGTGGTGGGCCTATCTGCCCGCGCTGCTTTTTGTGGGCGCTTTGTGGCTGGCGCCTCCGTTGCTGGATCTCACGCAGACGATTCTCCCCAAGACTCTGGATCTTTATCTGTATTCCTTCGATTGCAGTCTGCATATACAACCGAGTTTTCTGGTCGGCCAGTTATTCTGGAAATTGCCGTGGCTGAAAACCATCAGCATCTATTTCTATCTGAGCCTATCCGTGATTATCGCGCTGACTTATGTAGAGAGCTTGCTGCAGCAGGGAAAAAAAGCGCTCCCGGTATTTCTTGCGCTTCTGTATCTCGGGCCGATCGGCTGGATTTTTTACAATTTCTTTCCGGCAACCGGCCCCGTCCATTTGTTTCCCGCGACTTTTCCGCTGCATCCACTTTCCATTGCAGAAGCGATGCGGCTTTCGCTGCATCCGGTGGTAGTGGAGAGCGCGCGCAACGCCATTCCATCGTTGCATATGTCCTGGGTTCTGCTGGCGTGGTGGTACGCCAAGAAGTTTTCGCCGTGGGCAAAAGTTGTTTCGCTCGCGTTTGTGATCTTCACGGTGCTGGCGACGCTGGGCACGGGAGAGCATTATTTCGTCGATCTCGTAGTGGCCTGGCCGTTCACGCTGATGATTTATTCGCTTTTCTGCTTCGCGTTGCCATGGAACAACAAGGAACGAGCGACCGGTTTCCTGGGCGGGTTGCTGGGAGTTTTTCTCTGGTTTGCGCTGCTACGCTGCGCCAATCCCATGTTTTGGATTTCGCCGCTGATTCCGTGGAGCTTCGTGGTCGCGACGATCACCCTGGCTCAAGCGCAGAAAAACCGCATTCTTGCCGCCGCGAGCGTTCCGGCGCGTGCGCCAGCCGAGCGCGCCGCGAGTGCGCGGCCTGCCGTGGATGACGCCGTGTCCGTCGCAGGCGATTGAGATACGCCGGGCGGGCGAGCGCAGTCGTAACGGCGCGACAACTTCTGACCGCACCCTTCCTGAATCAAAAATGGCGGCGAGCGCGCCGCGGAGATTTGCGGCGCGCCCGGCTGTGCATTGCGTTTACTTATCTGTTGTCGTCGGCGTTGGCATCGTTGGGTTGTACTTGATGCCTAGGTCGGGCGTCGATTCGACGTCTGTCGGGTTCTCCGCTTTTGCGACTTCCACCGCGAAGACGTAGCTTGGACCGAACATGTTGCTGGTGAAAAAGACCAGCTTTTTGTCCGGCGAGAAGCGGACGTTCGGCTCTAAGCGATAGTTGTGGTGGGCCATGTTCACGAGGTGCTCGGACTCGAACACGCCGGGCTGCCAGAACGCGTCGTCGTTGAGCGCGGGCGCGCCTTCCTCTTTATCGATCATCATCTGCGGGCGAAACAGCTCGATCCAAGTTCCGTCGGGTGCGCGCGCAACTTGGCCCGAATCGCCGCCGTCACCGGTGAATAGATCGAGGTCCTGCGTGAGATTGAAGTGAATCGACCACTCGTCGCGCTCCATGTGATAGGCGGTGCGCTTGTGGGTGGTGAGATCGTAGCTGGCAAGGAAGAAGACCTGGCCCTTGGGATACTGCCAGTCATACCAAATGGTTCTGCCGTCGAGTCCCCAGAATTCGTGTCCGGCGATTTCCATGTACATCGTGCGCTTGTGGATCAGAATATTTCCGGTGCCATCGGCATGAATCATCCAAATGCGATCGACTTTTTGCCACATGCCTTCATGGCAATACATGATCAGATTTGGATCGGTCGGCGAGAACAGCATGTGTCCGATCCAATCGGTGGTGCGGACCAGCGTCTTCATGTCGCCGGGCTTTTCGCCGTTCGGGCCGGGCTCGAGGCGAATCACAAACAACGCCACGGGAACGCGCGCTGCCAGGCGGCGCTCCATCATTTGGCCTTTTTGGTCCGACTGTACCAAGCCTCCTGCAGTGGGCGCTGAAGTACCGGGGGCCATGGCTTGCGGCGGGGTTGGCGGTGCGATGGAGCCCGGAGTGGGCCCTTCGTTGTACGTGCCGACGCCGAGCGTTTCATCGGCGTTCACGCTGGCGACCATTACGCCCGCGGGAAGATCGATCAGCTTGCGCACCTCGCCAGTATTCGTATCGGCCTTATAGACGGCGGTGAGATGCGCATCGGGATCCAGCTTGGTGAAGAACACGCTGTCGGTTTTGTGTCCTACGACGATGGCGTGGACGCCGTTCATGAATCGCGCGCGCGGCGATGCGTCGGCATCGGCGGGCGGCGGCGGGTTGGGCACAAGCAAGCGCGTCTTCATCGTGGCCAGATCGAGCACGTGGATGCCGTCGAGAGCGGTGTAAACCATCTGCTTGTGATCGTGCGTATAGGCGTTGACGTTGAAGTAGAAGCCGCTCGAGTAGGGCTCGTCCGTGACGCGCCAGATTCGGTGGCCGGTGTCCTTATCGACCCATGTTTTCGGCGGGACCTCGCCGGTGGCGGATGGTTTCGACATATCGCGCATCGGCGCGGCGGCCGGCGCGGCGGCCTGCTGCGCGCCCATCGCCTGTGGCTGCGCCGCAAACGCGGCCGTGCCTGCGCTCACTAGCAACAGCAATGCCGCAACTGCGCACAAAATCCGGTCTGCGCGGACCGTCGTGCTTAGCAAAATCGAAAGGCGACTCGGCCTCATCAGGATTTCCTCCTAGCGAACGCCTGCTCCGCTGCAACCGGTCGAATCCCGATTCGCGGGATTCGCTCACCGGGCACACCTTGGGCGCGGTCCGGTGCTTGGGCGTGGCGTCTCGTGGCATCTCGATAGACGGCGCGGAGTGCCATCGCGTTTCCGCGCGACGGGCGCCGATCGGCTGAAGTGTGATTGTGGTCACACGGGGGAGTGATTGATAGCATAGCCATGGCGGCCGTTCCTGCGCACAATTGAAATCGATTCGATGAAATTCGCTTGGTGAGTTTCCGGAGGAGAGCAAGAAAATGCGAAAAGCCGTTTCAGTGCTGGTGGTTTGTGGTTTGGCGCTATTGCCTTTGATTCTGATTGCGGGCCCGAATTTCGATGGCACTTGGCAAACAACGCTCACTTGTCCACCAAAAGGGAGCACAGATGGCTACACCTGGAAGTTTCCCAGCGTCGTCCAGGGCAACACCCTTCACGGAGAGCGCGGCACGGCGGGGCAGCCCGGATATTTTGCAATCGACGGAAAGATCGCGGACGATGGCAACGCCAAACTGACTGCCACAGGCATAG
Source organism: Candidatus Acidiferrales bacterium (assembly GCA_050014395.1). Lineage (GTDB taxonomy): Bacteria > Acidobacteriota > Terriglobia > Acidiferrales > UBA7541 > DASPOJ01. The sequence continues at coordinate 35,847 of JBEKDK010000020.1, read as the reverse complement.
TTGTCTCCAGGGAATATGCCCGCGGAGTGCTCGCCCACCAGGGCGAAAACTATAGCTACAACATCAAGGCCCAATTTAAAGACACAGAGGGCACAGGCGTCAGGGACGAAGGACTTGGTGTTGTGGGTCGCCCGTGCACATTCGATTTCGTGAAGCAGCAGGCCGCAAGCCAGCCTGCTGGACACTAGAGCAATCCGCGAAATTCGCGGTCGGTTCCAATAGCGTCTTCAGCCAGATTCGCTAACGGCGAGGAAGGCTATGGCTGCCGGGGCTTGTCGACGGTCTGGTTGGTCTGCACGGAAAACAACAAAAAATTCGCGAATGTATGGGTGACGACGACGCGACGATTCGCGCTTTGCGTAAAGGTTTCGGCGCTTTGCGGGAGCCAAAGTTGTGTGTCCTGGGAGTGGAAGTCCACGGGCGCGTAACTGATCGACACGGCATCGGCGCTGAGCCCAAGGAAGGGAATAGGCTCAACCAAGTTCGTCTCGATGTGCAACACCTGGTAAGAATCCTGCGCAATCCACGCGCGACCCTTCAGTCGTAACGAAATTTCTCCTTGCGGCGTATCGATTGCCCGCGTACGGCTGGGCTTGTCTTTGCGCTGGACGAAATGGATCACCCACGCCGGGGTTCCGTTCCAATCGGCGGTTCCTTCGCACTTCATGTCGTAATCGCCTTGATAGTACGGGTGGAAAATCAGCGCGAGAGACGGCAGGCCCCGGTCAGGCGGTCCGCCGCTCAGGCCCTTTCCGCCGGCGGAAACGTTGCGCGTTTCGTCGACCGAAAATCCGCCGGACCGCTGCTGAAAGCTCACGCCGTAATCGTAGCTGGCGGTTTCGCTGACCTTCAGCATTCCGAAGGAATCGAATTGGTCGTATTGAACGATTTCGTTCGCGGCGAACCTCTGAAGGTTATCGACGATGTCTTGCGCACGTGCGCCGGTGTGCGCCAGAACATCTGGAAGCGAGCAGGTTTGCGCGGTTGAAAGCGATGCCAGCCGCGCATCGACGTTGGGCGGTGACCACAGCCGCTCAGCCTTCGGCTTTGGCTGGCTCTGAGCGGAAGAGGAGCCATTCGGCGATTGGGCGGCCAGAGGAGCAAAACTGCACGCCATGAGCGTCGCCATCAGCAGCGCTGTTCTGCGCAGCGCGAGCTGTCGCGCGGGCTGCTCGCGAGTTTCTAGACTCATCAATTTCGTCAAAGTGGGGCTCGATTCTTTGCCGCCGCCGGAGATCAGGCGGACGGTCCATGAAGCGTGGTTTCGATCTAGACGGCTGTACCGCGCATCGTACGCTTCGGTTGCGCTCGACACAACGACCTTGCCACCCGAGCGGAGTGCCGTGATATCAGCGCCGATCCGGTGCGGACGTCAACTGGTGCGTGGCGGCGTCGCGATGTGCGATGGCGAGGGAGAACGAGCGCTCGAGCAATTGGATGGCGCGATCTACGTCGGCGTCCGTGCGCAGGAATAGACTCACCCAGCCCGTGTTCGGCAGGATGTGGTGGGGCTCAGCTTCTCCGGCGGCGATGATTTCGTCGCGCACGCGCTTGGGGAAGGGGATATCCACGAGGCTATCGCCGTGAAGGTGGCCCAGTTCGCGCCGGCCGAGACGAAACTCCACGCCACCGAAGCGGTGCGGCGCGATCTGCACGCCTTCCAAGCGGCTTGCGGCTTCGCGGATTCGGCGATTGGCTCCTAAGACCGGCATGGGCGCCTCCGTGTTCATACCTATGGATGCGCGAGGCGGGAGAACGGATTCTGCGTGAGTGGTGGCCAAGCCGGAGCGTGTTGCATCACTCACACAAATACTGTACTAGCTAACTCATGAGCAGCTCGCCAGCCACTTTTCCGCCTTTGCCTCCGGGTCTTGATCCCCCTGGTCCTTCCCGGCCCAAAACCTGGTTTGAGAAAAACTGGAAGTGGTTCGTGCCTTCCTTGGTCACGTGGTTCGTTCTTATGATCGGATTGTTCGTCTTCGCGCTACTCTCGCTCGTCCACGCAGTATTTGTCTCGTCCGATCCTTACAAAGAAGCCCTCGCTAGAGCCAACGGATCGGCTGTAGTGGTAGCGGAGATTGGGACGCCTATGCGCGTAGGATGGCTCATCACAGGCAGCATCAACACTGCGGGTTCGTCTGGAGATGCAAGCTTTGACATCCCCGTGTCAGGGCCTAAAGGAAAGGGCACGATTTTCGTCGTCGCCAAGGAGCGCGCGAACCGCTGGGAACTTGAATCGCTCGAAGTCGATGTCGAGGGGCTGATCTATCCGATTGAACTTGAGCCGCCGACGAACGTGCAGCCCGCGCCGTCTCCCGACAACACCATCTGAAGGCGACAAACCAGAATCGATCTCGCGCAGGGCGGCGCGCGATTTTGAGCGAATCGTTGCGCCACCTGAAGCAATCCAATATTCACCTTCCTAACTGGCTCAGCACCGTCGGCCGCTCGGTTGACACTCGGCGCAGCGCTCGGTAGCCTGTTAATGTCGGATATTTTCCGCATCGCGAAATTGATCGTGTGGCGATGCCTCGCGTGACTTGGAGACGAGCGAAGTGAAGGCCTCAAACGCACTGTGGGCGGAACGCCTAACCGGCAAATTGCCGGAAAGTTTGGCGCGCGAAATCGATGCCTTCGAGATCGAAATCGAATTGCGCAAGCAAGGGAAGGTCGAAGAGCGCGTATTCGCAGAGACGCGGCTGCGCCGCGGCGCGTATGGACAGCGCTGTGACAACGGTCAACGGCACAACGGGAAAAACGTCCAGCAAATTACATATCCCTCCGGCTCACTGACGAAAGGCCCGAACACGATGTGGGATGCGCCGGGCATGCAGCGCATCAAGATTCCCGCCGGCGGATTGAACGCGGAGCAGCTCGAGACGCTGGCCGAACTGGCCGAAGAATACTCCGACGGCATCGCGCATATCACCACGCGCCAGGATTTTCAGCTGCACTACGTGCAGATCGACGACGCGCCGAGCATTATGCGGCGTCTTGCGGCCGCGAATATCACCACGCGTGAGGCGTGCGGAAATTCCGTGCGCAATGTTACGTCGTGCCCCTATTCCGGCGTATGCCCGGACGAAACATTCGATGTGACGCCGTACGCTCGGGCGCTTTCGAAATTTCTGCTGGGGCATCCCGATTGCCAGAATTTCGGCAGAAAATTCAAACCGTCGTTCAGCGGTTGCTCGCAGCACGCCTGCGGTCTGGCGAGTCTGCACGATTTGGGATTGATCGCCGCGACGCGCAATGAGAACGGCAAGGAGGTGCGCGGCTTTGAAATGTATGTCGGTGGCGGGTTGGGCGCAGTGCCGTACCACGCGAAATTGTTCGATTCGTTTGTGCCGGTGGAGGAATTGTTTCCGCTGGCGCAAGCCATCGCGCGCGTGTTTGCCCGGCTCGGCGAGAAAAAGAATCGCAGCCGCGCGCGGATCAAGTTTCTGATTCAGGATCTGGGTATCGAGAAATTCAAGGAGATCGTGCTGGAAGAGCGCAAGACGCTGCCGTTCGATCCTCGATGGACCGAATACATTAAGGATGCCGAGCAATTCGCGGAAGCGCCGCTGAAGCCGGGCGGGGAATTGCCGCTGATCGCGCCGGTCGGATTCGAGCGCTGGCGCAAGAGCAATACGCGGGCGCAGAAGCAAGCGGGCTACGTGGTCGTCACGGTGACGCTGCCGCTGGGCGATATCACCGCGAATCAATTGCGTTCGCTGGCGGATATCGTGCGCCGATTCACGAAGGAAACTGTGCGCACGACCGTCGAGCAGAATTTTGTGATTCGCTGGGTGAGCCTGAACGATTTGCCGGAGCTTTACAAAGCGCTCGAGGCTGTCGGCTTGGGCGATCCCGGCGCCGGCGCGATCGTTGACATCGTCGCGTGCCCCGGCACCGATACGTGCAAACTTGGAATTTCATCTTCGCGTGGACTCGCCGCGGAATTGCGCAAGCGATTGGACGAGAAAAGTGTGGAGATCGACGAGTCCGTCGAGAAGCTGCACATCAAGATCAGCGGCTGCTTCAATAGCTGCGGCCACCATCACGTGGCCGATCTAGGATTTTACGGCGTCAGCCGCAAGATCGCAGGCTACGCTGTGCCGCACTTCCAAGTGGTTTTGGGCGGCGAATGGGAGCATAACGGCGGGTCTTACGGGCTGGCGGTGGTCGCCATTCCATCGAAGCACATTCCGGAAGTGGTCGAGCGGCTGACGGCGAAGTACGTCGCGAATCGGACGAAGGGTGAGACGTTCAAGGATTTCGTCACGCGCATTGGCAAAGTTGAATTGAAAGCCGCGCTCGAGGATTTGGCGCGTCCGCCTGCCGATCCCACCGATCGTACTCTCTTCAGCGACTGGGGCGATCCCCGCGAATACACGTTGGGAGATATGGGCACGGGAGAGTGCGCCGGAGAGGTGGTGTCCGCCGTGGAATTCGAGCTGGCCGCGGCCGAGCGCGAAGTTTTTGAGGCGGAGGTCGCATTCGAGAAGGGCGCGGCGCAGCAGGCCGGCGCGACGGCCTATCGCGCGATGCTCGATGGCGCGAAAGCCCTGGTGAAGCTGGCCAATCCGAATATCACGGACGATCCCGACCGCATCGTCGCGGAATTTCGCGCGCTGTACTACGACACGCAGAAATTCTGGGATCCATTCGCGGGCGGGAAATTCGCAAACTATTTGTTCGACGCTCACGCGAAATCGAATCAGCCGTACACTTCCGATGCCAGCCGGTACTTGATCGATGAAGCCCAGCTCTTCATTGACGCTGCGCACAGTTGCTACAATCGCCTGGGCACGTCGGTAAGCGTCTAGACCGATTTGTACGATCTGAGTGCGCGCGATTTCCGGCGCGTGGATTTGTGTAAACGTCTAACGAGGTTGCCCAGCGCGATGGAACTTCAGCACATCAACGTCAAACTGATCGCCAGGAATCCCGGCGATGTGGATTTCGACCGGCTGATCCCGGTGTTTCACGAATGGATCGCCGGCCAAATCTTTCCGGGTTTGCTGCTGGATATCGCCGATTACCGGCACGTGCACGCAGGTCCGGGCGTGATTCTGATCGGCCACGAAGGCGATTACAGCGTGGACAACACCGACGGGAGCCTGGGGGTTCGCTACAATCGCAAAGCCGTCTTGGCCGGCAGCAATCAGGATCGCTTGAAGCAGGCCGCGCGCGCCGCGCTTTCCGCCTTCGAGCGTTTGGAAGCGGAATCGCGATTGGAGGGAGAGCTGCGCTTCAACGGACAAGAGATTGAAGTGTTCGTCAACGATCGGCTGCTCGCGCCGAATTCAGAGGCGACTCGCACGGCGGCGGAGCCGGAATTCCGCGCGTTCTTCGAGCGATTATTTCGCAGCCGTGAATTTGCATTGTCACACAACAGCGAACCGCGCAGACTTTTCGGCGCATCCGCGAAGTCCGTTCATCCATTTAGCGTGGCGCAGCTGCTGGCGAACCTGGATTCCTGACCGGCACAAACTGCGTTTCCGGGTCGAACACAAATCAATCACGGACCGAAATAGTAGCTATTCCGAGCCAGAACGACGTAATCCTTTCCCTTGGTTCCGAACGAGCGCGTAAGGCGCACATCCAGCTTGTGCGGCTTGCCGCTGGCTCCGTTGGCTGACGTGTAGTACCCCAGCGTGTAACGCGTCCTGATACGTTGGAGCAGCGCGCTGAAAACCGCGCTGAGGTGCGCGGTGTCCTGAACGTCGAAGATTTCTCCGCCTGTCGCTTCCACGACTTTGCCAATGTTCACCAATCCCGGAATCGAAGCCGCGTAGGCCTTGGTTGCCGGCGGGTTGTAACCGGGAATCTTTAGATTGTAGACCGAGGTGTCCGCCGCGATGGTTTCGGTGACGATGTCGTGTGTGCCTTGCGCGCCGGCATCGGTGCCGACGTCGTCGCTGATCAGGATGATCACGCGCCGTCCCTTCGGCGCGGTCATCAGGAAATTGTGCGCGGCGACGAAAATGCCGTCGTTGATGTTGGTCGCGCCGCCGGCGTGGAGCGAACCGATCTGCGCAGCGATTTCAGTTGCATCATGCGTCAGTTGGACGCGCATTTCGGCTTCCGTGGAAAAAGTGAATAGCGCCACCTGATCGACGGGCTTCAGCGACGCCAGCGCCGTGCTCGCCGCGTCGCGCAACGGTTCCAAGAACGGGCCGATCGAATCGCTCAGGTCCAGCACGAGAGCTACGTTCAGCGGCAATTCGTCGCGGCTGAAAAGGTCAATTTTCTGTTCGACGCCGTCCTCGCGAACCTGGAAATCCTGTTGCTTCAGATTGTCCATGATCTGCCCGGTTTTATTTTTCACCGTGGCGTCAAGCATCACCAGATTCGTGCTCACATGAATGGTGGAGGCGTCGTCTTGCGCTCGAAGAGGAACTCGAGGGCAGCACACCAGCAACGCGGCAACGCACACGGCGACGAAGATGAAAGCCGCCGGGCTCCTGCGACGCGCGTTGTGTAACCGAAATTTAGTCATTTTGCATGCTCGATATCCGCAGCGATGCCGCGGACTGATTGTTTTGCTCAACCATAGTGTGGCATCCCTCGGCGCGGGATGGAATCCCCCCGGCGCGTGAATCATTTCGCGCTGCGGCCTCGAAGTTCAATTCGGGGAAGGCCGTCTAGGGATGGCTGGCGCTGTGTGCGAGAATGATTGGCGTCTTCACGACAACATGCTGATCAGCCAGATCATCGCCGCCGCCGCGCCGACGACGAGCCGCGCTCTAAGACGCTGGGTCTTTGGCCTGGGCGGCTTGGGATTTATTCCGCTTGGCCTCGTCGATAGCTCGATCATCCCGGTTCCTGGAAGCATGGACGTGCTGACGATCGTCCTGTCGGCGCGAAATTCCGATTTGTGGGTTTATTACGCCGTGATGGCCACCGTGGGATCTGTGATCGGTGCGTACGTCACATATCGGCTCGCGCGCAGAGGAGGGAAGGCGACCCTCGGGCGCAAGGTTTCGCCCCGCAAGTTGGAGCGGGCGCAAAAACTATTTGGCCGTTGGGGATTTGGCGCGCTGGCCATCGCTGCCGTGCTGCCGCCGCCCGTGCCGATCGTTCCGGTGATCTTGGCCGCGGGCGCCATGCACTATTCGTCGACCAAGTTCTTGAGCGCGCTCACGATGGGGCGAATTGTCAGGTATTCGATTCTCGGATACCTCGGCGCGCGTTATGGGCGGCACACCATGATTTTAATGCTGCGGCATCTGCACTACACGCTGATCGCCGCGATCGCGCTGGTTGCCATCTCGGTGATGGTTGGCATCGTGTTTCTGGTGAGCGAACGCAAGAACAAGAAATCGGCAGCCGCGTAGGGATTTCTCCGCGCACGGCCGGCGACGCCGAACCGGCCGGCAATATTGCGCGACAGCGAACGCGGGTGTAAATTGCAGTACGGCCGGCAGGGAATTGGCAAATCCGGCATCCACAGGTGTCCTGACAGAATCCGGCAGGACCAGATAGGAAACGATGTTAAAACTCTCCAAATATTCGCTGGGTGTGGGTGATCGCTTCGCGCAAGAAGCCGAAGCGCAATTGCAGGCCTGCATAAAGGCCGCGACACTGGGCACGATTGTCGTTCCGGTGTGGAACAAATCCAATCGCGAACATTTGATCGTGGGCTCCGAGCCCGCCAGCGTGCGCGCGGCGGCAGAAGCCGCGGTGAAAAAGCGCGACTGGAATTATCCGTGGCACGTCGATGCCGACCACATTCGGCTGGACACCGTCGATCGGTTCGTGCCCACGTCGGATTTCTTCACGATCGACGTCGCGGATTCGATCGGCAAGCCGGCCGCGGCGGAGGCGGTTCGAGCGCTCGCGGACCGGCACCCGAAGCTGATCGGGAAGATCGAGATCCCCGGAGTGGAAGGAACTATCGAGACAACGAAATCCGAGATCGAGCGCATCGCGAACAAGTTCCTTTTCGCCGTGCAAGAAGCCGGAACGATTTATCGCCACGTGGCGAAGCTAAAGGGTGAGGGCAACTTCATCGCCGAAGTTTCAATGGACGAGACCGATTCGCCGCAAACGCCGGTCGAACTGCTGGTAATTTTGGTCGCACTCGCGGATGAGAAGGTGCCGCTGCAAACCGTGGCCCCGAAATTCACCGGGCGATTCAACAAAGGCGTGGATTACGTCGGCAACCTTGTGCAATTTGAGAAAGAGTTCGGCGACGACATTTCGGTGATCGCTTACGCAGTGAAAAATTATGGCCTGCCCGAAAATCTGAAGCTCAGCGTGCATTCCGGAAGCGACAAATTTTCGATTTACGCGCCGATCCGGCGGGCAATCCAGAAACACAACGCGGGCCTGCACCTGAAAACTGCGGGAACTACCTGGCTGGAAGAGATCATCGGCCTTGCGGAAGCGGGCGGCGCGGGCCTGGTGCTGGCGAGGCAGATCTACACCGAAGCGCTGGAGCACGTCGATGAATTGTGCGCGCCGTACGCCGCGGTGATCGATATCGATCGCGCGAAGTTGCCGTCCGCCGCGACGGTTTCGCAGTGGACCAGCGCGCAGTACGTGGCCGCGCTGAGGCACGATCCGAAAAACAAGGATTTCAATCCGAGCTTGCGGCAATTGCTGCACGTGGGCTATAAGATCGCCGCGAAAAAGGGCGACGCTTATTTGGAGCTGGTTCGCTCCTGCCATGCGACGATCGGCCGCAACGTCACGCACAATCTATTTGATCGGCACATCAAGCCGGTTTTTCTGGGCGCGTAGCGCGGATGGATGTACAATTTACATTAGTGTTGGATTCTAAAGTGAAATCCTAGATCGAGTCCGGACGTGCGCCGCACGAAATCCGGATGAAAGGTTGACGGCGAGTATATGAGTTCTTACAGCGCAGGTCCGCAGGGTTTGGAAAACTACAGTCCGCAACAGAAATTTCTGGTTGGCATCGATTCCGATGGTTGCGCCTTCGACAGCATGGAAATCAAGCACAAAGAGTGCTTCTGCCCGAACATTATCAAGTTCTGGGGCTTGCAGCCGATCTCGAAATACGCGCGGGAGGCGGTCGAGTTCATCAATTTGTACTCGAAATGGCGCGGCACGAATCGTTGGCCGGCGTTGACGCTGACGTTCGATCAGTTGAAGGTGCGCCCGGAAGTGATCGCGCGCCACGCCAAAGTGCCTGAAGCGCCAAAAGTGCGCGAGTTTATCGCCTCGGGCAAGCCGCTGAGCAACAACGGGCTGAAGGATTACATGAGGGACCATCCCGATCCGGAGCTGGATCTTGCGATGGCCTGGAGCGTCGCGGTGAACGCCACGATCGCGGATATCGTGCACGATCTGCCGCCGTTTCCATACGTGCGCGAGAGCCTGGAATTTTTGAAGGGCAAGGCCGACGCCATCGTTGTGTCGCAGACTCCCACCGAAGCGCTGGTACGCGAGTGGGAGGAAAACAAGATTGATGGTTTTGTGCGCCTAATTGCGGGGCAAGAGCACGGCACGAAGAAGCAGCATTTGAAAATGGCCGCCACCGGAAATTATGAGCCGGGCCACGTGCTGATGATCGGCGACGCGCCGGGCGATTACGATGCAGCGCGGGCGAACAACGCATTGTTTTTCCCGATCAATCCGGGCCACGAAGAAGCGTCCTGGGAGCGGTTCTACAAAGAAGGCGTGCAAAAATTCATGGCCGGAACATTTGCGGGCGGGTATGAGGCTGGCTTGATCGCGGAGTTCGAGAAGCTGCTGCCTTCGACGCCTCCCTGGCAACATTAAAACACTCACGCGCGAGCGCCCAGCGGAGAAAACGCGGAGAAAACAATGGCGATCGGAATCGGATACACGGACAAATACATGTCGCGCGTCGAAATGATGAAATTCGTCGCCGGCGCGCTGGCGAACAATGCGCTCGCGGGCAAGCGCGTCCTGGTGCTGATTCCCGACGGCACGCGCAGCATGCCGATGCCCACGATGTTTGACGCATTTGAGCAAGTGCTCGGTCCGCACGTCCACGCCTTGGATTATCTGGTGGCGCTGGGCACGCATCCGGCGATGAGCGACGCGCAATTGAGCAAGCTCGTCGGCCGCACGGTGGTGGACGGCAAGGTGGGCCGCAGCACCATCTTCAATCACCATTGGGAGAAGCCGGAGACTTTTACGAAACTCGGCGAGATTCCCGCGGCGGAGATTTCCAAGATCACCGGCGGCCTGCTTTCGCAAGTGGTGCCGGTCACGCTGAACAAGCTAATCCTGGATTACGACCAATTGATTATTTGCGGACCTGTGTTTCCGCACGAAGTCGTCGGTTTTTCCGGCGGCAATAAATATTTCTATCCGGGCATCGGCGGGGCGGAGATCATCAATTTCACGCATTGGCTGGGCGCGGTGATCACCAGTTACAAAGTGATCGGCGCGGGCTACACGCCGGTGCGCGCGGTGATCGATCGCGCCGCCGCATTTGTGCCGGTGCCTGTGCTGTGCTTCGCGATTGTCGTGACGCACGAAGGAATCGCCGGGATGTATTTCGGCTCGCCGGCGGAGGCGTGGGACCAAGCGTCCGCGCTCTCGGCGAAAAAACATATCGTCTATGTCGATAAGCCGTTCAAGCGCGCGCTTTCGATTCTTCCGGAGCTGTATGACGATCTGTGGACTGGCGCCAAGGGCGCCTACAAGTTGGAGCCGGCCATGGCCGATGGCGGGGAAGTGGTGATCTACAGCCCGCACATCACCGAGGTCAGCTACACGCACGGCAAGCTAATCGACGAAATCGGCTATCACTGCCGCGACTACTTCATGAAGCAGTGGGATAAATTTAAGCACTACCCCGGCGGCGTCCTGGCGCATTCCACACACGTTGTGGGCCTCGGCACATACGACGCCGCAACGGGCGTCGAAAAATTGCGCGTTAAGGTCACGCTCGCCACTGGCATCCCCGAAGAGCGTTGCAAGCGTATCAATCTCGGCTACCTGGATCCCGCGAGCATTCGCGTGGAAGAATGGCAAGGCCGCGAAGCTGAAGGCATCATGGTGATCCCGCGCGCCGGCGAAATTCTGTTCCGCATGAAGCCGAAGGACGCCGCCAAAGCGTCGTAGTCGACGAGCGTCGCTACAGTAGTCGAAAATCTATTTCGGCATCGATAATGGAAGCCACGGGCTTACCGTTCGGCCCATTGGCAGGTTGAAATTGCCAGCTCCTCACGGTGTCAATCGCGGCCTTGTCCATCTCCGGCCCTAAACTTTCCGCGACCTTCACGTCGGTCGCCTGACCGTCTGCTTCGACAGTGATGATGAGCGACACAGCACCTTGAATTCTAAATTTGCGTGGGTCTGGCGGGTACACCGGGTTCGGACAGCGGATGCACTTTGGAAATCCGACGCCTCCGACGCCGGCGAAAAATGGGCCGTCTTCGTCTCCCGTTTTAGAAACGGGAACAGATGACTTGCCCGCTTCATTTGAGAGAAGGCTCCCCGGCTTTGGACCTTCGATGCATCTGCCGTTGGCGTAATTGATATCGCTGCCCCATCGAAAAGTCCTATCGATAAAAATGAAGAAGCCAACGAGGCCCCCATCCGAAATGTCGGATTGCCCGGCAGCCCTCCAGCCCACGAAGTAGATCTCGATCGGCTTATCCAGGCACGCCAGGTTTCCGTAAACGAAGCTCCCGTCGCGGTTCGGTTCGTCCTTCAACTTATGAACGACGATTTCGCCATCGCCGTGTGCAAGTGCGGTCAGCAGTTCCCGATGAGACTTTTCGTTTTGCGCGCGTCTAGTACCATCGGGGTCCGCCCAAACCTTGCCAGCTTCTCCGCCGAATGTGCTGACGACCCACTGCTCGAAATCGGGCATCTCCATGCCGGTCACAAGGGAAGCCAGCGCGATGTCGTCTCCGGCCCGTGCGGTTTGCAAGGCCGCCTGGAGAAGTTTTTGCAAGCCAGTCTCCGTGTCTGGGTACGCGGGGGGCGCAACCGACTTTTGTGGACTAGATTGCAGGGGAAGAAGCAAAGTTAAAGCTATCACGAGGATCGAATACTTGAAGGGGCGCGTCATAGACACCACCTTTTCCGGCGCATATCCGCGTCGGCACCGCGTTTCTTACGAGCTTTTCTCTCTCGCTTCGCGCTCGGCGCGCATTTCTTCCATCACGCTTTGGATCAATTCCTTCGCGGTGCGCAATTCGCTGGTCACCATCTGCACGTCCATCATCGGCTGGCGGGGATCGCGCGCGGAATGGCAATAGACGGTGTGCTGGCCGACGAGCACCATGGCATTTGTCAGGCGGTCGAGCGTGACGGCCAAGCGCCCGCGCTGCCTGCCCATCATCGTTTCGTAGTGCTCCAGTTCGTCCTTCAGCTCTTCAAACGCAGACATAGCAAGGTCCCCCGGCGCCGTCGCGCGTGTTGCGCGGATGGAACCGCCCAGCGCACCCTAAACTTTACTACCCCGAAGGCCCCGCCCATAATTCATTGTGAAGCACGAACCGCTGTATGAACGGTTTCAGGCGGTTGGGCCAGACGGCACGGCCCGCCCAGTTGAGTTCCTGAAATCCGGTTTCTTGGCGATGGGGGACCGGCCCGAGCTGTTCTTCTTTCGGGTGGCCGGCGACGAAGCGGTGGTCGGAATTTCGGGCGATGCTCTGCGGCGATTCGAACGCGGCCGCCCGCGCCTCTCGCGCGAGGAAAAGATCGATTTCGCCGGATTATGGCTGAAACGCCAGTGCGAGGCCGGCGCGCCGCTCGATTCGGCGCACCTGATGATTCGCGACGAAGAATTGAGCCGCTTGGCAGCCGAGCTGGGTTTGCAATAAAGCGGATCGAAAAGTGAGGACGAAATGAGACGTTCCGACCTGGTGCAGTCGCCCACGAAGGCGACCGGGGCGCGCACCACGCAGATAGTCTTCGGGGAACGCCAGCACCTTTTGCGCGTTCTCGATTCGCTTGAAAACACTTCGCTGGCCGCGGGCCGCCTGGCGCGCGAGCGCTGTCAACTCGAAGAGCTGATCCACGAGCGCACCAAGGAACTCGACCAGATCAATCCTTCCTGGGACGAAAAAGTCGGCTGGGTTCTCAGTTCCGATTCGAAGCCCGAACTGCTCGAAAAACTCGCCAAGGACGCCCCCGATTCCGATTTCTATTTGCTGCGCCTGATCAGCGAGCACCCGCGCGTCTCCTCGAAGACGCTTGGGCGCCTCGCCAAGCATCCCTACGCCGCGATCCGCGAAAACGTGGCGCGCCATCCCAACGCCGATCCGGCCACGCTCTCCACTCTCTCCCGCGACCGCAGCCAGCCGCTGTGGTATCTGGTCGCGTTCAACCCCAATACGCCCGCGACCCTGCGCCGCAAGCTGCAGGAGCGCCTGCGCAAACTCGGCCAGACCGGCGCCAGCAAGTAACGTCCGAACTCTGGATGATGGGTGCCGCACCCTTCGGTTTTAAGGGTGCGGTTCTTTAGTCCGCCGCGAGGGTGCCCCACACGCCGTAATCCCGTGTGGGGTTCTTCATTTTAGAACCGCATCGCAGAGAGACAATATGGCTCTTTACACTGTAGAATGGACCTGTAGATTGGCCTGATTGGACAACCCATGCTGCCACTACACTTACAACCCGAAAGCCACGTTCCGCTCTATGTGCAGTTGCGGGACCAGTTGCGCGCCATGGTCCACGCGGGCGATTTGCGTCCCGGCGATCGAATTCCAGCCAGCCGCGAATTGGCTTCGCAATTGGGAGTGCACCGCACCACGATCGCCAACGCCTATGCCGAACTGGAATCCGAAGGCCTGATTCAGGGGCACGTGGGCCGCGGCACGTTTATTCGCTCGGCGGACCACGCGCGCAAATTCACCATGCCTCCGCCGCCCGCGCCCGATGATGGCGGCAGCGTGCGCTGGGAATCGCTTTTCGCGGACGAACGTGCCGAGGAGGGCCTGCATCGTCTTACGCGCGCGGTTCCGCCGGGCACCGTCTCGTTTGTCGTGGCGCGGCCGGACCAGGATCTTTTCCCTCTGGATGAATTGCGCACGTGCGTGAACGCCGTGCTGGCGCGCGAGGGAACGCGAATCTTGCAGCTCGGCGCCTCCGACGGTTATCCGCCTCTGCGCGAAGCGCTGCTGGAAATGTTTCGCCAAGAAGGCGCGCCGACGTCGCCGGAAAATTTACTGATCACCGACGGCGGCCAGCAATCGCTCGATTTGCTATCCAGGGCGTTCTTGCGTCCGGGCGATGCCGTTGTGCTGGAAGATCCCGGCTATCCAGGTGCGATCGCGGTTTTCAACGATGGCCGCGTGCGCTGCCTGGGCGTACCGGTGCGCAGCGGCAATGACGCCGGCGAAGCGCCCGGCTTCGACGTCGCCGCGCTCGAAGCCACACTAGCCGCTAATCGCGTGAAGCTGATCCTGCTGACGCCCGATTTTCAAAATCCCACGGGCACTTCGATGCCGCTGGATGCGCGGCGTCGCTTGCTCGAAGTCGCAGCGCGCCATCAAGCGCCGGTGGTGGAAGATCACATCTACGCACGCCTCTACGGCCGCACGGGCCAGCTTCCTTCGCTGCGACAGTTGGATCGATCGAATATCGTGATTCAGATCGATAGCTTCTCAAAGGTGGCGTTCCCGGGGTTGCGCGTGGGCTGGATCGTTGCGCCTGCAAACGTGATCGAGCGATTGAGGGCCGTGAAGCAGGCGACCGATCTGCACTCCGATCAGTTGGCGCAGGCGGCGCTGGCGGAGTTCACACGGCGCGGGATGCTCGGCCGGCACATCGCGAAAATGCGCCGCGTTTATTCGGAGCGCCTGGGCGTCGTGCAAGAATCGCTGAAGCGCTTCATGCCGCACGAGGCGCGCTGGACTTCGCCGCAGGGCGGGATGTGCGTGTGGGTGGAGCTGCCGGCCGGCTTCGATGCCAGCGAATTGCTGTTTCACGTGCGCGAGCGCGGCGTGGATTTCGCGCCGGGGCGATATTTTTATTGCCAGAATCACAGGCCGAATACGCTGCGCCTCGCCTTCTCCGGCGTTGAGCCGGCACAGATTCGCCGCGCCATCGCCACGCTCGGCGACGTGTTGAAAGCGGAGATGCGCAAGCGCCAGCGAGTCTCTCGCCGCGCGGAGCCCGCTCGCGTGGCGCTAGTTTAAAAGTTTTCTGAACGAGTTCTGATTGTACTGACCGAGGAGAAACGCCGTGACCACCAATCCGAATGGCAGCGATAAATCGAACGCATCGAGCAACGGCAACGCAACCGACCTGTGGCGCGTGAAAGTCGGCCTGGCCGAAATGCTGAAAGGCGGCGTGATCATGGACGTCACCACCGCGCCGCAGGCCGAAATCGCCGAGCAGGCCGGCGCGTGCGCCGTGATGGCGCTGGAGCGCGTGCCCTCTGACATTCGCAAGGAAGGCGGCGTGGCGCGCATGGCTTCGCCGCGCATCATCCGCGAAATCATGAAGGCCGTCACGATTCCGGTGATGGCCAAAGTGCGCATCGGCCATTTCGCCGAAGCGATGGTGCTCGAAGCGCTCGAAGTGGATTTCATCGACGAAAGCGAAGTGCTTACGCCCGCCGACGAGGAAAATCACGTTTGGAAGCACGATTTCAAGGTGCCGTTCGTTTGCGGCGCGCGCAATCTGGGTGAAGCGCTGCGGCGCATCGCCGAAGGCGCGGCGATGATTCGCACCAAAGGCGAAGCCGGCTCCGGCAATATCGTTGAGGCCGTGCGGCACATGCGCACGATCGTCAGCGAGATTCGCCGCCTGACCACGCTGCGCGAAGACGAATTGGTGCACGCCTCAAAAGAATTGGGCGCGCCGCTGGAACTGGTTCGCGAAGTTGCGCACACAGGCAAACTGCCTGTGCCGAATTTTTCCGCCGGCGGAATCGCCACACCGGCCGACGCGGCGCTCGTGCGCTTCCTCGGCGCCGAAGCCGTCTTCGTCGGTTCCGGCATCTTTAAATCTTCCGATCCCGAAAAGCGCGCCAAGGCCATCGTGAAAGCCGCCACGCACTACGAAGACGCGAAAGTTGTCCTCGAAGCCTCCGAGGAACTCGGCGAAGCCATGAAGGGCCTGGACATCCGCCAACTCGATCCGAAAGATTTAATGCAAACCCGCGGATGGTAGATGGCGCAGCCGACGCCCAAAATCGGAATCCTGGCGATCCAAGGCGATTACGAAGCGCACGCCGCCGTGCTCAATCGCCTGGGCGTCGCGCATACTCTCGTTCGCTGGCCGCGCGATCTTGAATCGCTCGACGGCGTGATTCTGCCCGGCGGCGAAAGCACCACAATGCTGAAATTCCTCGGCGAAGAGGGGCTGGACCGCGCGCTCGTCGATTTCGCCGCGCGGGGCCGCGCGATCTTCGGCACGTGCGCCGGCACGATCCTGCTCGCGCGCGAAGTCAAGAATCCGCCGCAGCGCTCGCTGAATCTGCTCGATGCCGTCGTATTGCGCAACGCCTACGGCCGCCAACTGGCCAGCGATATTCGCCACGAGCCCACCACTTTGCGCGACGCGCCGCTCGAAATGGTCTTCATCCGCGCGCCGATCATTGAAAGCGTCGGCCCGAAAGTCGAAGTGCTGGCGCGCAGCGCCGCGCTGCCGGTGCTCGTGCGCCAAGGCGCGATCCTCGCCGCAACGTTTCATCCCGAACTGACGCCGGACGCCGCGGTCCACGAAATCTTCGTGCGCATGGCATCCATTGCTACCGCGCCCGGCCAGCACGCCGCCGCGCGCACGGCAAATTCCTGATGCACCGCAAATTCACGCCCGCGCAAAAGACAACGCCGAAGAAAACCAAAGTCTTGTTTATTTGCCTCGGTAATTCGTGCCGCAGCCCGATGGCCGAAGCCATCGCGCAACATCGCTATCCAGATTTGATCGAGCCCTCAAGCGCGGGGCTTACGGCGCTCGGCTCGATCGCGCGGCCAACCACCGCCGTACTGGCTGAGCGCGGCGTTCCGTCGGCCGGCCTTTCGTCGAAGCCGCTCACCCAGCACGCGCGCCGCGCCGCCGATCTGATCGTCAATATGAGCGGCCGCCCCGGCGCGTGGATGTCGCAAGATGGCGGGCCGCCCGTTGAAGATTGGGCCGTCGGCGACCCGTACGGTTCCGAGCTTGACGTTTACCGCGAAATCTGTGATGACATCGAGTCACGCCTGAAGGATTTGGCGATTCGCCTGGATCGCGCCTCGAGGCAGGCCAAGAACTGATCGCGAAGGGAATCGTCGCAACCAAACATGCCGCGCGAAAAAACCAGCGTCTCCCGCGAAGATTATCTGAAGGCCATCTGGGAAATGGTCCACGAAGGCGGCACGCCAATCAGCGCGCGCCTCGCCGATGAATTGGGAGTCACGCCGCCGGCCGTCACCTCCGCGCTCAAGCGCCTCACGCGCGACGGCCTGGTGCGCGTCGAGCACTCCAGCGGACGCATCGCGTTCACGCCGCGCGGCCGAGCCGAAGCCGCGCGCTTGGCCCTGCGCCATCAGCTCGCCGAAAAACTGCTCACCGACGTCATCGGCCTCGATTGGACGCGCGCACATGTCGAAGCCGAGCGGCTCGAGCACGGCATCTCTCCCGAAGTCGAGCGTTTGCTCGTCCGCCGCCTCGGCACCAGTGGCACGTGCCCGCATGGCGTTCCCATGTCCGGCGGACTCGAGCGCTTGCGCCGCTCCGGCGCCATCCCGCTCGCCGACGTCGCCGTTCCCGGTACAGTCGAAATTCTTTCGGTGTACGAGAAGGACGCCCGCTTCCTGGAATTTCTCGACGGACTGCGCCTCCGCCCCGGCACGCGCGTCCGCATCCAAGCGCGCGAATACGACGAAACCATGACGCTCGAAGTCGAAGGCCGCCGCCTGCACCTCGGAAAGCCGGCTACCAGTCGCATCTGGGTCCGCGAGCATAGCGCCCGCGCGAACGCCCGCGCCAAGCCCGCGCGGTAACGGCCGAGTCCCGAACTTAGGATTCCAAAAGAATGCTCGGCCGCTTCCTGGCGATTGAGAGCAGCTTCAGAGCGGCGTGTTGAGGTTGCCGCGTACCTTGCTCCCAGCTTTCCACTGTATTTGCGCTTACGTTCAGGAATTGTGCGAAGCGGCTCTGGCTCGCGTTCAAAGATTTTCTGATCCTGCGAATCTCACGCGGAGCAAACGCTCGCGGCGGTGCCGGTAGCTCCGTAACGCGCAGATCGATGCGCTCGCCCTCTTCATACCGCACCGCGTCGCTAAGCGCTCTCTCCAGGTCGCCAAACACTCGGATCTTCTTTTTGGCTCTCGCCACGGGTCGCTCCCTAAGCTTCCTTGATTTTCGCAACTAGTTCTCTCACGCGGCCGCGCTCTCCGGGGCTCAGGTCCTCTTGTTCGTTTTTGTCCAGGAGGAACAGCAGGTGGACGTGGCTGCGATGTTCAAGATACAAATACAAATACCGGTAGCCGCTCCGCTTTCCCTTGCCACGGCCGGGATTCGTTGCGCGGGCCTTGCGAATCCCGGCAAGTCCTTGAACGATTTGCCCGCGATTTGGATTTGCCAGCAGGTCGTCCTGAATCGCCAGGAGGACCGCATCGGCGGCATCCCCGGCCAATTCTTGCAGTCTCCGCGTAAAGACGAGCGATTCAATAAATACCACACTGTGAGATATACCACACGGTGGTAGAGCAAGTCAACAAATGGGCGGGTCGTTCGAACGCGCTGCGTAAGAGTGGAGGCTAGCCCGCTCGGTCCACAAACTCCTTGCATATGATCGGTCGAGAATCACAAAATGGGCACACTATGAAAAACGTATTGTTGATCGGCGCCACCGGCAACTTTGGTGGCAGGATCGCCCGGGAACTTGTGGCACGCGGAGCGAATCTGCGCGCGCTGGTGCGGCCGGCGAGCCGCGCGAAACTCACGCCCGAGATCGAATCTCAAGTCGAGATCGTCGAAGACGAAGCCCTGGCTTTCATCGGCATTGAGAGCGTCATCTCCGCGGTGCAGGGCGGCCCGGACGTCATCGTCGGCGCGCAACTCGGCTGGCTGGCCGCCGCGCGCCAGGCCGGCGTGAAGCGATTCATCCCGTCGGACTACAGCTTCAATATATTCGGCCTTGCCGAGGGCGAGAATTTCAATTCCGATTGGCGTCGCGAATTCGCCCGCCGCGCCGCGGAACAAGCGGGCCCAGTTGAGGTCGTGCACATCCTGAACGGCGCATTTTTGGATCGCGGCGTGCTCTTCGGATTCCTCGGCGCGTTCGACTTGGAAAAGGGCGAAGCCTACCTGTGGGGCGACGGCAATCAGAAGATGGAATTCACCACCTACGCCGACACCGCGGCGTACGTCGCGGAAGTGGCTCTGGCGGATGCGCCGATGCCGCGCGAGTTCTTCGTGGCCGGCGATTCGCTAACATTTCACGGGTTGGTCGAAGCGACCGCCAGCGGTCTTGGGCGTCCGATCGCCGTGAAGAGGCTTGGCACGCTCGATGACCTGAACGCGGAGATCGTGCGCCGCTTGCAAGCCGAACCCCGCAACATGTTCGCGTGGCTACCACTGATGTATTGGCGCGCCATGCTGAACGGCAAAGGCAAGCTCGGCCCGCTGATGAATTCCACGTTCCCGGCGATTCATCCCACCGGCGTGCGCGAATACGTGAAGCAGATGGCTTCGGCAAAGTCGTAGGCGGAGTATCGCAGCACTAATCTCCGAAGCGAGATCTGCGAAATGGTTGCTGAAGCGCGGGCCGTTTGAAACGCTGTTTCGCTGCATCGCAACTTACGCCCTATCGACGCAACTCGGCGGAACAACCTCTGTCGGCCTCGTACGGGCGACTCAAGCCCTGGGTGTTTTTTACCCATTCGATTCGAATACACAATCGAAATATATTGACGTAGTGGTACTCTTCGTGCTATCGTAACATATGATTTGCGAACGAACTTTCTCGCGCGCTGCGCCCGCACCTCGCGACGCTGCGAGGTGCGCTGTGGGGTCGAACTTTCTGTCCGTAGGGGCAGAGCCGAGCACCCGATCAAGGGTGCGAGTCCCGAGCCGACGGCGAGGGATCTCTCCTAATGCCCCCGGGCTTGTCTCTGCCCACTTTTTATCGTGTGCGAAACACCGACGATGCACGCCACCTAATTCGCATTCGTCTGCAAAAATCGTCGTTCCAAATCCTTCATTTTCAATTCATTGCAAGGCAGTGTACATCTTGTTGAAAATACGCCATATCAATCCGTTTGTTTTCACACTCATGCGCACTCTTTCCCGGGAAGTCCCGTGTTATGAATAAACTAACAAAACATACCCGGGGGTGTGGGTACCCCTCCGCATTTTGTCAACCTGGACGGGCCTGCAACCTCCGTTTCGGCCCCCCTCTATTGGGCGGTCCGCCGTGCCGACGGGGAATTGCGGTATCCTGATGATGTCAGCAACATGAGGAGGCCATCGTGGCAACTGAAGCCCAAGCAATCGATTTGAGACATCCGATCGGCAGGCTGCAAAGAGTATCGACGCTTTCGCCAGAGGAGCGGCGCGTCGCCATCGAGCACATCGCGCAAGCGCCGGGCTTGCTCAGCGCCGCGGTCGCCGGCCTGACCGCCGAGCAACTGGACACGCCCTATCGCGACGGGGGCTGGACTGTGCGCCAGTTGGTGCATCACGTGGCGGATAGCCACATGAACGCCTACATTCGCTTCAAGCTCGCGCTCACCGAGACCGAGCCGACGATCAAGCCGTACGAAGAAGCGTTGTGGGCCGAGCTGCCCGATTCCAAGCTGCCGATCGAGATCTCGATTGCGCTGATCACCGCACTGCATCAGCGCTGGGTCCCGTTGCTGCGCGGCATGAAACCTGAAGATTTCGCGCGCACGCTGCGCCATCCGGAGCTGGGTTTGGTCACGCTCGATGGCAACTTGGGAATTTATTCCTGGCACGGGCGTCATCACACCGCGCATGTCACGGCGTTGCGCGCGCGCAAGGGTTGGAACTAGTGTTGCGTCGGGCATTTTCGGAGTCGTGCTCTTTAGGAGGCCGGGGCTTAAGGCCCGGCGTCACGGCCGTCTTATCACTGGGGCTTTAGCCCCTGAAGAAGATGCTGCGCGCTCTCGGCACTTACTGGACCCTAGCCAAGGGCTACCGCGTGCGCCCCTGGGCCAGTCCGTACATTCGCTGGCGTCTTGAAACGTTGCTGGGCGGCGATATGCACGCGTTGGGCCCGGCGCGATTTTTCAGAATCGCGTGGCGCGAGCGCCGGCGCCTTTCGAGTTTTCTCGATTGGACCGAAGAGCATCGGCATCGTTTGTGATTTGATTTTCGGCGGATGATCATGCAAGAGCTGCGCATTTTTCAGAAGACCGAATCGCTGCACGAAGCGCGCTGGTGGGAACCGGAGCCCGCGGGACGCGTTCACTGCTATTTGTGTCCGCGCCACTGCCACATCGGCGAAGGGCAAAGCGGCTTCTGCTTCATCCGCGTGAATCAGGGCGGCAAACTTTACAGCCTTGGCTACGCCTCTCCCGCGGCGTTGCAAATCGATCCCATCGAGAAAAAACCGCTCAATCATTTTTTGCCCGGCACACGCGTATTTTCGATGGGCACCGCGGGATGCAACATGGGGTGCTTCTTCTGCCAGAACTGGGACATCTCGAAATCGAAGCACGATCAGGTGCATTCGCGATTCGTTCCGCCGGAAGACGTCGTCGCGCTGGCGATCGAGAACGGCTGCCGCTCGATCGCGTTCACCTACAACGAGCCGACGATTTGGGGCGAATACGTAGTGGATATCTGCTACGCGGCGCGCGCCGCCGGTCTTGCGACCGTGATGGTCACCAATGGATATATCACGCGCGAAGCTTTCCACGATATTTACGACCATGTGGATGCCGCGAACGTGGACCTGAAAGCGTTCACCGAAGGATTCTACGGCCGCACAACGCTCACGCACCTGCAGCCTGTCCTCGATACGCTAACGTGGCTAAAAAATGAAACCGAGGTGTGGTTCGAGATCACCAATCTCATGATCCCCGGGCTGAACGACGATCCCGCCGAAACGCGCAAATTGTCGGACTGGATTCTCGATCACCTCGGCCCGGATATCCCGCTGCACTTCACAGCTTTCCATCCCGATTTCAAAATGCGCGACAAACCGCGCACCCCGCCTGAATCCTTGCATCGCGCGCGCCGCATCGCGCTCGACGCGGGCCTGCACTACGTCTATGAAGGCAACATCGTCACGGACGCCGGAAACACCGCGTGCCCCGGCTGCGGCCGCATCGTCGTGCGCCGCAGTTGGCACGAGGTGCTGCAAAACCGCCTGCACGATGGGAAATGCCCCGGTTGCGCCACGGCGATCCCCGGCCGCTGGACGAGTGGCTCGGCCGAGGCGCGGGCGGCAAGCAGCTCCGCCGCGAATCGTACGACCGCGGGCCGTTACGCCGATTGGGATCTCTGAGGTTTTGATTTGTAGAGGGGGGCTTGCCACAGCGGATGTTCGACTTGCCTCCGCCCGCGGTTCGCGCGTGTTGGCTCTAGCCGCGGTGGCCGATTCCGCGCAGCGCCAACGAAATCTCCGTGAGCGAGGTCGGCCGGCCTTGCGCGGCGAAATACTCGTCGAGATCGAGATCGGGAAATCCGCGGCGCATCAGCATCGCCGCAATGCGTTCGCGAGTCGCGACGCGTCCGACGCCCTGAATGTCGCGCAGCGCGGCGAAAATCTCGGCGTGCTCGGGCTCCACGAACTGATGCGTTGCAAGCGCATTCAGAATCGTGCCGCGCAGCGAGCCCGAAGTATCTGTCCGGCACAGCGCACGGATTAGCACGCGTTCGTCCGCGCCGCTCATGGCGTCGCTCCTAAGCGCTTCAGCGCCGCCTGCGCTTCGGCGTTGGACGGGTCAGTCTCAAGTCCGGCGCGATAATCCTTGATCGCGTCGGCGGTGCGCCCATCGGCCGCTTCGATGGCGGCGAGCGCGAAATGGCCGTGGCTGTCGTATTGGAAAAGTTTCACGGCCATCTTGAATGCCTGTTCCGCTTGCGCCGTCCGGTTCCACGATTGATAGATGTCGCCGAGTCCATCGTACGCATCCGCCACATCGTCCTCGGCTACGGCATCCTCGAATTGCGTTTTGGCTTCCTGCAATCGTTCATGCTTTTGCAGGAATTGTCCGTAAGCGAGATGGGCGTTCGACGCATACGGATCGAGCGTGACGGCGAGGCGATATTGCCAGTCAGCTTCGGCATCGCGATCGATGGATTCTAGCATTTCCGCATACAGGAGATGCGCGTCCATATAATCGGGGCGGATGCGGATCGCACGCTCGAAAAATTGCTGCGATTCGGTGTAGCGCTGTTGCCTTTGGCGCAGCAAGCCAAAATCCACGAGCGTGAAAACGCTGCGCGGCCCCGCCGCGAGCGCCTGATCCCATTCGCGTTCCGCGGCCGCTGGATTTCCTTTGTTGAAGTAAACGGAGCCGAGGTTTGAGCGGATGAGGCCGGCATCGGAATCTGTTGCGAGCGTCTGCACGAACAGAGCTTCTTCGTCGCGCCAGTCGCGATTGCGCCGCACGGTCCGGATTCCGCCGAGCAGCGCAGCCGCGCACACAGCCACGGCCACGGCCGTGCGAGCAATCACCGGGATCCGCGCGTTGCTCCATACGCGCGAAACGCACCATCCCACCAGCCAGCAGAATCCGACGGATGGTAGATAGAGATAGCGTTCGGCAAAAACACTGGCGGGCATCCAGCGTGCGTTGAGGACCGGAGCCAGCGTCACGCCCATCCACAAAAGTGAAAATGCGGCGGTGCGCGCGTTTTTCCACAACCACAGGAAAGCAGCGCCGCACAAAAAGAGTCCCGCTAGACCGTACAAGACCCGCGGGTCCGTCCACTGGCTGCTTTTGTAGAAAACGTAAAAAGCGGATAGACGCGCCGGCCAGATGAGTTTGCCGAGATATTGGCCCACGGAGGCGATGGCCGAAAGAACAACTTCTTTGCTGGTGAGGCCGGTGCGCGTGCGAACCGCGGCCATGCCGCCGAGGTAAGTCAATCGAATCAGGATGTAGATTCCGGCAAGAATCCACAGCGGAAGATAACGCGAAATCTTTTCGCGCGTCGAAGTGGCGTCGCGGTCCTCGCGGAAGAAATGCTCGTAAGCCATCAGCAGGGCCGGGAGGGTTATCGCTTGTTCTTTTGAAAGCAACGCGAGCGCGTAGACTCCGGCGATCGCGAACCGGCGCCCCAATTGCGGACTGTGCGTTTGTTCGGCCGAGGCGCTCGATAGGCCGAGGTAGAGAGAGAAGGTCACCAGGAAAAACACTGCCAATTGAAGATCGGTGAGGGCGGCAATCCAGGCGACCGATTCGGTGTGAATCGGGTGCAGCGCAAACAATCCGGCCGCAACCAAGGCCGCGGTGCGATCGTGAAACATCCGGCGAGCAACCCAATACACCAAGCAAACCACCCAGGCATGCCAGGCGATGTTGATGAGATGAAAACCAAACGGCACCGGGCCAAACAGTTTGTAGCAGAGCAAATAATCGAAGGTCATCAATGGCCGGTAGTAATTTGTGACGCCTTGCGCGCCCTGGAACGCCCAGACAGTAGTGGTGAAAATCTCGCGCAGGTGGCGAAAACTGTGAACGAAAGGATTGGCCATCACTTGGAAATTGTCGTCGTAAACGAAACCTGAAAAAAGTGTGTTGGCGTAGGGTAGAAAAGCGAGCAGCAGTAGGATCAGGATGTCCCAAGCGGTGTTATCGACGCGGGGCTTTCGTTGCGCAGGCGCGCGCGTGCTCATCCGCACACGAATCGAAGCTGGCGTCCATCGAGGCATACCGCCATGCTACGGGAGGGCAACGCCGGAATCTAGCGTCGGATTGCGCGTGTTCCGAGCCGCGCAACCGTGCATTTAAGAATTGCACGCGCGGCTGCCCCGGGCTGGCGCGCCGTGCGGGCAATCGTGCTAGAATTTTCGCCGTTCGTTGAATTGTGAAGGAGTCGCCAACCGGCGCATCGATGGATTCAGCGCAAATCGGGCATTACCAGATCATTGACAAACTCGGCGAAGGCGGCATGGGCGTGGTGTACAAGGCCATGGACCTTTCGCTTGGCCGGTACGTGGCGATCAAGATGCTCGCGCCGGAGTTGGTCGCGAACCGGGAGTTGCTGGAGCGCTTCCGCCTGGAGGCCGTGGCGCAGGCGCGGCTTTCGCATACGAATATCGCGACGCTGCACGCCTTCGAGCAAGTGGGATCGACGTGGCTGATCGTGATGGAATATCTGGACGGCGAAAGTTTCGCGGACATGGTTGCGCGGCGCGGACCGATTCCCGCGGCGGAAGCGGTGCCACTGTTCCGGCAAGCGCTTTTGGGCATCGGATTCGCGCATCGCGCGGGAGTGATTCATCGAGACATCAAGCCCAGCAACATCATGGTGACGACATCCGGAATTGTGAAGGTGATGGATTTCGGTATCGCCAAAGTTATGGGCGGGCAACGGCTGACGAAAACCGGTACGCGCGTCGGAACCGTCGCGTATATGTCTCCGGAGCAAATCCGCAATCAGCCGGTGGATATTCGGTCCGACATTTACAGTTTGGGCGTGACTCTGTTCGAGCTGCTTTCGGCGCATTTGCCATTCGAGAGCGAAAGCGATTTCCAAGTGATGTCCGACCACGTGAGCACGCCGCCGCCGCTTCCGACGCGCTACTACCCATACATTCCGCCGGGCGTCGAGAAAGCCGCGCTGGAAGCATTGAATAAAGATCCGGACCAGCGTTTCCAGACGTGCGAGGCGTTTGGCGCGGCGCTCGAGCATCCGAGCGGCGTCGCGGATGTTCGCGCGGATGTGCGGCAGACGGTGACGCCGATACCCATCCCAACGCCGACGCCAACTCCACCGCCACGGCCAACATCGGCGCCGGCGCAGGGCGGCTGGCTGGATCAGATCAAGTCTCAGGCAGTGGCTCCAACACCTGGCGCGCCGACGCCGGTGCCTTTGACGCAAACGCAGCCAACGTGGCCGCCGCCGGACCCTCTGATGCAAACGCAGCCCACGTGGCCGCCGCAGCCGGGAGCGCAGGCGCCCGTGCCCACGCCGCCACCGCTGACCATATCTGCGCCGCCGGAGAAGAAACGCTCGCCGTGGCTATACGTGACGCTGGGAGTGGTGGGCGGGATCCTGGTTCTCTTCGCAATTCTCTTCGTGATCGGATTGATCTACAACCACCTGAATTCCAACAGCAGCAATTCAACGACGGGCACAAGTTCGGACACGAGCACAAGCACGAGTACGGGCACAAGCACCAGCGCGGGCGGGAACATTTACAGCAATCCGACTGGCAGCACGACATCTACCACGCCTTCGGCGCCATCGTTCGTCGCGAAGCAGGTGCTTACGGCGCAGGCCGGACAGATCTGGGACACGGCGTTGAGTTCGGATGCGAGCATGTTGGTTTCCGGCGAAGACGACAAGACCATTAAGTTGTGGAATCTTGCGACCAACGATGTACGCACACTTTCCCGGCAGGACGGCCCGATTCTTGGCGTGGCTATGACGCCGGATGGGCAGCAGGTGGCCAGCGCTTCCCGGGACAATTCACTGTTCACGTGGAACACGGCGAATGGAAACGCCTTGATGAAATTTCCCGGCAATTTTCCACTGTGGACTGTGGCTTACAGTCCGGACGGCAGCGTGATCGCCGCGGCGGGAGATGGAAAGACAATTTCGATGTGGTCGCTTCCTTCCGGAAAATATCTCGGCGCCATGCAGGACACGGGTGGGCAGATCAATCGCATTCGATTCAGTCCCGATGGCCGGCTTTTGGCCGGAGGAGGCGACGACGACATCGTGTATCTCTGGAGCGTCGCGGATCAAAGCGAGGTTGCCGAACTTAAAAGCCACACGAGCAATATTCTTTCCGTGGCGTTCAGCCCAGACGGAAGCCATTTGGCGACTGCCGACGCCAAGGGGAACATTTATTTGTGGAATGTGGGAACGGGGACGCTAGCGCCTTCTAAAATGTTCGCTTCCAACGATGGGGCGGCCGTCAACGATCTGGTTTTTACGCCGGACGGAAATTATGTGATTTCGGCAAGCGACGACAAGAATATCGGCGTGTGGGACGCTTCGAGCGGCAATCAGGTGACAACACTGACCGGACACACCGATTCGGTGCTGAGCCTTTCGCTGAGCCGCGATGGAAAATTATTGGTTTCGTCGAGCAAAGACGGAACGATCCGGCTCTGGCAACTATCGAACGGGCAGTGACGCTGGTCTACGCTTGAAGGGGGGCGCGAGCAGCAGGTCGTTGCTTTGATCGGGTTTTCTTCCGGGTTTCTTTGGCCGCCCATTCCTTGAATAGCGCCTCAAACTCTTCGCGCGTGTAAACGCCTTTGTGTATCAGGAGGCTATTCATTGCATAGATTGTGGCGTGGAAACGATCGTCCTTGGTGAGAATATCGATGGCTTCCTCAAATGACATAGGCATCTCCCGATAGAAAGCAACGAGTCGTTGGACGGATTAGTCTCACGCCAGCGCCGAACCCAGGCAAAAACTTTCAGGGAGTTCCGGTTCCTGCCGATGCTGTGGTCACCGGCGCGTAGTAGCCCTGCTTTGCGGTGACGGTATAATCTTTGCCCGGTTTGCCGAAGCTCGAAATTAACGAGACGTCGATTTTGCGGTAGCCGCCCGCGGTCGATTTGTTGCTGGAGTAGTAGCCGATCGTGTAGCGCGTTTTCAGGCGATCCATCAGATCTTGGAAGGCTTTGTCGAGCGAGCCTTCCTTCTTCACGTCGAAGACTTCTCCACCCGATGCGTCTGCGACTTTCTGCACGTTGACGATGTCTTTCGAGCTGGCCTGGGACTGGCCACCACCGCCGCCACGACCTCCGCCTCCGCCGCCGGGATAACCACCACCACCGCGACCGCCTCCGCCGCCCCCGGGCCAGCCGCCTCCGCCACCACCACCGCCGGGCCAGCCGCCGCCCCCGCCACGACCTCCGCCGCCGGGATAACCGCCGCCACCGTGGCCGCCGTGCTGATATCCGCCGCCGTGGTCGCCGTAGACTTTCAGGCTGTAGACCGGAGTGTCGGATTCGAGGACGGCTTGCAGCACGCCGTCGGGCGTGGTGGAGCCGGCGCGGGTGCCGACGTTGTCGCTGATCAGCACGATTACGCGGCGCATGCCACGAGCATTGGCGCGGAGATACTCGGCGGCGCCGTAGAGAGCGTCGTTGATGTTGGTTGAGCCGCCGGCTTGCAGCGAGTCCAGCGCGTCGCTGACTTTCTGTTTATCGCGCGTGAGCGGGATAACTTTGGTGAGCGCGTCGGTGAAAGTGAATAGCGCCACCGAATCCTCGGGCTTGAGGGATTGGAGCGCAACTTCCGTCGTGTCTTTCAGAGATTCAAGGTACGGCGAGATGGATGTGCTCAGGTCAATCACCAGGGCCATCGCCAGCGGCAATTGATCTTGGTCCAGGTGAACGACCTGTTGCGCTTGGCCGTCCTCCTGGAGGACGAAATCGGTAACTTTGAGGCTGGTGATGACCTCGCCGGTCGGCTTGCGCATCGTGACGTCGACAAGCGTCAGATTGACGTCCACGCGGATCGCGCCGGGGCCGGGAGTGGATTCTTCGGCTTGAGATTGCGCGGCGGGCTGTGGCGGCGCGGGCTTCGGCGCCGGGGCCGGAGGCGGCTGTGGCGGCGCGGCCATAACGGGCCCGGCGTCAGCTTGGGCGAGCGCGGGTTGCGACGGCATCACGATGAGCAGGCAGGCAAGCGCGAAGACGATCGCGGTCGGGGCAAGAAAGGGTTTGCGAATCACAACTGGGATCGTGAACATGGCAAATGTTTTGCGGCGAACCTCGCAGCGGAGAATATCACACACTTAGAGAGCGGGGCCGTGGGGAAGGTTGTCTCCAGCGTGCCGTGCGGGGCGCCGCGGCGCTGGCGGGACGCGGCGCATTCGGACTGAAAGTGAATCCCGCAAGAGGCGCGATAAAAAGCTAGGCGGTTCCGAACGATACTAGCGTTTTAGTGATGGAAGCGGCCGACGGCGACGAAGCCCGCGAGGACGAAAAGAACAAACTGCACGTACACCTGCTCGTTCCGCTTCAGATGATAAATCGCGGACGAAATCATGAGGGCCGCCAAGCCAATGGCCGCGAGCGGCGTCAACCACGTGGCGACGCGCATAGCCGACGGCACGATCACCGCGGCGGCTCCGACAAACTCGCAGATTCCGAGGAAGGTCACCGTAGCCTTGGAGAGTCCGAGGCCGCAGTTGGGCGACCGGTCTTGAGCAGTGAGTTTATATTTCTCGAATGCAAAGAGCTTCATGTATCCGGCCAACAAAAATGCGATGAAGAGAATTCCTTGAGCAATCCATAAAAGAATATTGAGTGCGTTGAGCATTGCGTTTCGCCCTCCGTGGAGCGCGGTACCGCAGCACCCCATATTATTGCCTGAATCGATGGTTGGTTCCGAATGGTTTGCTCTGAGCCGCCCGGGCCGGCCGCCGCGCGCGGCAGCTGTGCCGCGTGTGATAAAATCCCGCAGCCGCTGCGATTGCTGGACTAGGAGCCCTGGCTCGATGGCTCACGACGTTTTCATAAGCCACTCCGCGAAGAACAAGACCATTGCCGACGCCGTTTGCGCGACGTTGGAAGCGGAGGGCATCCGCTGCTGGATTGCTCCCCGAGATGTGACCGCCGGAATGGAATGGGGCGAGTGCATCATCGAAGCGATCGAGCAGGCTCGCGTGTTGGTTTTAATTTTCACGGCCGATGCGAACGCTTCGCCGCAAATTCGGCGCGAAGTGGAACGCGCTGCCAATCGTGGCGTGGCGATTCTGCCGCTGCGCGTGGAAGACGTCGCGCCGGGCCGGGCGCTGGAGTATTTCATCGGCAACGTTCATTGGCTAGACGCGCTGACGCCGCCGCTTGAATCGCATCTGAAAAATCTGGCTGACACGATCAAGACGTTGCTTTCGCGGATGGAGCCGCGCGATGCAGCGACGGCGGGCGCGGCCACGCTGGCGAAATCTGCCGCTGCGGGAACCGTGCCGGCAGTGAAATCGATTCCTGCCGCGGCGTCCTCGGCGGAAGGGAAGAAGTCCGCATGGATGCGCGTTGCTCTTGGCGGAGCTGGCGTTTTGATTGTTGCGCTGGCGGTGTTCTTCTACTTTCGCAGCAAGGGCGCCACGAAGCCGCCGGCTGCCGCGAGCGCGGGGGGCGAGATTTTGACCTCGAGCGACGGCGAGCACTGGGCCGCGAGCACCACGGGTACGGCGGATGTGCTTGAGGCGATTTACGGGACCAGCGACGGGCGAAAGCTCTGGGTGGTCTGCAAGGACGGCGCGATTTTGGATTCCAACGACGGCAAGACATGGATCGCGCGCGTGAGCGGCACTCCGAACAATCTCTATTCGATTTTCGCCACGGCTGACGGGCGGCGGCTGTGGGCTGTCGGCAACCTGGGCACGATAGTGGAGTCGGATGACGGCGAGCACTGGAATCGGCTGGACAGCGGCACGCCGTACACGCTGCTATCGGTCTATGGCACCAGCGACGGCAAGCGGCTGTGGGCCGTGGGCGACTACGGCACAATTTTGGAATCGAATGACGGCGAGCACTGGATCGCGCGCAACAGCGGGACGCAGAACAATCTGCATTCGATTTTCGGCACGAGCGACGGCAAGCGACTGTGGATCGCCGGCGATAAAGGCACGATTTTGGAATCGGACGATGGCGAGCACTGGAATCATTTGAATGGCGGGACGACCAACACGCTGTATTCGGTTTTCGGTACGAGCGACGGCAAGCGGATGTGGGCCGCCGGCGATAGCGGCACGATCGTGGGGTCAACTGACGGCGAGCACTGGACGGCGTACGACAGTGGCACGACTAATATTCTTCAGTCAGTCTTCGCGTCCAGCGACGGGCGGCGGATTTGGGTGGTCGGCCGGAACGCCAATATTCTGGAGTCGGACGACGGGCAGCACTGGAACAAGCTGGATAGCGGGACGACTGAAAGTCTTTTTTCGATATTTGGAACCAGCGACGGGAAGCAGTTGTGGACCGTGGGGCACTACGGGACGGTTGTGCAGTAGGGTGGCGCGGTCACATCGCGCCGGCGGTTGGAATGAAACTTCTGATTGGGCTGTATAGAAGCGTGAAAGCGCACGCGCGCCTGGGCTTCGTAGTGATTCTGCTCTGTGTGGGAGCAGCCACTTCTGGGCATTCGCAGAATCAGCAGGGTCCCGAAGAAGTGCCGACGGCGCCCAGCCCTCCGCAAACACAATCCAGTTATCCGCAAACGGAAGCGGGGTTTAGCGAGCAGATCGCCGCCATGCTTCAATCGTATCAGCAGGGGGATCGCCGCGCGGAGCATCAATTTGTTGAGCAGCTTTATTTGCCCAATGCCGCCGAATGGTTCGCGGATCAAATTGGCCTTGAGCAGAAGGAAGCGCTCGCCGAGCGCTACGACCGGCTGTTCGGCGGCTTTAGCGTCTCAATGAGGGCAGCGATGGAATCGGTCGTGGATTACAAGGGTTCGTTGGCCACGCACTGTGAAGCGGCTCCTCGAAAACGTCCTTCCGCTGAACCCCACCAAGAGTTAAGTCGGATTGTTCCAGCGAAGAAGCCGGTAATCATCGATTGCCAGTTCGCCATGACCTTGAATGGAGCGACCGCCGCCTCCTGGATGGAGAATTTTGCTTATGTGGAAGAGGCGTTTCGATTTACAGGTTACGGAGAATGGCCTTTTTGGGTGTGGAACGAAGGTTCCGAAGGCGCGCCACCGGCGACTGGCCAGGATATCCAACGTGCGGTGTTGATTGCGAATCCTTCGCCCTACTACCCTGTAGAAGCGCGGGCGCAGGGCAGAGAAGGCATTGTCGTTCTGAGTGGAGTTATCGACGCGACTGGCCACGTACAGAACATAAGTGTTATCAATGGGGATCCGGTATTCGTGAAAGCGGCGATCGAAGCGTTCAAAAAGTGGCGATACAAGCCAGCGACATTTTGGGGGCAACCAATACCGTCGAACACGACGGTGACCATTCGATTCCAGCTGAATCGTTGAACCAACTACGTTGGTCGCTCGCCGGCCGGGGAGTGTTGAACGACGGTGGACCCGTACGGTCTTCGCTCCGGCAATATCATGCGACGATCGATAACTCTCGCACATCCAAGAAATTCCTCTTCCGTGTGGATTGGTCTGATCGGATCGGAGGCGAATATCCCGGCCGCGGGCCGCGCGGGCCGCAGCGGAGGACCGTGGGGCACTACGGCACCGTAGTGCAGTAAGGCGGGACGGTAAGATTGCGATTACGCCGGAGCCGAAATGATGCGAATCGCAACGCCAGACTTGCCGGTGTCCACTTTGTCGACTCTCATCACGGAGCCGCGTTCTTCGCGATTTTCTGAGCCCGGCGCGCCCGGGTTGCGAATCAGACTGACTTCCATGCCGGCGTAGTAGTGCGTCGCCTGGGTCACAAGATAAAGACCGTCGTGTGAATAATTCCGGGTGGTGCAAATTTCCTCGGGAAAACGAGAATCGATGGGGCGAACGCGAACGGATTGCGGTCCTTCGGATCGCGGCGAGCGGCGTACGACGCGTTCCATGCGCGGAATAGCTCTCGAGTACGAAAGCGCAGCAACCAAAAGCAAGCAAGTGGCGAGGACATATAGCCCGGGACCTGGGCTCACTTGAAACGCGTGGGCCATCAAGAGGCGCATAGCCGCGGAGATGTCCTCCCCTGAACGAAGCGGCGCGTTTTGGATCATTCCCGCGGTCCAAGACTGAATGCCGGAATTCAACATCAGCAGCAGCGCGATAGCGATCGCGGCGCAACACCCCCCGAGGAACGCGAGCGCTCCGGCTGCTCTTCGCAAGAACAGCAGGTCTATCAACGCCAAGACGGCGTAGAACAGCGCGATGAAAATCAAGAGTGGGGCGAGCCACGCGATGCTCAAGGTGAACCGCAGTTTCAGTGGTTGCTGCGGGGATGGATTTTCTCCGAGCAAATCGGGGAAGACGCTTTGATCGGTGGAAAACCCCGAGGAGGTTTCGATACCGGAGCGCAGCTGCGATAGCGTGGAGCGAACACTGAGAGCGTTGATCGATTCATCGCCGGAAAAAGCTCCATGCAAAACCACCAGGGGAGCGTAGAACATGAGAAGGGCAATACAAAGCACCAGACCCATTCCGATGCGTTCGAGTTTATCCCTCTTGACAGCCATTGACTCCTCCGGCCCGCACCTATCTCCGCGAAGCGTCGAAAGACGAAGAATATTTTGGGCTGCGACCGATTATTGCTTGTAAGGCGCTGCGCTCACAGTGCGTAACGAAAGCGATGTCGCCATCAAGTAATATCTAGATAGCCCAATTCAGGGTTAGATTCCAGAGATAAATGGAGTCAGTGGCTAGAAGGCTCGCGGGGAGTAGGCTGAGGGAGCGGCTGGCTGCGTGACGCTCATCCAAGAGTTCCTCTTTTCCGTACACATTGGTAGGATCGAGTGGGTCGCGGTTTATGGGGCGCTGGGGCTGGCGACGCCGAGCCGGAGGTGCAGATGTTTGAATCGCATGGGAGAAAGGGAAGCGAGTTGGGGCGGAGGGCGTTTATTGCCACTTCGGGCGCCGCGGTCGTCGGCTTCGCGATGTGGGCCTACCAGAGGAGCGATCCTGCGCGGGTGGAAGCGGCACCGGACAAGCCGCCGAAGCGAGTGACCATCGTCGAATTCACCGATGCTGGAGAGCGTAAAGGCGTCGTTACGGAGCCGATGGTCAGGAAAACTGAGGCCGAATGGAAGGCGCAATTGTCGCCCGACGCGTTTGAAATCACGCGGAGCGCGGGAACCGAGCGGCCCTTTTCGGGGGAGCTTCTGAACGTCCACGACAAGGGAGTTTTTCGCTGCATTTGTTGCGACAACGCGCTGTATAGTTCCGCGACGAAATTCGAATCCGGCACGGGCTGGCCCAGTTTCTGGGCGCCGATCGCGAAGGAGAATGTGCTCGAGGCGATCGATATGAGTCTTGGTGAGATGAGGACTGAGGTTCGGTGCCGACTGTGCGACGCGCACTTGGGGCATGTGTTCAACGATGGGCCCGATCCGACGGGCTTGCGGTACTGCATGAACTCGGTTGCGATGCGATTTGCGAAAGCTGTTTGAGGCCAAGCTGCCGCTCGCAGGAGGAGGATCGATGACATTTCGATCGATGGCGATCAGTCTTGCGATCGTCGTGGTGTTTTTCGGCGGCAGCGTGTTGGTCACGCGCAACGCGGCGAGCGCGACAGTGTCCATCGCGCCGCCAGCGGTGGACGATGCTCTGGCCGCGCAGAGCGGGCAGGCGACGGCCGTGCTGGCGGGCGGCTGCTTCTGGGGAGTGCAGCTGGTATTCGAGCACGTGAAGGGTGTGATCAGCGCGACGGATGGATACTCCGGAGGATCCGCGGATACCGCGCAATATGAAACAGTCAGCGCCGGAGGAACCGGACACGCTGAGACCGTGAAAGTCGTTTACGATCCTTCACAGATTACATATGGGCGCTTGCTTCAGGTTTTCTTCTCGGTGGCCACCGATCCGACGGAGTTCAATCGCCAGGGTCCCGACGAAGGCACGCAGTATCGCTCCGTGATTTTCTACAGCAACGAAGATCAGCAGCGAATCGCGCAGGCGTATATCGCGCAGATCGATCAAGCGCACGTTTTCCGCAAACCAATTGTCACGCAGGTGGTTCCGCTGCAGGCGTTTTATCAGGCCGAGGCATATCACCAGGATTACGCGACCCATCATCCCGATAGCATGTACATCTTGACGTACGACGCTCCCAAACTCGACAAGCTGAAGAAATCGCTTCCGGATCTCTACGTCAAAAAGCGGTAGCGGTATTGGGCGTGGATTTTGCGGCAGCGTAGGAATGGTGCCGGGGGGCAGAGTTGAACTGCCTACGCCGGCCTTTTCAGGGCCGCGCTCTACCGGTGAGCTACCCCGGCACCGGGGCGACACACATTCTACTGGCGCAGCGCGGAACAGTCAAAACGACTCAGGTCGGAGTACTTCCGCGCACTTAGTTGGCGGGACTTGAGAGCGATTTGCGGAGCGCGAGGAGACCAATCGCCAAGAGTCCGGGTAGGAGCAAATTAAGCGTGCCGGGCTCCGGAACGGGCGTGGACTCGGACGAAAAGTTGGTGACGGCCACCGTTGGTGAAGCCGTACTGCCGCCGCTAGAGATGTTGGTGCTGCCGCCTTCAGTACCGGTGGCGGCGATGGAGTTGGTGGTATTCCCGTTCGTCACGCCACAAGCTGAATCCAAGATGCTGGCGCATCCTGTGGTTGAGCCGGCGTTCGGAGTTCCGATCGGGGGCGCGGCGAGAACATCTCCGCCAGTACCCGTGCCGCTGATGGAGTTAGGGTCGTTGCCGCTCGCGACGTCACATGCCGAATCCAAGACACTGTCGCATCCTAGGGTTGCGCCGGCGGACGAAGTGTCGATCGGCGGGGGGAGAGCATCTCCGCCAGTACCCGTGCCGATTGTCGAGTTCGAGCCATTGCCGCACGCGCCCCCGCATCCTGAATCCAAGGCGCTGCCGCTTCCTCCAGTTGCGCCCGAGTACGGGGCGTTGCCCGGCGACGCGGAAGTATTTCCGCCGAACGGGGTATCTGTGCCGAAGGTCGCCAAAGAGGGGACGTTCCAATAAGCGCTAGCGTCTGCGCCGGTGTTTTCCACTATTTCCGATGAGTCGGGCGAACTGATGAACGAACTCGCTGTCGGGAAGACCCATGCTGCATTGGCGTTGCCATCGCCGTCGAGGGTGAGCGCTCCCGCCAAATTCGTAGTCTCTATGGGAATCATGGGAACGCCTGGAGCGAGCGTCAAGCCAGTTAGGTTCGCAGAAGCCGACGTCGTTATGGGTTTCGACATGGGCTTCGACGCCAGGCCA
>JBEKDK010000019.1:0-74971 GCA_050014395.1 Candidatus Acidiferrales bacterium | reverse complement strand
TCCAGGCAGCGTGAAATCCAAGACTTTGCGACCGTGTGGTCTCGCAGCCTGTCTCACCGTTGAATGACCCCGTGGATTTTCCTGCGGGATCCGGCTTACACAGACTGATCGGGACGTCCATCACCCGACTCCTGTATCCTTCTGCGTCACCCCATCGTATAACGTTCGTTAGGTGGGACAGGAATATTAACCTGTTGTCCATCAGCTACGCCTCTCGGCCTCACCTTAGGACCCGCCTAACCCTGAGCGGATTAACCTTCCTCAGGAAACCGTAGACTTTCGGCGACACGAGTTCTCATCGTGTTTATCGCTACTTATGCCGGCAGGGTCTCTTCCGTGGCGTTGAGTAGTCCTCTCGGTCTACCTTCAGACTCCACAGAATGCTCCCCTACCAAAACAAGATGGCTTTCGCCACCTTACATTAGCCCCGTTGGATTGTCGGTGCATGATCGCTTGACCAGTGAGCTGTTACGCTTTCTTTAAAGGATGGCTGCTTCTAAGCCAACCTCCTGGCTGTCCGAGCGATCACACTTCCTTTCCCACTTAGCATACAGTTGGGGACCTTAGCTGGCGGTCTGGGTTCTTTCCCTCTCGACCACGAAGCTTATCCCTCGTAGTCTCACTCCCGTGCTGTTGTCCGCGGCATTCGCAGTTTGATTGGATTCGGTAACCTTGGTTGGTCCCTAGTCCATTCAGAGCTCTACCACCGCGGCAAATACACAAGGCTGCCCCTAAAGGCATTTCGGGGAGAACGAGCTATCACGGAATTTGATTAGCCTTTCACCCCTACCCTCAGTTCATCGGAGCGATTTTCAACTCACACCCGTTCGGCCCTCCAGCAGCGTTTAAGCTGCCTTCAGCCTGACCAAGGGTAGATCATCCCGCTTCGCGTCTATTGCCACAGACTATTCGCCCTATTCGGACTCGCTTTCGCTACGGCTCGCTTACGCTTAACCTCGCCTGTGACAATAACTAGCCGGCTCATTAAGCAAGAGGCACGCCGTCAGGCTGGGATCCCGCCGAAGCGGGAAGCATAGCCCTCCGACTGCTTGTAGGCATACGGTTTCAGGTTCTATTTCACTCCCCTCGCAGGGGTGCTTTTCACCTTTCCCTCACGGTACTAGTTCACTATCGGTCGCCAGAGAGTATTTAGCCTTGGAGAGTGGTCTCCCCAGTTTCCCACAGGATTTCACGTGTCCCGTGGTACTCAGGATACCGCTTCGAGTCCGGTCCGCTTTCGGTTACGTGGCTTTCACACTCTGTGGCCCCGCTTTCCAGCAGGTTCACCTAGCGTCCGGATTGGTAACTCTACTTATGCGGTCCTACAACCCCGCCGTGCATGCACGACGGTTTGGGCTGTTCCGATTTCGCTCGCCGCTACTTTCGGAATCTCTGTGATTTATTTTCCTCCAGGTACTGAGATGGTTCACTTCCCTGGGTTGGCTCGTACCCGCCTATGTATTCAGCGGGCCGTCTCCTGAGTT
Organism: Candidatus Acidiferrales bacterium; assembly: GCA_050014395.1. Classification (GTDB taxonomy): domain Bacteria; phylum Acidobacteriota; class Terriglobia; order Acidiferrales; family UBA7541; genus DASPOJ01. The sequence goes on along the minus strand of JBEKDK010000019.1, from coordinate 73,487 downwards.
CATCAGGAGGGGTTTCCCCATTCGGATATCCCCGGATCAAAGCCTGCTTGCGACTCCCCGGGGCTTTTCGCAGCTAGCCGCGTCCTTCTTCGCCTTCTGGCGCCTAGGCATCCACCGTACGCCCTTAGTAGCTTGACCATAAAACTTACCCCACACGTCCCGATTCATGTCTGATCGCTCAGTGAGAATCGGATCCCTGGTAAACGTGGTCCGGAAGGGTCTTGCAGCCCTCCCAAAACGTTCTTCAGAGTGCCATGCGTATGACCCCAGCCAGATTGCAACCGGGCACATCCGCACGCCGTCGCGTCGAGCAAGCTCGCCTTTCCACAATTCGCTCTACTCGTACAAATTTGCGGCTGACACGCAGCGAACACACCTTCGTGCGAAGGCGCGCTCGAGCATGCCAAGCCAGCTATTCAGTTGTCAAAGAACCTATGCTTCGCGCCTGGCGAAGCTTTAATCTCTTGCTGTTTTACGAGCGTGCCTCACGGCAGGCTCCAGACAACAAAAAACCCGGCGTCGAGCGCCGGGCCAGTCCGTCCCTTTGTACGTACTTCCGTCGGGACGGATTCGCACGATGCTCGACTAACTTTTTATCCGGTATTCGTAACCGACCTCACTCCGAGTCTATTGCGGGACCCGAAAGCCTGAAGGTTACCACCCTGATCGAGACCCGTTTGGCCGAGACTCTCCGGCCAACAAGGAAGTATAGCAGTATTTTTGCTAGCGTCAAGTCGAGAATCGGATGGTTTTTCGCCGTGCCCCCGGAAATCCTCACGTTTTCCTCAGGCCGGCCAGATCGCAGATTGCGGGTCTTGACAAAGCCAGCCGATTCCGGCAGAACAGTTGAGCGCCGGTCCCAGGGGTGGGGCCACGCACGGTAGGATTCAACATTCCGACAAGGTGAATCGTGATTTTGCGTTTCCCGTAACGGGGCGCGTGGGGTAGTGTTTTTGAAGCGAAATTGCATCTCAGGGGGGAAATGTGAATCTAGAACGCGTAAAAGCGATAGTTAGTGGTGTCTTCGTTATCTGCGCCGCGCTGGTCCTGGCGTGCGCTATAGCCACAACGGCAGGGGCGCAATCCTCAAGCACGGGCGCCATCATCGGCACGGTGACCGATCCATCCGGCGCCGCGATTCCGAATGCCGCGGTCAGTGTGCTGAATACCGACACGGGGATTTCTCACGACGTCACAACGAATGACGACGGCTTCTATTCAGCTACTGCGTTGCAGCCCGGCCACTACTCCGTCACGGTTACCAAGGGCGGGTTCGCCGTGTACACCCACAAGGACATTTTGGTGCAAGTCGGCACCCGGCTGACGGTCGACGCGTCTCTCCCGCTTGTATCGACGCAAGCGACCATCACAGTTACCGGCGTAACGCCGCTGATCGAAACGCAGAAGACGGCGTCGGCGCAGACCGTGAGCGAGAACCTCGTCGCGGGGTTGCCCATTAACGGTCGGCGCTGGGAGGATTTCGTTTTGCTCACCCCAGCGGTCACGACCGACGGTACCAGCGGACTATCCAGCTTCCGCGGAATTTCCGGCCTTTACAACGGGAACTCGGTGGACGGCGCGAACAACACCCAAGCGTTTTTCTCCGAAGCGCGCGGCCGCGCCATTATCGTGGCGTACGTCTACAGCGCCGATTCGATTCAGGAATTCCAAGTCAACAACAGCAACTACAGCGCGGAATACGGGCAAGCAGCCGGCGGCGTGGTGAACGCCGTGACGAAGTCCGGCACGAACGAATTACATGGCGATCTTTTTTACAATTTGCGCTATCCGAGCTTGAACGCGCTGGACCCGGCTGCGAAGGCCAGTTTTGCCGCGAACAATCAGGCGCCGACGCAGACGGTCCACCAGCAACAGCAGTTCGGCGGGAGCATCGGAGCGCCGATCATTAAGGACAAACTCTTTTTCTTCGGGACCTTTGACGGGTTCCGGAAGGTCAACCCGATCCTTTATACGACAACCGCGGGGTCGATCAGTTCTTTCGCGTGTCCCCTGCAAGTGACTTCGGCTCAATGCACGGCGGCGCAGGGTTTCATTACCAGCGATCTGATTGGCGCTTTTCCGCGGGACCTGAAACAGAACGTCGGGTTCGGAAAGCTCGACTATCAATTCAGCCCGGCCAATCACCTGAGCGCGGTTGTAAACATCCAAGATTGGGCCGAACCGGACGGCTATAACACGTCGGCCACGGTGTCGAACGCCGGCGTAACCGTCAATGGGTACGGCGCGACGCACGAGCGATTCGTGATCGGCAACTGGACTTCGACGTTCGGAGGAAACAAAGTCAACGACGTCCGCTTCCAGTGGGGCAAAGACTATGAGTACGATCTAGCGAATGCTCCCGGCCCCTTCACGTCTTTGTCGAGCATCGTGACGTACGGTGAGACGTCCGCCCTGCCGCGCCCGGCTTTCCCGGACGAGCATCGCTATGAGATGTCCGACGATTTCACGATTCAGAAGGGCGAGCACAGCATAAAACTCGGTGTTGACGTGAACCTGATTCACGAGTTACTCGTGAATCTTTTCCAGGGCGACGGGAATTACAGTTACAGCTCCCCGGCGCTGCCCACCTCAATCGGAGCCCCCTGCTTGGCGAGCAGCGTGCAGAAGACATTCTGCGGCTGGGTGGCAGACTTGTACAACGTGAATCTCGGAGACACCTATTCGGTTGCCACAGGCAATTCCGACCTATCCCCGTTCACGACGTGCGTGCCCACGACGCCTGTTCCGGCCACTCCCACCGCCTCTACATGCTATAGCTTGACCGGTAAGCACTATTCCACCTTCACCCAGGTGGAGGACCCGCTTACGCACGTTGGAGAAGACGACTTCTACGACAACGATTTTGGCGCCTACGTCGAGGACACCTGGAAGGTACGCCCGAACCTGACGTTCAACTTGGGTTTGCGCTACGACATCCAGCATGTTCCCGAGCCCGCGCGCCCGAACAACGCTACCAACAATCCGGCCGGCGCCTCTGCTCCGCTGCTGGCCTTGGACACTTCGACGTTGAACATCGACAAGGGAGACATCGCTCCACGCATCGGCATGGCGTGGAATTTCGCCAAGAACACGGTGCTGCGAGTCGGATACGGCATCTTCTACGCCAAGACGTCTAACAGCACGTATTACGCGTTGCGCGTAGAAAACGGTATCTACCAGCAAACATTCTCCGGCTGTTCGCCGACGAACACCAACTTACTCGATGCGGCGTGCGCGCCGACGTTCCCAGACGTGTACTTCGTTCCGCCGGGGCCGGCGCTTGGGGCGCCCTTTTCTGGGGCCGTCACACCGGTTGCGATCTGCACAACCACGTCTACACCCGGCGCGTCTCCGACCTGCCCCTCGCTCGCTGGCGGGGACATTCCGACTCTATCGCAGGCGGTCCATGGGATGAATCCGAATTTTGTCAATCCGCGCGCCGATGAGGGCGAAGTGACTCTGGAGCATCAATTCCCGGGGAACATCGCGATCTCGGCCACCTACCTGGTGACCCGAGGCTTGCATCTTCCTTCGAGCTATGATGCCAACGTCGCGCCGAGCACTTCGAACAAGACGTTCAACATCGAGACATCAACTGGTGGCACGTTAATGAGCTACACGGTGCCTTTCTACACCGCCCGGCTGGACCCGACAACGGGCATCATCCTAAACCAATACAGCACGGTCAACTCCTGGTACAACGGGCTTGTAATTACGGTCCGCAAGCCGGTGAGCCACAGCTTTGAGCTGCTAGTGAATTACACCTACAGCAAGGCGCTGGACGACGGAGAGGTTTCGGGCTCGAACGGAACCTTTTTCGGAACGGACGGCGTGAGCGATCCGTACAACCTCAATGAAGATTACTCCTATTCCGATCTGGACCAACGCCATCGCTTTGTCGGGAGCCTCGATTGGAGTCCGAACTACGTCCATGGATCCAACATGTTCGCCCGCCAGGTTCTGAACGGTTGGGTGGTTGGCAGCATTGTCACGGCTGTCTCGGGCCTTCCGTACAGTGCCATGATTGGGACATCGACGGTGACCGGCGGTATCGACGGCGGATTGTCGGGCGGTGTCGTGAGCACCAACGCCAGCGCGACCGGCGGACGTGCGACCTGGCTGCCGCGCAATTCCTACAGATTGCCGGCATGGGTCAACATCGATCTACGGCTGGAACGGGATTTCACGATCCACGAACGCTACAAGCTCGCGTTCCGCGCCGAGGCGTTCAACCTGTTCAACAGCCGCATCCTTCAGGGTGTGAACACGGAAGCCTATACGGTGTCGGGAACGAACATCCTTCCTTTTTCAGCGTTCCAGACGCCATCGACAACCTCCACCGTGCTGGACGGCGCGCGGCAGTTGCAGACGGGCTTCCGGTTTGAATTCTAACTAAGGCACTTCGGAAGCAAACCAACAGCACAGGGCGCCCCGATTGACCGGGGCGCCCTTGTTGTTTTTGCGCGCATTGCTTTTCACCGCGTGAGTCGCGCGGCCGCTAAAAACAAAACGGCCGGCCCCACGAAGGGACCGGCCGGAATAATTAGCCGTGAGAAAGGACGAGGAAACTATTGCTGCTTGGCCGCCGGTTCTGGCGTGGATGCATCGGAAGCCGCGGAGACGGCGCCGGAGACCTGCGATCTGCCGTTGGTTTCGCGCGTCAGATAAAGCATGAACGGCGTCACCTCGAAGGGCATCATTTCGCGCTCTGCGACGGTGCCTACCGGTTTGCTCTTGAGCATTTGAAGTTGATCGTCCCACGGATCCATCTTCACGCGGCCACCGAGCGGCAACGCCACGACCTGAGCGACGCTCGCCCCCGTCTGCGGATTCGTCGTCGTGTGCACCGGTGACGAAGTGGCTTGAGCCGTGGTGCTGATCGGCACACGGTCGCCCAAGTTCGGGGCGATCAGATTGGGAATTTCTTTGGAGCGTTGATCCAGGGCTTCGATGAATGCGTTGGCCGTGGAGATTTGATCCTTGTAAGGGGAATTGCGCAGCAGTTCGGCGGCCTTCACATCGGCGGATTGCTCTTCTTCCGGAGTGCGCGCAAATCCGAAGTGGCGGAAGACATCTTTATCGTCGAATAAGATGTTATCGAAAAATGCGTACTGCGAATTGATGCGGTGGCCCAGCACAACGTGAGCCAGTTCGTGCGCCAGCATGGCCGCCAGGCTGGCCTCATCGGGCAAAACGTCAATCAGACCGCGGCTCAGAACGATGGTGTGGCCGATGGTGAAAGATTCAAGCGTTGAAGTGAGCAGCACGCGGCAGCGGATATCGGGCTGAATATCGAGATTGTTGGTCACTTCGAGATTGTTCACAACCGTTTCGAGCACCTTGTCAACTTCGCCTCTAGGTGCGAGCAAGCCCATGCGTTCGAGGCGATCCGTGATGTTGTCTTCGGCCTGATGGTCCCAGGAGCGTTGTGCCTGCACCGGAGTAGGGTCGTTAGCGGTCTGTGTCTGGTCCTGTATCGGTGTCGCCGCCTCGACCATCACCTTGCTCAATTCTTCTTCTTCCCTGGCACGGCCTAGGTTGTAACCCCACAGGCGCGTCTGCCCCTTGAACTGAAGCCGCTTTCCAAGCGCATAACGCAGATCCGATTCTTCGCTGTAAATGAACGCGGGCAGCCACAGGTTCGGGCCGGAGTTCACGCGCCAGCTATCGAAATGGAAATAAAAGCTGCCGGCCGAGCCGCCGGTGTATCCGCCGTTGAAGCGAACCACGTGGTAATCCTGATCTTCCACCCAAATACGTCCGGTGAAACGCCCCTTGCCGGAATGCGGAAGCGGCGTGACGTCGAACACCAGGCAGCGAACCTCACCTAGGAATTCTTGGCGCACATAGTCAAATTTGTAGTGCTGGCGATCGAAACCGGTATCGTCCAGATAGATCATTTGCAGGAAGCCGCGCGGCAAGAAATCCATCTCCATGGTGAAGATCGAGCCCAGGCCCTCCATCACACGGTGGCTTTTGTTTTCGCCGGTGTTCAAGGAAACAAGCTCCACGCCCTTCGAGAGTTCGGCACGGCCCAAGAAATATTTATCGCCGGCCGGCACGGGGCCCAGGTCCTTGTCATCCCGAAGCTCCTGAATGTAAGTCTCCACCAGCGGCGAAAATTGCTTTAGGCTCGCTATCTCCTGGTGCTCTTGGGAGATGACCCGGTCCACCACTTGATTCAGCGTGTCCGGCTGATCGGCGGCCCGCAGCGGAACGGCGCTAGAAGCCAATCCGCCAAAGGTCAGTACCGCGAAAATCAATCGCAGGGTCCGCATAAATCCTCCGAAAATCTAGTTCGCAATCTCGAATTCAATGTGGACGGTGGCAGGAAAGTCCACAGCATGGCCATTGCTCATCGCCGGCTTGAATTGAATTTGCTGCGCCGCGCGAATCGCCTGCTCATCCAGGCCGTGTCCCAAACCTCGAATCACGCGATTCACCTGAACGGGCCCGGAGGCCGGAAACACTACGTCGAGCAAAACTTCGCCCTCGATACCCAACTTGCGCGCCTCGTCGGTGTAGACCGGTTTGGGCTTTGCCAGAATGATGATGGGCGTCACAGCCGCCGCGGAATCGGTTGTCTTGGTCCGAGCCACCTCGGCGGGTGCGTTGCCGTTCGAAAAGCCGCTAGCCTGCACCGTACCGCGCGACCGGCCTGAGCCGCCGGCCGGCGGAATGGCCGTGCCGTTGCCAAAGCCGGTGCTCGCGACCGTGCCGCGCGCGCCATTGGCGCCGCCGGTCCCGTTTCCGTAGCCTGGGCCGCCAGGTAGATCCGGCGAGCCGTAGCGATTGATATTCGCCCCTTTGTTGGGGTTGGAGGGGCCCGAGGCCCCGTTGGGGTCTCCGAATCCTCCCGTTTGAACCTTGTCAACCGGCAGATTCAATGTCGCTTGAGCGGCGCTGCCTGTGGAGAGCATTCCGGTTTTCACCGGCTCGCGCGGCCGGGCCGGCTTATTGTCCGGCATATCCAGATTGACGGGCGTAATGCTGGCGCTCAGGTCCGGTGCGGCTACCGCAGCGACGGCTTTCGGCTTGGGCTGAGGCGCAACGATGCGCGGCGGCGCGATCAGGCGAGCCTGCTGCGGTTCTGGCGGCGGCTGCACGATCGGAGGAGGCGGCTGCACGCGAGGCTTGATGGCCGGCGGCTTGGGCGGCAGCGGCACGTCGGTGGGCGGCGTCGCAATCTCCATCACTTGATACACAATCCTCGGAACCAACTGCTTGGGAAACAGCATCGGCACTGCTACCAATGTTGTGGCGGCCAAGACCTGGAAAACCAGACTCACGCTCATGGCGCCCCAGCGTGCATGGCCCGAGGGCAGCAGCGAAAACCGCGCGGGTATGCGCTTGTCACCAACGAGCGATTTCCAAGCGTCTTTCTTCGGGGAGGGTGCCGAAGTGGGAAAACCAAGGTTAAGAATCGAGTCGATTGGCCCAGTCAATGTCGTGATCCTCTCTTTTTTGTTTCGCGTGCCGCAGGCGCAACGCATTCATATTCATAGCTGTCAAATACCCCCCAACGGCACGCCGGGCTGAGTGAGCTCTGTTTTGTGCAGTACCAGCGTACTGGGACGAACGGGTGTTCCGAATAGGACTTTTGTACCACTGTTGCCTAAACGCCACCTGAAACGCGCATGGGCTGGGAGCCCAGAGCCCCAACGGCTGAGGAGGAAAACTGGAGCCTGACACGGCATAACGAGCAGACTCAGGTGCCTGCGACTTGCGGCAAGCTGACCTCTTTCGGAAGCGTACCACGAAAGCGATTGCCAAACCACGGGACCCCACTGATCGAAAGCCCCGCTACTGCTAGGATGGAAACTGACTCCGAGCAGCGCGCGGGGCTTTCTTGACGAATACCTTTGGTGATTGCGCTACGCTAATTCCGCCCGGCTCATCGACAGAACCGCACAGCAGCGTTGCGATCGCAATCGCTTAGCGATCGCCGAAACTATATCCGATCCAAACCGATCCGCCGGTGACGTTGTCGGTGAACTGGTTCGTGAAGCCTGGCACATAGCGGTAATCAAATTGGGGACGGATGAATATGTGCTCTGTGACGTAGATCTGCACGCCCACGCCGGCGTGCACGGCGAAGTGGTTATCTTCGTTATAAAGCTCGCTTGCGTTGCCAGCAATTCCGCCGGATGAAATCGGCACGTAGACGCTGGTTCTGGCTCCGCCGGCTCCGCCTTCAATTTTCAACGCGACGCGCTTTGTATTGATTGGCGCATAGATGCCGTTGAAATCGTAAAACGTTTGCCGGAAAGTGAACGGATTATAAGTTTGCTGCGTGGGTTGAAAGATGCCTTCAAACCCCAAACCGAAATGTGGGCGGAACATATAATCGCCCGCAAATCCCATACTAAAACCGCCGAGAGAGGGATCTTTTGCGCACGTTGTGTCCGTGCCGCCCGGGGTGCAGGATGCACCCGTGCCCGTGTCGGTGCCTAGACTGTTTGCTTTGGCGCGATTCGTTCCGAATCCCATGGATATATCGAATGTGTTGCCCTGCGCATGGACAGTCAGGGGAATCGCGAGAAACACCAGTAAGAATGGAAGATAGCGGTTGATTCGTCTCACGTCAGAAGTCTCCTTTAGCTCAGTTTTGCAGAAAGTGGTTGTGGACGGGCGGTCGTCAGATCCATAACGCCAAAGATGACTGTCGCGTCTGCAGCAAACACGCCTTCACGCCCGCGTATCAGTCTAGGCACCGCGCCCCGCACGGCTCCGTTTGGCTGACCCTTATACAGATGGGAGCGAGGCCGTAAAGGTTGGATTCAATTCAGCTTAGTTTGGATGCGGTGCGCGGAGGGAGCGGGCGACGTTTCGCGCATGCGCATCCGGAGCGGGTGGCGCTGCAGGACGGCCGGAAAGCGTGACATACGACGAATTGCCTCCTACGCCACGATCAGAAGTGGCCTGAAATCAGTCGCTAAGGATGCTGACAGACACATAACGTTGAAATTCTAAACGATTACCAAGAAAACAGAAATATATGTTGCATCGCGCCCCTAATGTATGGCAGATTGCCGACCGCCACCGGGGTGGCTATCCGTTATTCAGATAATCCTTGGAATGTACGCATGTTCTGAGGAATCAACTAGGAGGGGTTAGATGCGCCAAGTTGCCATCTGCCTTGCTTTGCTGTTCGCTGCAAGCACTGCCTTCGCTCAAACCGGCGGAACCGGCTCCATCCAAGGTACCGTCACTGACCCATCCGGAGCGGTTGTGTCCGGCGCCGAAGTCGACGCCACGAATAACGCTACCGGAATTAAAACCGAGAGCACCACGACCGATACCGGGTTTTTCGTCATTCCTTTGCTGATGCCCGGGACTTACACGGTCAGCGTCACCGCGACTGGCTTCTCAACATTGAAGCAAGAGCATGTGATCGTGGATGCGCTGCAAACCGTGACTTTAAATCCCAAGCTGCAGATCGGAGCGGGCAGCCAATCGGTCACTGTTTCGAGCGAGCCGACGATGCTGCAGGCGGACGATGTCCACCTTGGTGCGTCGGTCGAGAATGAAGTTTACGACTCCCTGCCGCTCGCGATGGTCAACAGTCAATCGCGCGACCCTGCATTCTTCGCCAGCCTTGCCCCAGGCGTCACGGCCACCAGCTTTCAGCCGACCGGGACAGACCTCAACTCCTTCAACGGCGGCCAGACGTTTCAGAACGAAATTTATATTGAAGGTCTTCCGATCACCAGCGCTGGCACCGGTGGTGACACGCGCAACGTGTCCTTCGGTATGTCGGTCGAAGCCATCGAGCAATTCCAGGTGGAGACCTCCGGTTCTGAAGCGATGTATGAAGGACAGGGCGTTGAGAACTACGTCGTGAAGTCGGGAACCAACAAATTCCACGGCGGCGTTTTCGAATACCTCCGGAATACGGATTTCGACGCCCGCAGCTTTTTCAATACCTCCAGACCCGTCGAACATCAGAACGAATTTGGCGGCACGTTGGGGGGACCGGCGATCAAAAACAAACTGTTCTTCTTCGGCAGCTATGACGGCTACCGATTTAACAGCGCCTTCGCTCCCGTATTCCAGACGATTCCCACGACCGCCATGCAGTCGGGGGACTTCAGCGCTCTTCCGACGGGCGATAACATCTACAACAACGTTTGCGTCGGCGGCAGCTGCACCAGCATACAATTTGTATGCCCGGCGAACAGTACGAATGCTGCGAACGCCGGCAAAGCGAACATCATTCCAGGCTCACCGGCTTGCCCCGTCCCTTCGGTCGCGAACCCGATTTCCGCGGTTTCGCAATCGTTCCAATCGTATCTGCCCGCTCCTACGAACAGCGCGATATCAGGTAACTACCTATCGCAGGCGGTGCCGCAGATCGTCGATCAAGACACGACTACCGAGAAAGTTGATTGGGACATCTCGAATCGAAACCGCCTGTTTGTCGTGTACAGCTTTGGCCGATACCTCGCGCCGACCACTGGCAGTTATACACCCGGTACGTCGGCACTTCCGCTGCCGTATTTGCAAGCCAGGACCGTTGGGGAGCACGTGACAACGTGGAATGCTCACGAAACCTTCACGATCAACTCGGGTTTGGTGAATGACTTCGGCTATGAGTTCAGCCGGCTGTTGGTACCCGAAACCAGCGACACCGCTGCTGGCAATTACCCGGTAAAGGCGGGGCTCGCTGGCCTGCCGCCCGGAATTGCGGACGAGGCATTCCCGTCAACCACTTTCAGCGGCGGTACCGAGCTTCCGATCAGTTGGGCCGGAACGAACGCAAACGTCTCCACAGAGGCTCAGAACACCTACACGTTGCAGGACAACATCTCGTTGGTGAAGAACAGGAACCACTTTACTTTCGGTATGCAGTGGCAGGCGCTCGAAGACAACGACAATAACCCGCTGACGGGTTCGCTGGCCGCTTTCACCTTCACCAACAACGAAACCACTTGCGTTAATACCTCGTGCGGAGCGAAGTCCAACGGGACGCCGCTCGCCACGGGAGGAAATGCCTACGCGAGTTTCCTTCTCGGACTCGTCGATAGCAGCACCATCACTCAAGATTCGTTCGCCGAATCTGGCGGACGATACAAGGATTACGCCCCATACGTGCAAGACGACATCAAGGTCAACCAGCGTTTGACGCTGAACCTGGGCCTGCGCTGGGACGTCTGGGGTCCCTATAAAGAAGAATACAATCGCGAGTCGTTCTTCAATCCCAACATCAGCAACCCCGTCGCAGGCGGAATACCGGGAGCGTTGGAATTCGCAGGTTACGGATCGTATAGTTGCGATTGCTCGACCGTGGTCCACACCGATTTGAGGAATTTCGGTCCTCGGATCGGAATTGCCTACCGGATCGGCAATAACACTGTGATTCGGGCCTCTTACGGGATCTTCTACGCGCACGCCGGTGGAATCGGCGGGCGCACCGACGGGCGCCAGGGATTGGGCTTCCTCGGCTTCACATACAGCAACTCGGCCAGCGCGACGGGAAATGGCGGGGCAGCGTATAACTGGACCACCGGCGTACCTGGCCAGCTCGCGCCGCCATTCATCAATCCAAGCTACGGAACTGCATCCATTTGCGGCGGCGCCCCCGTTGGGTCGTCGAATATTGGGTGCACGACTGCGGCACCCGGAGCCGCGGCGATCGGATCGACGTCCACGGGGCCGACCCTGAACTACGCGAACCCGTTGCAAGACGGCATACCGCCGTCGTACCAGGACATCACATTCCAAATCCAGCATTCGTTTACGCCGAATATGACCTTGAGCGTAGCGTATGCCGGCAGCCTTGCTCACCACCTGGCCGGAGCGGGCGTTGCGGGGCCAGATACCAACCAGCTTTCGTTGGCCTATCTGCCGTTGGGCTCGACGGGCATACTGACGGCGGCTTTGAATCCCAGCAATGCTGCGGCGGAAGCCGCGACGTTGAGGGCTGACCTTACCACGGACGGCATTGCAATTCCGGCGTGGGATGCAGTAGGATGCGTCACTTGCGAGCCGTTCCCGTTCTTCACGGGCACCGTCGGACAAGCGCTCAAGCCTTATCCACAATACACGGGCCTTTCCGATCCGTGGAACGACGTGGGGAACTCCGCGTATAACGCGCTTCAAATATCGTTCAACCGGCGCATGTCGCACGGCTTGACCTTCATGGCCAACTTCACCTGGAGCAAGGAGCTGGACGACCTGGCCGGCGTGCGATATCCGGGTGCGGATAACCTTGAACGGGCTCCCGGTACGATCGATCGTCCGATCGTCACGCAAGCCGAAATCGTCGATCAATTGCCGTTCGGCGCGGGTCACGCAATGGCTAGCCAGAACCGAGCCGTCAACGCGATTATCAGTCACTGGCAGGTCGTCTCCGTATTCACCTTCGCCAGTGGTGCGCCGTTGTCGGTCACCGCATCGTGCACCGGCTACGGGATTATCGACGCGTCCTGCTATCCGAACCTCGTGGCGGGCAACACCACCGCGTGGGCCAGTGGCCTTCCCGCCCCCGGCACAGGTGGTTTGAATCCGAATGCAACCCACTACCTCGTCGCGGCGGCGTTCGCAAATCCGGCGGTTGGCACGTACGGAAACGCCCCGCGCATGGCTCCCTACAATCTATTCGGTTTTAACCTGTGGGATTTGGACCTAACCGTTCGCAGGGATATCCCGATTCACGAATCGTGGATGCTTACGCTGCAAGCGGACGCGTTCAACCTTCCCAACATCGTCAACTTCGCGGCTCCAACCGTTGGCAATTTCGCTGCGTCGGCCTTCGGAGAAGTTACATCTCAAAACAACCAGCCGCGCAAATTGCAGGTAAGCGCCAGGATTTCGTTCTAGCGGAACGCGAACCTGCGATAACCCGCGGCTTGGGAGTCGTTAATCTCACGGGCCGGGAAAATACAAACGAAAACCAAAGAGCCCTGACCGCAAAGGTCAGGGCTCTTTTCTTTTCTGGCGCTGTTGGCTGGCGCAGTTTTCCCGACAGGTTCGAGTGGATTTGACAGCTATAGCTTGCGGGTCTGGGTCAAGGCGGAATCGACTTCCGCAACCTTTGCGGCTTCCGCATCCCAGAACGATTGCGATTTCATCTTCTCCAAGTAGGCGTGGGAATAGCGGAACTTGGTCCAGGTCTCTTCTTTGTAGCGGAAGAGGCGCTCCTTCTGTTCGCGCGGGCGGACGTCCAGAATTTCCCGCGCGTCACCGCCGCGGAAAATTGACTCGCACCAATCGCCGAGTTTCTTCTCGTCGAGCGGCGCTTCGCGCTGGGCGAGGTCCGCAAGCACGGAGGGGTACCGGTCGAAACCATCCGTCGCGATGGTCACCACATTATCGTCTGGTCCGAGGCCCAGATGGCGGGCCATGCGAATCGCTCCAAGGATGTTGCAGATGCTCGAGATGCCGAAGAGTCCTCGAAATTGCCGAAGAGAGCCGGGCGGCAAACGCAGGATTTTTTCGGCCAGCGGCTGGCGTTGCTCCAGGAGTTCGAGTCCTTTGACGCAGTCATCGTCGTGAATCAGCACCACGTAATCCGTCGTCAGCACGTTGTGGATCAGCGTGACCATTTTGTCGCCGATGCCTTCGATCCGGTGGGTGCCCTGGCTATTGTCGAATAGCGTTGAGCATTCGCGGGGTTCGAGCGCGGCCACAATGCAATCGGGGAAACGCGATTTGATCTCGTCGGCGGCGGCGATTGTGCCCGCCGATCCGGGTGCGGAAGCAAAGGTCGCCACGCGGCCGTTGCCGTACTGTGCGGCCACTTCCAGCGCGCTGCCGCCGGTTACGTAGCGATGGAAGCGATAATTGGGCAGCAGCTCGAACTGCGCCAGAATTTTGTAGCGCGGATCTTTTTTGTAATGCTCGGTGCGCTCGAGCACCAGGATGACGTCGCTTTCCGAGCCCGGGGTCAGATCCAACTCGCCGCCGTATTGCCGAATCCTCTCGTAGCGCTCCGCGCTCATGTGCTCGGGCATGATCACGATCGCCGGATAGCCCTTCAGGCGAGAGATGTACGCCGTGCCGATACCGAAATTTCCAGTGGACGGGCCAACGATTGTGTTTTCGCCGACTGCGATCTCGCCGGCCAGTTCGCCTTCCATCAACGTGGCGTAGGCGGGCCCGACTTTGTGGCTTCCCGACGGAAAATCGTGGCCGATCATCACGATGATGTTGGCTTCCACGCCGGTGAGTTCCTTGGGCAGCACGACGTGCCGAATCCCGCCGTTGGGCGCGCGCCATGTGATGTTAAACAGATTGGCGGGATCGAGTTCGTGCGCACGGGCAGCCAGCGCCGTCGTGCGCAACGCCGCCAGCAAGCTCTCCGGGTGCAGCATCTCGCGATAGGTGGGACCCGGAATGGTGGCCTTCATTTCTCTCTCCAATGATCGAATTCGCGCAACACGATGGGGCGCATCAGAACCGTTCCCAAAGCGCGCGCGCTTGCTTTGCCGCCTTTTCGGCCACGGCGCGCTCGTCCACGGTGACGCATTCCTTACCGCGGACAACGTAACGCCCGCGCACCAGCAAGGAATCGATCGGCGCGTTGGCGATGCCGAACAGGATGTGGCCAAAAATATTTTCGCTGCGGAGCGGCGTGGGCGGGTAGTAATCCACCAGTATCAGATCCGCTTGCGCGCCAGCTTCAATCCGGCCGAGTTTCCATCCCCACAGTTTTTGCGCAATCGTGCGGTTGTTCAGCAACGCCGCGGCATAGGCCTCGGCATGGCCCACGCGTGGATCGCCGCGGCGCAGCTTTTGCACGTGCAGCGCGGTCTTGAACTCTTCCCACATGCGCGGCGTATAGCCGTCGGAGCCGAGACCGACGAGCACGCCGCGTTCGATCATCTCGAGCAATTTCGAGGAGCCAACCGCGTTGTTGCAGTTCGATTGCGGATTGTGGACGACGTTGATGCGATGCCGCGCCAGTTGCGCGATGTCGCCGGCATTCACGTGGACGCAATGCGCTGCCAATGCGCGTTCATCGAGCACGCCTAGATCGAGGAGCCGCCGCAGCGGAGATTTGTGGAAGCGCTGCCGGGCCTGGACAACGTCGCAAAGGTCTTCGGCGGCGTGCACGTGGAAGCCGGCGCGCAGCGAGCGCGCCGCTTCGACGCACGCGCGCAACGTGCGGTCGCTGAGCGTGAACGAAGCATGCAAGCCAAAACTTCCGGCGACGAGGCCATCGCTCGGCTGCGATCGAAGGCGCTCGAGGAAACGCACATTTTCTTGCAAGCCTTCCTGCGCGCGTGCGGCGCCGTTGCGGTCGGTCGTCTCATAGCAGAGCACGCCGCGCAAGCCGACGTCGCGAAACGCTTGCTCGATCAGATCCAGGCTGCCGGGGCAAGCATTGGGGCTTGAGTGATGATCCACCAAGGTTCCTACGCCACACTTTGCCGCGTCAATCAATCCGACCATCGCGCTTTGATAGACGTCTTCTTCGTCCAGCGCGCGGTCAAGGCGCCACCAGAGCTTCTTCAGAATCTCTAGAAAATTCTTGGGCGCGCGCCCGGGCAGCGCGAGGCCGCGTGCCAGCGTGCTGTAAAGATGCGTGTGGCAATTGATCAGCGCGGGCATCAGCAGCTTGCCGCGCGCGTCTAAGATTTCTTCTCCCGGCGCCACGCGCGGCGCGGCCTCTGCTTCGTACACACCGCCGATTGTGCCGTCGTCGCGAATCACCACGACGCCGCTGTCGAGCACGCGATTCGCGGCATCGAAGGTGAGCACGCGAGCGTTTTGGATGATCATGATTTGCGCGTGACCTGCACGGCGGGAGGAAACATTAGTTGCCCCCCGGCCCAGAAGCCTGAGATTCGTGTGCCGCCTTCGCCTTCCAGCGCGCGCGTCACATGCTCGGTCGAAGTGATGATGCATTCCTCGCCGCCCTGCTCGATGAAATCGATCGCCGACTCGATTTTTGGCCCCATCGTGCCCGGCGGGAATTCTCCGGCATCGAGATAGCGGCGCGCCTCGGCCAGAGTTAGCGTGCCCAACCATTGCTGGTCCGGCTTGCGGTAACGAATCGCGGCCTGCGGCACCGAAGTGACAATGATCAATTTGTGCGCGCCAATCTGCGTGGCCAGCAGGCTCGATGCGCGGTCTTTGTCGATCACCGCTTCGACGCCGACAAGGTGACCGCCCTCCCACGCCACCGGAATTCCGCCTCCGCCGCAGGCGACCACGATCGCGCCGGTTTCGCAGAGTTCCGCAATGGCGTTCTTTTCCACGATATCGAGCGGCCGCGGCGAGGGCACGACGCGGCGAAAACGTCCGGGCTCAATTTCGTGGATGATCCAATGCGGTTTGTCGCGGCGAATCCGATCGACCTGTTCGGCGCCGTAGAACGGCCCGATCGGCTTGCTCGGATGCTGGAAGTCGGGATGATTTTTGTCCACGACGACTTGCGTGATGATGGTAACCACACTGCGCGGGCGATGCGCCCCCGATGCATCGTTGCGGAGAATTTCGCTGGCCAGACGCTGAATCATGTAGCCCATGCCGCCCTGGCAATCCGCCGCACATGTGTCCAGCGGAAGATGTGGCACAGGATTGGGCGCGGTCTCGCCGGCTTCGACGCGCAGCAGTATGTTGCCGATCTGCGGCCCGTTGCCGTGCGTGATCACGATTCGGTCGTCGGAACGCAGAACAGGCAAAAGGTGCCGAAGCGTTTCAGCGGTATGCGCGAATTGCGCGGAGATCACTCCCGGCTCGTTCGGCAGGGTGATGGCGTTGCCGCCGAGTGCGATGATGAGAGTCTTTGCCATATGATTTCACCGCGCGCGAGAACGCGAACTGCGTCGAGACTCCCCTTAGCTCGTCGAACTAGCGAGTTGAGTACACGATTTCTTTCTGGCTCATCGTCAGGGCCATGATGGCTTTCGCCGTGTGCAGGCGATTTTCGGCTTCGTCGTAGACCACCGATTGCGGGCCGTCGATCACTTCATCCGTCACTTCATTGCCGCGATCGGCCGGCAGCGGATGCATATAAAGCGCTTCGCGCTTCGCGAGTTTCATTTTCGCCGCGTCGCAAATCCAGTGGCGATACTGCGTGGCGATGCGCAAAGATTCTTCGGGTTTCTGCCCCATGGTATCCAGGCAGCCCCAGCTTTTCGGAATCACCACGTCCGCGCCGCGGAAGGCTTCCTCCATCGTGTTGGCGACTTTGAAATGCACGCCGACGGCGTCGGCATTGCGCCGCGCGGCCTCCAGCGTTTCGGGCATCAGGAAATATTCCGGCGGATGCGCCAGCGTCACGTCCATGCCGAAGCGCGGCAGCAACATGATCAGGCCCTGCGGCACCGAAAGCGGTTTCGCATAGCTCGGCGCGTACGCCCAGCTCACGGCGACTTTGCGCCCGCGCAAATTGTTTCCGAATTTCTCGCGGATGGTCATCAAGTCCGCCAGTGTTTGGCAGGGATGGTCCACGTCGCATTGCATGTTGATCACCGGCACATCGGCCCAGCGCGCCACTTCGCGCATGTAGGCATTGCCCTCGCCGGGGATCAGGTCGTGGCGGATAGCGATCGCGTGGCCGTAACGCGAAAGGATGATGCCGGTATCCTTGGCGCTCTCTCCGTGTGAGACCTGCATGACGTCCGCGGTGAGAAAATTCCCATGGCCGCCGAGTTGCGTGATGCCGGCCTCGAAAGAATTCCGCGTGCGCGTAGACTTATCGAAAAACATCAGAAAGATCGTTTTGTCCGGCAGATAACGGTGCGGAATTCCTTTATGGAATTTGCGTTTCAGGTCGGCGGAAACGCCGAGCAGCGCTTCAATTTCCGCGCCGGACCATTCCTGCGTGGTGATGTAGTCCTTGCCATGGAAAAGCGCCTTCTTCGTTCTTGCTGATTTCTTTGTGGGCACCGGTGCTCCTTAATCGGTTCGCTTCGCAGGGCTGCGGACGCTTGCGGAAACGTCCGGTTCCGGATCGGCGAGCCCCGCGACGTTGGCGTAATGGACGTGGCGCGGATCGGAAACGGCGCGGGCCAAAAGTTTCAATTGATGATAGGGCAGCATCTCCAGCGTGCGGCCGGACGCATCGCCGCCGGCTGCGCCATCCGCCGCGTCCGAAATAAAGTTCAATTTCCAGCTCAAAAGTTTGTCTGTGCTCAACACGAATTCGGCCTCGGCTCCTCCGTCATCGAACCACGCGCGGTCAGTCGCCGGATCAAGGCGCAGCGTGTAGCTACGCCCTTGGATCGTTCCGTAGATCGCGCTGCGCGGTCCCACATATGAAATGTAGAAGCCGCTGCTGCCGGCGTACCTGCGGTAGGTTTCGAGGCTGCTAAAAAACCGCGGCTTTTCCAGGTATGGCCCGCCATCCTCCGGGCAGAATACGTCGCAATTGCCACATTCGTTGCAGGCATCCGCGTAATTCCCCAACTGATGTGCCTTGCCCACTTTGAAAACGCCGCCGGGCGTTGGCGTCGCGCGGGAATCGCGCGTCAGCAGGTAATTGGAGTACGCGATTTCAGCGGGCTCGGTTTCGTACACGAAATTCGCATCGTTCGGGCAGTCCGGAACACATTTGTCACAGTTGATGCAGTCGTAGAACCACAGGTGCGAGCCGATTTTTCGCGGCACGCCTTTGTTGCGCTCCCAGCGATAGCGCGGATCGCCGGTGGCCTGATCGACAAGCCCCGGCGTGTTCAGCAGCCCGGCAGTCTCCACCAGTTCCTGCTCGATCCCCGCCAAGCGCGACCGCAGCGCATCGGCCGCCGCAGCAGGCAGGTCCGCAGCGAGCGTTCGTTCAAAATCTTGCGCCAGCGCGGCGCAAACCGATCCGAGCGAAATTCCCGGTGCGGCAAGGCACTGCGTCAATTTGCCCCGCACGGTGTCTGCGAAGAACTCTTCGGCGCGCGTCGAGATCGCGGTGGCTCCGGAAGTGACGCGGTCCGCTTCTTCGAGTACTCCGCGGATCACCTGCTCGATTGCCACCTCGGCGTTTCCACCATAGCGCACGACGAAATCCGGGATGCGCGTGACGCCCAGCTCGTGCATTTTCGCGCCGAGGTTGTCGAGGTATCGGCTCAGCCGGCCATAGCCGCCGGGGCGCAGCAAGTCAGTGCACGTCGTAACGGGAACAAGGTTCATGGCGACCAGGTTCCCAAAATTGTGGGCATCCACGCCGGCGGAAAAAGAAATGGGAATTTGCGCGCCCAGGTGCTCGCGCAGTTTCTTGACGAGGTTCATCGTGATCACATGCAGCGGCGGCCCGGACATGTACATGTCATCGTCGCTGAAGAACACGCCGCGATTTTTAACCACCAGCGTGTTGCTGCACTTCACCGCCATGCGTTTTCCGCGCGCGCGCGCCAGACGGTCCAGGCGCGGGATGATCTCCATCGCTTGGCTAAATTGCAGATCCTTCGCAAACGCCTCCGCTGCGACTTCAATTTCGTGATAGCCCATCACGTCATGCAGCAAATGCGCGACCATCTCGTGGCCGAGCAGCGTTGGATTCAGCTTGATGCAAACGTGCACGTCCATCTCGGTCAGCAGGAAGTTGACGATGCCTTCGATTTCCTCGGCGGGGCATCCATGGAACGTGGAAAGCGTGATGGTGTCGCTGATGCGCGTGGGGAACGGCAGCTCGCGATAGCGCGCCCATTCGCCGGTGAGCCCGCCGCGCAATTCATCCACGATCGCGGATGCATCCTTCATCGCCGCAATCCACGCCCGCACGCGCGCCGAGCGGATGCCTTCGAGACTGTAGCCCACGCTCATATCGAAGATCGTGTCGGTCGAGCCCGGGCAAAAATCCTCGCCGAGCAGCTTCGAGGCTTTCAGGATTTCGATGAACATCGCGGCGCCCACATATTCACGCAGCGATTGTTCGAGCTTCAGCTCCTGCGACCACTCCACGTTGTAGCCGACGTTGGCGACGTCGATGCACGGCCGTGGGATTTTCAGCTCGTCCAGGATTTGTACCGTTTTCAGTTCGATGATGCGCGAGCTCGCCAGCCAGGAGAGCACGATGTTCTGCGCGAGTTGATCGTGCGGTCCCGCAGCCGGGCCCACCGGTGTGGAGGCGCGTTCACCGTGGAAATGAACGGACGTATCTATGCCGCGAAGCCCGCGAAAGAACTGGGACTTGGGCAAGTCAAAGATCTTTCCTTCGCGCTGGTATTCGAGGAACGCTCGCCGCAACAGCAGCGGCAGTGGGACTGGGACGAGTTCAGCCATGGCCTCACTTCATTGTGGAGCTATACACGAGAGGAAACGCCGCATAGAACTGCGCGGCTTCCACCAAGTGGCGAATCGCAACCCGCTCGTTCACGCTGTGCGCCACGTCTTCTTCGCCGGGACCGAAGCCGATTGTCGGCACACCCATCACACCCATTGAGCCCACGCCGTTGGTCGAAAACACCCATTTGTCCACCACCGGCGGCTTGCCGTGCAGCGCTTCATAGGTGTGCACGCCGGCCTGCACCAGCGGATGCGATTCTTCCAGCACCCACGTCGGGTAATACTTTTCCGTGGGATAGACCAGGCCGGTGTAACTCGGCGTCGCGTACTTCAGCACTTCGATCTCCGCGTCGAGCCCGAGCTTATCGAGCAGCGCCTTCACTTCGGCGACGGCGCTTTTCTGCGTCTCGCCGGCAGTAAGCCGGCGATCCAGGTGAATCGAGCACGCAGCCGGCACGGCGCATAGCGAAGGGGAGACGGATCGGATTTCCGTGATCGCGATGGTGCCCTTGCCTAGAAACTTATCGTCGCGCAATCTCTCGTTCAGTTTCGCCACTTCACCAAGCAGCGGTGCGATTTTGTTGATTGGATTGTCGCCGCGTTCCGGAGCGCTGGCATGGCAGGAACGCCCGCGCACATGAACTTCGATTTCCATACGGCCGCGGTGGCCGCGATAAAGATTCAGATTTGTGGGCTCGGTGACGACGACGCAATCGGGCCGGATCCCGTCTTCTTTCAGTATGTAGGTCCACGCCAGGCCGTCGCAGTCTTCTTCCTGCACGCTGCCCACGGCGTAAAAAGTGTAATCGCCTTCGAGACCGAGCTGCTTGATCAGCTTTCCCGCGTAGACCAGGCTGGCCATTCCGGCGCGCTGATCGCATGAGCCGCGCCCGTAGATGTAGCCATCCTCCACCTTGCCCTGATACGGATCCCAGGCCCACTCGCGCCGGTCGCCGACGCCGACGGTATCGGTGTGCGAATCCATCATGATAATTTTCTTGCCCAACCCGATGCGTCCCAGGATGTTGCCCATCTTGTCCACGCGAACTTCATCGAACCCAACTTTTTGCATTTCTTGGCGGATGCGCTCGATCACGGGCCGTTCCTGGCTGCTCTCCGCGGGAATAGCGACAAGGTCGCGAAGAAAACGCACCATATCGGCTTCGCAAGCTTGCGCCGCGGCCGCCAATTGTTCGCGGTCAATAGAAATTGCTTTTTGGACTGTCATGGGTCTCCCTTAGCTAGTGCCGCGGGGTGGCGCGCGGAATTGCGGCGCCGACGCCGGCAGGTTCATCTGAAGTTTCTTCCTCGTGCTTTTCCTTTTCTCGCAGCGCGCGCAGCACTTCCTCCGGCCTGATGGGCAATTTCCGGAAACGCACGCCGATGGCATGGAAGATCGCGTTGGCCACAGCCGGAGCCGGCGCGTTGATGGGTATCTCGGCGATCGCTTTTGCGCCATAGGGACCCAGCGGCTCTTCGGTTTCCACCAGAATGGTCGTCAGCTTCGGCATATCTTTCGACGTGAAAATTTTATAATCGGCGAATCCGGCATTGATCATTCGCCCGCGTTCGTCGAGCTGCATTTCTTCCGCCAACGCGTAACCCAAGCTCTGCAGCACCGCGCCTTCCGCTTGCCCTTCGGCCTGCATCGGGTTGATCGCCACGCCCAGATCCACTGCCGTCACCAAATGCGGCACGCGGATGCGGCCTGTTTCCGTGTCCACTTCCACTTCGGCAAACTGCACGCAGAATGGCGGCGGGCTATCGGTGTTGAAGTGCGAGGCGTGGCCGATGATCTGCGTCTTCTCTTTGTACATGGCGTGGAGAGCGAGGTCCGTCATGCTCACCGATTTCTGGCATTCGCACTTCGTGACGACTTGGTTGTCGCGGCACGTCAGATTTTCTACCGGCGTTTCCAGCATCCGGGAGGCAACTCGCAGAATTTGCTCGCGTACGTTCTCCGCCGCTTTTTTCACCGCGCCGCCGGAGATGATCGTGGTGCTCGAGGCGTACGCGCCCACGTCGAACGGCGTGAAGTCGGTGTCCGCGGAGTAGACGATAAATTTGTCCAGGCTCACGCCCAGCGTTTCGGCGGCAATTTGCGCAAGCACGGTGTCGGAACCGGTGCCCAGATCCGAAGCGCCCACTTGAAGATTGAACGAGCCGTCTTCATTCATCTTCAACAGCGCCGAAGCCCAGTCAATGCCCGCGATTCCGCTTCCTTGCATCGAGCAGGCCACGCCAATGCCGCGCCGAATGTGGCTGCTCACATCTTGCGGAGCTTTGCGTTTGCGCTCCCAATCGGCAGCCGCCGCGCCGCGCTCCACGCATTCCGGCAAGCCGCAGCTGCGAATCGTGCGCGGCAAGCCTTTCTTGCCCTCGCCGAGTTGCGCCGCAAGATCGTCGATATCGCCTAACTGGATGAAATTCCTTTGGCGGAATTCCAGTGGATCCATGCCCAATTCGTGCGCAATCTCATCCACCAAACTTTCTTGCGCGAAAAATCCCTGCGGACATCCGTATCCGCGGAACGCGCCGGCCACTGGCGTGTTTGTGTACACCACGTGGCACTCAAATTTCATGTGCGCTGTGCGATAGAGCGGCAGCACTTTGCTGCCCGTGCTGCCTTGCACCGTGCTGGAATGGCTGCCGTACGCTCCGGTGGTGGCCAGCACCTTCAAGTGGTTGGCGACGATTGTGCCGTCGTGCATCACGCCCATCTTGATTCGCAGGATTTGCGGATGGCGGCTGCGCGACATGTAGAACTCTTCTTCGCGCGTGAATTCGATCTTCACCGGCCGGCGCGTGGCCAGCGTCAGCGCGCCGCAAATATCTTCCAGCAGCATTTCCTGCTTGCCGCCGAATCCGCCGCCGATGCGCGGCTTGATCACGTGCACGCGCTGCACAGGAATCTGTAGGATCATCGCCACTTGGCGCCGTGCGTGGTAAGGCACCTGCGTGCTGCTGCGGATCACCAGGCGATTGTCCGAGTCGAGCCAGGTGATCGTCACGTGAGGTTCGATCGAGCAATGCTGTTGGCGCGGCGTCCGGTATTCGCGCTCGAAAATCATGTCCGCTTCACGGAATCCCTGTTCCACGTTGCCGATTTCCTGATGAATGTAGGCGGCCAGATTGTGCTGCGCGTCGAATATGCCGGTGGAGTCCGGTTCGTCATGGATCATCGGCGCGCCCGCATCCATGGCGTGCTCCATATCGAGCACCAGCGGCAGCACTTCGTATTCGACTTCGATCAGCCGCAGCGCTTCTTCCGCCTGCGCCCGCGTTTCCGCGGCCACGGCGGCCACGCGGTCGCCGACGAAGCGCACTTTGGAATCGAGCAGATACGTGTCGTACGGCGAAGGCTCCGGCCAAGCTTGGCCTGCGGTGGTGTGCGGCACGCGCGGCACGTCTTTATACGTCAGCACGGCGTGCACGCCTGGCAGCGCGCGTGCTTTGCTTGTGTCGATGCGTTTAATGCGCGCGTGGGCGTGCGGACTGGGCAGGATTTTCCCGTAGAGCATGCCGGGCACGGCGATGTCGTCGGTGAATGCCGGCCGGCCGGTGACCAGCTTCACGCCGTCGACCTTCGTGACGCGTTTGCCGACGACGTTGTAATCGTGGCTCATCGCGATTTCACCTTCGCCGCGCGCGGCGATTTCTTGCCGCCATTTGCGCGGCGTGCTGCTGCTGCGGCCAGCACAGCTTCGATCGGTTTACGGAATCCGGTGCAGCGGCAATAATTTCCCGCGAGCGCGTCGCACACTTCCGCTTCGGTGGGATCGGAGTTGCGCGCGAGCAGCGCCTTCGTGCTCAAAATCATTCCCGGCGTGCAGTAGCCGCACTGCACGGCGCCGTGGTCCAGGAAAATTTCCTGGATGGGATCGAGCGTGTCGTCCTTCGCGACGCCTTCAATCGTAAGCAAGTCGCACCCATCGGCCTGCGCCGCGAAAAGCAAACACGAATTGATTGCGCGGCCATTCACCAGGACCGTGCACGCGCCGCATTCCCCTGTCTCGCAACCGCGCTTCACGCCGAAGTAACCTTCGCGGCGCAACACATCGAGCAAAAGGTCTCCCGGCGCGATGGTCCATTCTTTGGCTTCGCTGTTGATAACGACCTTGACGCGCAGCAGAGTCGTTTTCATAGCAAACACCCGGCTCTCTCCGCGCATTCGCGCAAGGCGCGGCGCGTCAGCACCGCGCTCATCTCGCCCCGATATTCAGCGGTCGCGCGCAAATCAGTAATGGGTCGAATTTCCCGCGTTAGCGCGTCGCAAGCGGCTTCGATCGAATCCAGCGTGAGCGTTTGGCCGATCAGCGCCGCTTCTGCTGTGCGCGCTCGCAGCGGAGTCGGTTCGATCGCTCCCATCGCGATTCGCGCCCAGACGCATTTGCCCGCGCGGTCCACTTGCAAGCCGGCGGCACAATTCACGATGGAAATGTCGCTCTCCGTGCGCCCGAGCTTCTGATACGACCATCCGGTTCGCCCACCGCGCGGCGGTGCGGGAATCAAAATCTCCACCAGAAGCTTGCCATTCAGAATCGTGCGATCGGTCCCAAGAAAAAGCTCCGCGAGCGGCACGCGCCGGCGCCCGCGCGCATTTGCCAGCACAACGGACGCATCGAGCGCCAGTAGCGGCGCAGCCGTGTCGGCTGTAGCCCAGGCGTTGGCCAAGCCTCCGCCCAGCGTGATCATATTGCGGTTTTGCACGGAGCCGCAGGTTGCGGCTGCCGCGGCCAAAATTCCGTCCGCGAATTCGCGAATCGGCCGCGATTCCTCGAGCGCGGTCATCGTTGTCGCCGCACCGATCGCCCATCCGCGGTCTTTGCGCCGGATGTAGTCGAGGCCCAACCGCGATACGTCCACCAGCGTGCGCACCGTTCGATTTTCACGCAGCGCCGCACCGGTGCCGCCGGCCACCACGCGCGCGCGGCGTCCTTCGCGGTGCAACGCTCGCACGGCCTCCCGGACGCTTGTGGGTCGGAGGAACTCTTCGATGTGTTCGAACGCCATTTTTGGAAAACCGAGGGCGCGCGCACGGTGGACGGAGCCATGCGCCTGAGGTCAAGGCCCGCTTTTCAACGAACTGAACGACACTTCCCCGTTACAGCCGATTATATCACCGGAAAAGAGGGGTGCTTCCAATCATTCGCGCGGATAATCGACGGTGTTGTGCTAGGACGGAACCTGGTGTAATTGTCCGTAACTCCTTGTTTTCAATGACGATACGGCCCTCAATGACCAGCGTGCTCACGCGGGTTGGCGCGCACAGCAGCAGGGCGGAGACCGCGTCGCCTGCGCCGCTGTAACCAACGTCGCGCAAATCGAATAGCGCCACGTCGGCTCGCTTGCCGGCTGTGAGGCTGCCGAGGTCCGCGCGGCCCAGGCAGCGCGCGCCTTCAACGGTTGCCATGCGCAACGCGTCACGCACGCTGAGCGCTTCCGCGCCGTGCGCCAGGCGTTGCAGCAACAGCGCCTGCCGCGCCTCAGCCAGCATGTGCGAGCTGTCATTCGAGGCGCTGCCATCCACGCCCAGCCCCACCGGGCAGCCAGCGCCGCGCATATTCAGCACGGGCGCGATTCCGGAGGCCAGGCGCATATTGGAGCTTGGGCAGTGCGCCACGCCGACGTGCGCGCGGCCCAGTCGCGCAATTTCGCCAGATCGGAAGTGAATCCCGTGCGCGATCCATGTGGAATCGCCAAGCCAGCCGGCGCTCTCCAGGAATGCCAAGGGACGCTGGCGGAAATGCTTGCGGCAATAAATCTCCTCGTCGCGCGTTTCGGCCAAGTGAGTGTGCAGACGCACGCCGTGGCGATGAGCAAGTTCGGCCGTCGCGTGCATCAGCTCCTTCGACACCGAGAAAGGTGAACACGGCGCAAGTCCGATCTGCAGCATCGAACCGGGGCGCGGATCGTGATATTTGCGGATCAGGCGTTCGCAATCGGCCAGAATCACATCTTCTTTCTGCACCACCGAATCGGGCGGCAGCCCGCCCTTGCTGCGGCCGACGCTCATGCTCCCTCGCGTGGGATGGAAACGGATGCCGATGCGCCGCGCCGCTCCGATCTCCGCGTCGATCAGTTTCGTTTGCCCGCGCGGGAATACATAGTGATGGTCGGCAGTGGTCGTGCAGCCGCTGAGCATCAGTTCCGCCATGCCCACCAGCGCCGCAACGTAGAGCGCCTCTTCATCGAGGCGCGCCCAAACGGGATAAAGCGTGCGCAACCAGCCGAACAAACTCGCGTCCGCCGCGCCGGGATACGCGCGCGTTAGCGTTTGATAAAGATGGTGGTGTGTGTTGATCATGCCCGGAATGCCCACCAGGTAGCGGCCGCTCATCGTGCGCGTGGCGCGCAGCGCGCGTGGTGGCCGCGTTCCCACAAGCTTGATCTCGCCGTTCTCGGCGTAAAGGAAGGCGTCGCGCAAGACGGTGTTTTTCTCATCCATAAGCGCGAGCGTGTGGATGTCACGAATCAACAGAGAGTCGGATTTGCCGGCAGATCGACTCATACGAAACTCACTGAGGGAAATTCGGCCACTGGATTTGGGCTCAGCTGATCAAACCTCTTTTTCGCAGCGCTTCCTCTAAGCCAGCGCCGTCGGGCGCGACCTCAAAGGGTTGGGACACCGCCGATTGCGCTGCGCGGATATCTTTCAGGCCGTTGCCTGTGATCAGCGCGAGCGCGCTCGCTCGCGGCGAAATGATTTTCTCGCGCACCGCGCGGTGCAGGCCGGCCACAGCTGTCGCCGCGGCGGGCTCGGCGAAAATCCCGGTGAGCCGCCCCGTAGTGCGCATCGCTTCCAGGATTTCCGCATCGCTCACGTTGAGCATCGTTCCGCCCGATTCCCGCACCGCATCCACGGCCTTCTTCCAATTTCGCGGCACGCCAACGGCGATGCTATCCGCCAATGTCTGCGGCGTGACGGGCTGCAACGTTTTCCCGCTGTGGAATGCAGCGGTCACTGGCGCCGCGCCTTCAGCCTGCACGCCGAGCATCTTCGGCGTGCGCCGGATCAGCCCCAGCAATTTCATCTCGCGAAACGCTTTCCACGTTCCGGCAATCGTGCAACCGTCGCCAACCGAGACCGCCACCCATTCCGGAACTTCCCATTCCAATTGTTCGCAGATTTCCAGGCCGACGGTTTTCTTGCCCTCAACTAGGTAGGGATTAATCGCGCAGTTGCGGTTGTACCAGCCCCATCGCTCGCAAGCTTGCTGGCAGAGTTCCCAAGCCTGGTCGTAATTGCCGAGCACGCGCAGAACGGTGGCGTTGAATATGAGCAACTGCGTCACCTTGGGGTCCGGCGCGCGCTCCGGCACGAAGATCACGCTCTTCAGTCCGATCGATGCGGCCATGCCGGCCAGCGATGACGCTGCATTGCCCGTGCTGGCGCATGCGATGATCGGGCAGCGCTTCTCTCGCGCTTTCACGACGCCCACCGAACTGGCGCGATCCTTCAGCGATCCAGTGGGATTCCGCCCGTCGTCCTTCAAGTAAAGCGTCTTCAGGCCGAGTTCGCGCGCCAGCGAAGGCGCCGGCGTCACCGGCGTCCATCCCACCGAAAGCGCCGGCAGAGCCGCGCCCTCGCGGATCGGGAGCAGTTCTCGATAACGCCAGTGATTTTTCTCGGGGCGCGCTGCAAGCCGGCGGCGCGTGAGCCGCGGCGCGATCGCTGGATAGTCGTACAGCACGTCAAGGATGCCGGTGACGCCGCAGGTGGGGCAGGTATAGGCGACGCGCGTCGAATAAATCGCGCCACACAGCACGCATTGCAGCCCGCGCACAAATTTCATTTTTAAGTTCTCCGCCGCGCTCTTACGTTACTTCTTTCCGCGGCGGAAGCCTAGCAGGTTCGCCTCATTCCTTCACTTGCTTCTGTGCTCGCGCTTATTCCAACTCAAATGCGATGTACATCAGTACGCCGCCCCGTTCGATTTGCAGCACCATGGGCGTGCCAGACGGGACGCCGCGGATCCCTGATCGCAGATCGTCCAAAGTCAAAATCGTTTTTCCGTTGAGTGAGTGGATCATGTCTCCCTGTTGCAGATCGGTCTCGGACTCCAACATGTTCGCCGCCAGCGCCGCGACAATCACGCCGGAAGGACGCCGTAATCCGGGTAATTCGGCAGCCAGCTTCTCATTGATATCGACGCCAAAGATGCCAAGCCTGGACACCAGCGATTTGGCCGGGTCGGAGAGATCGGCGATTTGATCGACATCCGATCGATCTTCCTTGACTGGAATTTGAAGCGTCAGTTTCTGAGTGCCGCGCAAGATCACCGCTTGCAGCACGGCATCGCTGGGCCGCGTAGAAATAATCATTTTGGCCAAAGCCGTGCTCCCGAGAACTCGCCCGTCCAGACTCTCCAGAATGTCTCCGATTTCGAGGCCAGCTTTGTCCGCGGGGCCGCCGGGCTGGACGTCAGAGACGATGATGCCTTCCTGCTGAACGAGGTTGAGTCCTTGTGCGAGGTCGGAAGTTATCTGCTGCAGGTCCACGCCAATCACCACGTGATGGACATGGCCGAACTGGCGAAGCTCGTGGTAGACAAACTCGACGGTGCTGCTGGGAATCGCGAAGCCGAGGCCTTGGCTTCCACCGCTTTCGCTCACAATGAACGTATTGATGCCAACGATGTGGCCATCGGTATCGACCAGCGGTCCGCCGCTATTGCCCGGGTTAATCGGCGCGTCGGTTTGGATGTACACCGATGGAACGTCAGGCAACACTTGTCTGGCAACCGCGCTGACCACGCCCATGCTGACCGAATTCTCAAAGCCTTCTGGATTGCCAAACGCAAGAACGATCTGCCCTTTTTCCAGCGAGTTGTAGTCCGCAAACGAAAGCGCCGGCAGGCCGCTGGCATCGACTTTCAGCAGAGCGAGATCGATCGTCGGATCGATGCCAACGATCTTCGCATCCATCGCAGGCAATCGATCGGTGAGGCCCAAACTGGCTCTCACCTGCGAGCCGCCCGGCGAAGCCGTCAGAAACACGCGCACGCGCTGCGCGCCTCTCACCACGTGCGCGTTCGTGACGATATATCCATCCGGATCGACGATCACTCCCGATCCAAGTACGCGACTTCTGGCAACCAGGCTCGTATCGCCCGAATTCCCTTCGTTCACCGCTTGAAATCCGGTGACCTGAACTTGTACCACGGACGGAGACACCCGCAGCGTGAGAGCGTCAAGTGAACTGCTGAATTGGGATAACAAATCCGTCCGGCTGCCCGTATTGGTTGTTTGCCCAGCCAGCGAACTGCTGAGCATCAGGAAGGCAAGCGCAGCCAACGAAGCGTAGCTCGCTCTGCGGGCAGCTCGATTTCTAGCGACATTCATGATCAGAATCCTCCACTCTAATTGGACGCGATGACGCGCGGATTGGGTTCGCGCTTGTCGCCCCCACCCGAAATCAGACTTCGCAGTTAGTTCTTGTTCGGCGCCGGCGGTGCGGTGGTGCCGCTGGCATTTTTCTTCGGCTTATGGGCGTCGTGGCCGTGAGGCGAAGCGGGAGCGGGGGCGGCATTGGGAGCGGGCTTCGGGGCGCTCCCCACATGGATCTTTTGCTGCAACATCTGGTGAATTGGTTTTTCCGGCGGGGGCTTCGGCACTAGGCTAAATTCAATGGCCGCGAGCGGCCCGTTGTCACCCGAGGCCGACACCTGCAAGCTCGCGGGAGTCGACAGCATAAGTTCATCGGGAATTGACTGCGGGTCGATCGCTATCGTGTATTCGCCTTCTTTCAAATTATAGAAACCAAAGTCTCCATCTTCGTCGGGTGTCGTGTAGCGATCCGTGCTCGCCAGGCGGATCACCAGGTTTCCTATCTGCGTACCAGGCGGCGCAGTGATCCTCCCTGTCAGGCGAACCAGCCGCACCACTGTGAAATCCGTGTGCACGCGCAACCGAGGTGTCACGACTACCTGCACAGACGCATTTGGCCCAGCTTCGTAATCAGTGGGCAGTTGTTCGGTATCCAACCCTACAACGTGGGCACCTTCAGACACATCGCTGAACGTATAGTTTCCCGATGAGTCCGTGAGGGCCGACCGGCCGGAATCCAAGCTTACCGAAACGTTTGGGGATGCCAGCATTCCGGTAAGGGCCGGTTCCGTCACTCGTCCCTGTATGCTGCCCACCAGTGGCACCCGCGCAGCCGCGTATTGATCGATTCCGGCGCTCGACGACATCGCCTTCCCCCACCGGAATGCTTTCCCTAAGCGGAAATATCCGCTCCATTGTTGGAACCCAGGCACCTGTGTAGCGCCCAGGTTCGCTGTCGGAAATAGAAAAACGTTTTCCGGGTTCAGCGCTGTATTCAGATTGTCTCGAGACGCTTCTGCTTGCAGGCTCCACCCAAGGCGCAATGGCACGCTCAAGCCAATCACTGTGTCCGAGTACGCGTTGGTGCTGAACACGCTGCTATTCACTAAATCGTTGCCCTTTTCAAAATTCGCGTAGGCTGAGATCCACTTGAGGTTCGTTTGGATAGCCCCTCGTACGTATATCGTGTTTCGCGTATCGGAGGTTTGCGAATTCTGATATCGCACGGCGCCTCGCAACACGATGCGTTTCCACGTGAAGGTGTCCTGTCCTTCGATAAAGTGTTGCGTTTGCAGCACGGAACTTTGGTTTAGTTTCATTTCGATATACGAAAAGCGCACGCTATGCCGCCGGAACCCCCGGCTGACATCCATGCTAAGTTGCTGGTCGTCGGAAACTAAGGTGGGCTGCGCCGGATTCACAGTGGTCAAATGCAACGTAGAAATCGACGCGTCGACACTCACAGCCCATGGCAACGTGAACGACCCGCCGCCTGAAATCCCGGAGCTATGGAACGTCGGCAGCGAGGGATTGCCCTCGAGGTTATTCGAGTATTCCTCGCCTGAAGCGTTCAAGTCCAAACGCCGTGTCACGTGGTAATGACCTTCTAAAAATGAGCCGCGCCGGTCTCCTGAAAACGATCCCAGCAATGGAAGATATGTAACACTCTGAGAAACGTAGTTCGCTTTCACGGTAAATTTAGGCCGCTCCCACGACCACGCGGCGAAAAATGACAGAGGATGCTGCGCCACCAACGACGGCGCGAACTGCGTTGCCTTGGTGTAGTTCACCTCCCCGAAGAAAGTCATGGCCTTGCTAAGGGTGTACGAGGATTGCAGGGCGATGCTGTCGGAAGTGCGGAACACGTGGCCCGGAAAATAAAAGGTCGATTGATTGGTCAGCACGCTGGGATTAGTGTCCAAGTGCAGGTATCGAACACCGAAATTCAATCGTTCGCCGATCGATTGCTTCATTGTTACGCCGGCGACGATTTGGGGCAGCTCCAGCCTGTACGCGATTCGCTGGCCGCCGAGCAAGGTTTCGTCACCATAGAAGACTTGATACGCCCGAGTCTTGCGCTTCATCGTCACGCCAAAGCCGCGGGCCGAAATATCGGGAGTAGAGACATTGTTGATGGCATTCCCCAAGAGATTGGAGGAGACCTGCGCATCGCCGGCCACAAAATCCCAGTGCCAGCCGAATAAGGGCACTTGCTCGAGAGCTACAAACATCGTCCCTGTATGAAAGCCGTCCCCGAAAGATCCTTCGAGGCCTGCATCGAGCACACCGCGCGCGCAGTCCAGCCGAGAAGAGCAACAGAGCTGCGACCACGGTCGCCGCTCGTGCCGCCCAATCTTTCAAGTAACACAATTTTGTTCCCTTTGAGCATACTGCCGGCCGGAGGTTTCTGCGGGGTACCAACTCGCGGCCGCGCGCATTGTCTCTGGACGAAGCGCGCCATCGAGTGGTCTTCCGTGCCCTCTGGTATGCACTGCATGGCTGCTATTTTTCTGCTTTTTGCACCGGCGGCACGGCGTCGACTGTTACATCGGCGTCGCCTTCCTGCACTTCACCGGTACCGATGTCCACGCGCGCCCGCAGCTTGTACTGGCCTGGGCCCAGATGTGTTTTTAAAGGAAACACGAATCGCTGACTGCGTTCGCGCAACACCGGCAGCGACTGAAATTCATCGGTCTCGATGGTCTTGCCGTTGGCATCCAGCACGTCCAGCGTTCCGATTGGCCGGAAGTACATTTTCCCCGAGTTGCTTAGCACCACCACAGCCTGGAATCCCGCGTCTTGTCCCTTCACCGCCGGCGTCGCTTCGAGCGAGATCTCGTCGAGTTTCCCGATCACCGGAGGCGTGCCCACCACGATGTAAAACGCACCCACGACGCGCACGGCCATGTTTAAGCCCATCCCGCCATTGGTATCGGACACTGCGGGAAGCGTCGTGAAGCCCGCCGCGCAGTTGTAACTGCCTTCGGGAAGGCCGGCCGGGAGATGGATCGTGTAACGGACGTTTAAGAACCCGTCCTTGTCAATTGCCATCTCCATGGGATTCAGAGTGAGCCAATCCTTGCAGGAAGTGGCCGCTTCCTTCGGCTGATTGCGCTCGAATTGGGGCGTCGCCGATTCGTCGATATCGAAATCCAAGACCTCGGCGCGTACCCGGGTGTTCAGACCGGACTGGCTGCTCAGCTTGACGGTGTTCGAGTATTCCTGACCGGGGGCCATCCGCAACTCCACGCGCATAGGCGCGAGGCCCAGCCCCACTTGCGCGTGCGCGCTCGGCGCAAACGCCGGATAGACGGTTAAACAAAGTCCGATGACTAAGGCTCGGTGTAGATAACTTGCACGCTTATTGAACATGATGCTCCTTGTTGATACGTCCATGAGTCTTGGAAAGTGTAAGAAATCACTAAGCTTGCGGGGTTGTGATTCCCCGACCCGGTCGCTACCGTCGTGCCATTTCCGGTGTTGCTCAACGCCGCCGCGCCCGCACACGTCACTCCGCTCGCGCTCGAACACGAGATCGTCACCGCACTTATGGGAGGCGTGTGGCAGCCGGTGAATGCCGCGGCCAATGCTTTCACGTGGACGGTAAAGGACGCAGGATAGAAAGTTGTCTTGAAAGAGACGTTCGTCGTGGCCGGTGTGCTCGCTACGCTTAGGTCCGGATCGCTCGAAGTGAAAGTGACAGAGCTGGGTGTCACGGTCGCATTGCTGACGTTTGCGCCCAGAGGTGGTTGCAATAAGGCGAGGAAAGCTACCGCGGCGATCGCAAACTTTTTGACATACATGTGAAGTTCCTCTCCCCCAAATTCAAATACGCTTTACTGCCGTGGGCTTGGTTGGTATTTCTTCTCGCTTACTTCGGGGCCGCAGCAATTGGAAAACAACCGAAACCACACCACTACATAAAATTCGAACCAGCCAGACCCGCCCGAACTTCCCCCCTATATTGTCTACGAAGCGCTAATCGTATAGGTAATTGTCGCCATGTATGTACCGGTCTGGTACAGCGGGTCGTTAGTCAGTTCCCACAGAATTGACGCGCTGCTACCATTTGCGGCCGTGTGTGCATTGGTTGTAAAAGTTCCCACGGGTGTTTGGCTGGCGACGGAAGCGACTTGGAAACCACTGCACGCCGTTCCAGGGCTGCTTATGGCGCAAGCGTAGCGCAGCGTATCCCCAGCCGCGATCGGCGTACCGACCGATGGGCCGCCCGTTGGCGAGAAGTCCGAGGTCACCTGTAGCTTGATGTAACCGCTTCCGCCAACCGTGCCGGTCCGAATGAAATAAGTAAACGACGTCGTACCCGTGTAATCGGAAAGAGTGCCACCGGACGATGAGAGCATAGTGACGCCGCCAGCTTGCATGACGTCACCGGATTGACTGGAGTCACCGGCCTGCCTCACGCCGCTCGCTTGCCTGGCGCCACTTTGTTGCTTGATGGTGTCCGCATCGCTTCCTTCCGTCCGTACCGCCGGCGGCGAGGACAAAACGGTCAATGCAGCTTCCACACCGACAGTGACGCCCACTTGACTTGTGACGCTGATGGTGCCCACCGCCTGCGTACGAGCCAAGGTGGGCAGAAGCAGTAGAGCAAACGCCAAGAGCAAAATCTTTTTCACGATATTTCTCCTCAATAAGTAGCACTCATCGTGAAACTCCCGGCCGCCGCACTCAACTGCCCGCGGTCGGGAAGATCGGTGAAACCCACCGGAGTCGTCAGCAGGATCGAGATCGTTGCCGACCGCTCGATCATCCAACGCTCTCCGGCGGCTGTTTTCAGGTCGCACTAATCGTAAACGTCACCGTAGCCGTGTAGGCTCCCGTTTGATATTTCGGATCGTTGGTTAGCGTCCAGGCAACCGATTCGCTGTTTCCGGTAATGAGTGAACGATTGTTGGCTGCAAACGTGGCGACGTTGGTTTGAGCGCTGGTGGACGCCGATATGCCCGCGAACGCCATCACGGCTCCGGTTCCGCCGTTTCCAGGTGCCGTGCCGCTGGAGGTGTAGGCAAGGGCGTCTCCCGCCGTTGGCGGTGTGGCCACGGAAGGGCCGCCGATCGGACTGAAATCGGTGGTCACTTTTGCTGTAATGCTTCCCGCGCCCGTGGTCTGCGTCGTGCGCACGTAATAGGTCAAGGCTGTCGAGCTTGTGTAGTTGGCGAAGTTTGTGCCAACGGACGTCAGAGTTGAGGTTGCCGCAACGGTCAGGCCCGCTTCGGCGCCCACGGTAACACTCAGAGTTGTCGTCCCAGTGCCGCTGCCCAACTGTGCTCGCGCTGGAAACGACGTGAAAGCCACTGCCATCGCCAGCGCGATCGAGGTCATTGCCAGTTTCTTAAGCATTTTTCATCGTCTCCTTAGTAGTTTTTTCCTTGGTGGTTCTTAGGTCGCGCTGATCGTAAACGTCACCGTGGCCGAATAAGCCCCGGTCTGATACTTAGGATCGTTGGTCAGCGTCCAGGCAAGGGATTCGCTATTCCCGGCGAGCAGTGAACGATTGTCGGCTGCGAACGTTGCGACGTTGGTTTGAGCGGTCGTGGACGCTGCCACACCCGCGAAGGCCATTACCGCGCCCGTTCCGTTGTTGCCGGGAGCCGTGCCACTCGAGGTGTAGGTAAGGGCATCTCCTGTGGTTGGTGGCGTAGCCACGGACGGGCCACCGGTCGGACTAAAATCGGTGGTCACTTTTGCTGTGATCGTTCCCGATCCTGAGCTTTGTGTCGTGCGCACGTAATAGGTCAAAGCGGTCGAGCTTGTGTAATTGGCGAAGTTGTTGCCAACGTTCGTCAGGCTCGAGGTTGCCGCAACCGTCAGGCCCGCTTCGGCGCCCACGGTAATTCCGAGGGTGGTTGTCCCTGTGCCGTTGCCCAACTGCGCTTTTGCGGGAAAGGACGTGAAAGCCACCGCCATCGCCAACGCTATCGAGGTCATCGTCAATTTCTTAATCATTTTTCATTTTCTCCTTGGTGGTTTTTGGATCTTTGCCAGTTCTCAAGCCGCGCTGATCGTAAAAGTCACCGTGGCCGAATAAGCCCCGGTCTGATACTTAGGATCGTTGGTTAGCGTCCAGGCCAGCGATTCGCTGTTCCCGGTAATCAGGGAACGATTGTCGGCTGCAAAGGTTGCGACGTTGGTTTGCGCGCTAGTGGACGCCGCTATGCCGGCGAAGGCCATTACCGCTCCCGTCGAGTTGTTTCCGGGCATAGTGCCGCTGGAGGTGTAGGTAAGGGCATCTCCTGTTGTTGGCGGCGTGGCCACCGAAGGACCACCGGCCGGACTGAAATCGGTAGTTACTTTTGCTGTGATGCTTCCCGTCCCTGAGGTCTTCGACGTACGCACGTAATAGGTCAAGGCGGTCGAGCTTGTGTAGTTGGCGAAATTCGTGCCAACCGACGCCAGAGTCGAGGTCGCTGCAACCGTCAGCCCGGCTTCGGCTCCAACAGTGACGCTCAAGCTCGTCGTCCCTGTGCCGTTGCCCAACTGCGCTTTCGCGGGAAAGGACGTGAAGGCCACCGCCATCGCCAACGCTATCGAGGTCATCGTCAGTTTCTTAAGCATTTTCATCTTCTCCTTGTGGTTCTTAAGTCGCACTAATCGTAAAGATCAAAGTTGCCGAATAGGATCCAGTCTGGTACTTCGCATCGTCGGTAAGACTAAAATTGACTGTCACCGTATTCGGAGTCACCGTGCTGCAAGGCGCTCCGCCGCCGGTGCAGGCTGCCGCTGGAATCGCAGTCACTATGTTTGTTGCTACCGTGGTGCTGATGTTCAGCGTCCCGCTGCAATTGCTGCCGATGGTTGCTCCCGTACAGGTGTAGCTGAGCGCATCTCCTGTGGAGGGGGGCGTCGCTATGCATGGTCCCTTCGACGCGCAAGTAAAATCGCTGCTCGCCTTCGCCGTAATGCTTCCAGTGCCGATGGATGCCGTGGTCCGCACTTTGTATTGGATCGTCATGGAGCCCGTATAACTGTTGAAGAGGCTCCCCGACTTGGAGAGCGTTAAGGAACCCGGAAACCCATAGAGCAATCCGTCCGCCTCCGCGTCTAAGTTAAGGGTCTGCGTTCCTAGCGTTGTTTGAGCGTGTACGTTCATTGGGACCAAGCCCACCGCGACCAGCGCGGCGATCCAACTGAGTCGCCGACCACATAGATGAAAAAATAGTGAACGAGCGTTCGACATCGAGTACGACTTTGCGGGTTGGCAAGGTTCGGGGCTACTGTTCTGAAGTACAGGTAATAAAAGAGGTAATTAAACTGCGTGTAAAATTACGTAACGCGGAAGGGTTTTGTGTTCCGCAATGGCACATTTCGGCCGCGCTCGATAAACATTCGCACGCTAGCGCGAGCGCGCGAAGCCAGACTGTAGATCGGCTTGAATGTCGAGTGTTCCGAATTGGCACAAATCTCGCGTGGTCGACTCGTCCCTCTAGCGGTGCTTGAGGGCCTCGAGTTCTTCGAGAGTCCGCGGCCAGTCCGACCGCAATAGCCGGGACAATCCGCGGTCCGCAAGAACTTTCCCTCCCGTTTGGCATCGAGCACAGTAGTTCGTTTCATTTTCCGCGTAGCGAATGCGCTGAATCTTTTCACCGCACCTTGGACAAGGCTTTCCATAGCGTCCATGAACCGCCATATCCTGGCGAAACGCGGTCACCTTCTCGGGAAAGCCGGCTTTCGTCTCCTCGCGCAACTTGTCGATCCAAAGCCCGAGGATCAGGCGCGTCGCGGTGAAAAGCCGTTCCCATTCTTCCGGCTTCAGCCTGTGCGTGAGCGTCGTGGGCGAGAGTTGTGCCGCGTGCAGAATCTCATCCGAATACGCGTTGCCGATGCCACTAAGGATGCGTGGATCAGTAAGAGCCCGCTTCAGCGTGTGGTTTTCGGCCGCGAGCGCGGCGCGAAACGATGTGAAATCGCTCGTGAAAACGTCGATTCCTCCGGGATCGACGGAGCGCAATCCCACCTCTCCAATCAGCACATGCAAAGATGCACGGCGCTTTGTGCCAGCTTCGGTAAGCACCAGAGAACCGTTGGGAAAATTCAGGGCTGCTAGACTCTGCCGGCCAGCTAGCCTTGCCCCCGGCGGCCGCCAGTGCAACCGGCCAGCAATCATCAAGTGCAGGACCACCCAAAGGTCGCCATCTACGCCGATGGCGATTCGCTTGCCGATCCGCCGCAATTCGCGCACGATGCGCCCCTCCACATTCGCAACTGGCGGTTCTACGGTGCGCAGCAGAAAAGGGCTTGCGAGTCGAACCCGCTCGATCGGTTGGGCCACGATGCGTGATTCAAGCGCGCTGATGTAAGCGGCTATATCCGGCAGTTCTGGCATGCTGATTAGCTTGCAGGGCGCGTCCCCACGTTTGCAAGATCGTCATGCGGATTTCGGGCGTAGCTCTGAAAGCTTGCGGGTACGCCCTAGACGAATACTCCTCTAAGGGCCCTTTTCCTTTGGCTTTCCGGTAAGCGCTCGATGGCGTAGCGCAGCGCGGTACGCGGCATCCGCGAATAATTTCGCTGTAAGAAATCGATCATTTCTGTTCGCGATTGCTTTCCGGCTTCGCGCAGCATCCAGCCGATGGCTTTGTGGATCAGATCGTGCTTGTCGCCGAGCAGTCGAGTCGCAATGGCAAACGTATCCTTCAGGTCGCCTCTGCGGATGAATGCGGCGGTCGCCACCATCGCAATCCGGCGCTCCCATAGTTCGGACGATTTGGCGAGACGATATAGAACGCGCCGCGGCCGCAAGATTAGATGCTCTCCCACGATACCCGGCGCCGACGTGTCCACCAGGTCCCAATTGTTTATGCAGCGGGTGTGATCTAGATAAAAGTCGAAGACTCGTTGCTTTGTCGCGGAATCACCGGCTTTGTACTGAACCACCAGAATCAATAACGCGGTAAAGCGATACTCGTGGATGCGAGACGCCAAAAGCTTCCCAATGTCGTCCAGCTTTAGATGGCGGTACTTTTTCGCGATCGCTCGTTGCGCCGGCACGGTAAGGCCGATGAACTTGTCGCCTTCTCCGTACTCGCCGTCTCCGGTTTTGAAGAACCGCGCCAGATTGCGGGCGCGCTCCGGGTCGGCGGCCCGTCCGAGTTCGCGCCTCAACGTCGCAAGATCCGGAACCCGTTTCATCTCAGACTGGCTCCTCGTGCTTTCACCATTTTTGCGCGGCATGTCTGAAGAAATGTACTTCCAGAAAGTGTCGCATTCCAGGGGTTCACTCCAGTGCACGAGACAATGTGTATCGAAGCAGATGCCAATTCGACTCGATGTTTGCAATCAGCGAAGAAATTGGTGGACGTGGCCGGGTTCGAACCGGCGACCCCCTGCTTGCAAAGCAGGTGCTCTCCCAGCTGAGCTACACGCCCACAGTAGTTCCCTTGATTTTAAAGTATTGGCCGTCGTTCGCACAGCCAGAAAGCAGCGATTTTCCAAGCCACAACTGCGTTGGAAAGCTTTCCGCGTTCCGCGTCTCTCTCAACCGGACCAGCGCGTCCCGCGAAGATCCTTCCACGCGCCACCATCCGCGTAGCGCTCGGGGTGCAGAATTTTCAAGCGCGGGTCTTCCGCGGTGTCCAGTTGCAGAACCATCCACTTCGGGTACGGAGTGCCCGGATCCGACGCCGAGTCCAGTTGCCGCACGTCGTCTTCCGAAAGTTGCAACTCCGACGCGCGAAGGTTGTCCTCCAGATGTTCTGCTTTGCGCGCCGCGATGATCACGCTGCTGATCGCCGGCCGCTGCAGCAGCCACGCAAGCGCCACAGCAGACGCGCTCGCGCCATGCCGCCGCGCCACTTCCTTCACCACGTCAATGACGCGATAGCCTTTCTCCTTATCGAATGGCACGAACTGCCCGGCCTCCGCAAAACGCGTTCCGGCCGGAGTGGGATTCTCCCGGCTGTATTTCCCGGAGAGGAATCCGCCCGCCAGCGGGCTCCACACCAGAATGCCGATGTTGTAGTACTCAGCGAACGATTGGAATTCATACTCCAGCTCGCGCCCCACAAGGCTGTAGTACATCTGCGCCGTCACGTATTTTTCCAGTCCCAATCGCTCTTGCAGCATCACGGCCGTCGCCGCTTGCCAGGACATCAGATTGGAAAGGCCGATATAGCGCACCTTTCCTTGCCGCACCAAATCGTCGAGCGTGCGCACGGTTTCCTCAAGCGGCGTGATGCTGTCCCAGCCGTGCACTTGGTACAAGTCGATGTAATCGGTTTGCAGCCGCTGCAGACTGGCCTCCACCTCGCGCATGATATTCACGCGCGTCGCCCCGCTGGTGTTCAGATTTCCGTCCATTGGCAGCCGGACCTTCGTCGCCAGCACGATTTCATCTCTGATGCCCTTCAAAGAATTCCCCAGCAGTGTTTCGCTCTCTCCCAGGCTGTACACATCCGCTGTATCGATGAAGTTGATTCCGCGCTCCAGCGCCAGTTTCACCATTCGCGTCGTGTCTTCTTGGCCCAGACTGCCCAGGTTCATCTTCTTGCCGAACTGCATCGTCCCCAGCGCCAATTCGCTCACGATCAAGCCGGTATTTCCGAGCTTTCTATATTTCATTCGTCGCGCTCCTTCTTCCACGAAGTTCTGCGCTGGTTTCTTGCGCCGCTCTTTGATTTTCTCTTACGACCTAACGCCGCAGCAACCACAGCGTTCGAGTGTGCGCAGTTCAGGACTTGGACGGCGTGTCGGGGTCGTCAGGTTTCTTGATGTCGGAGGTTTTATCGGAAAGTCGATCGGGGGCTTCTGTCTCGGCTGCGTCTTCCTGCTTCACTTCCGCTTCGGTAGCTAGGGCTTCCTCTTCCGCTCGACTCGCAAGGTCCGCATAGTAAGCGGGCCGCGTGTGACGAAGATGATCCGCCGAGGTTTTTCCTGTGAGCCAGGCGCGATCCATCGGGTACACATCTGGATCGAAGACAACCATATACATATGCCAAATCAGGATCGAGAACGTAGCCAGAATGGCCTCGTAGAAATGCAACGCCGTGGCTGCATCGATGATCCACTTCGGAAAATGCCGCAGCACGAAGCTGTTGAACCACATGATGAAGCCGCTCGCGGCCATCACCACCGTGCCCCACAAAAATGCCCAATATTCCATTTTCTCCGCATAGCTGAACACGCCGAAAATTGGGCGTTTCCTCGAAAGTCCCAGGTTGTAAAGCAGCATATCGCCCAGGCTTCGCAGATCGCCGAGCTCTGGCAGAAGGTAACGCAAAACCTTCCGATCGCGGCGCACCAGAATCAAATGCACGAAGTGATACGCGAGCGATGCCAGCAGCACAACCGCCGCGATGCGGTGCACCGTGCCGCGGAACGCAAAATGATGTTCCCAGTGCAGCATTGGCCGCGCCCACCACTCCTCCGGATATTTCAGCGCGAATCCCGTAATCACCAGCACCGGAAAACTGATCACCGTCAGCCAGTGCGCCACGCGGAAATTCAAATTCATCCGCCGCACTTCTTCGCCCGAATCGATTCGCGCGCCCTTGCGAAGCAGCTTGCGCAGATAGTCGAGCAAGTTGTGGAAGAACATGAAGCCCAGCGTGATCGGGATCAAAACCAAATAGAGCAGCCGGATGGCCCTCACCGCCGGATGCTCCGTTCCGGCTTGTGCGCGCTCGTGGATCGGGCCAATCGCAAACGTCTGCCCCGCGCCGGGATGGCAGCCGCCGCACGTATGCGCCAGATTCGCGGGGTACACGGTGGAGCGCGGATCGCTCGATTTAAAAATGTTGTGCACGCCGTGGCACGACGCACAATTCGCCACCGTCTGCGAACCGGCCTGCGCCGCCAATCCATGAAAGCTTTCCGCGTACGTCGGCACTCGATCGAGCGGTAGATTGTAGCGAGCGTTCAGGCTTTCGTTCCCGTGGCAACGCCCGCAGGTCACAAGCGAAACGCTCCCCGGATTCACAAGTGATTCGGGCTCGCTCGGCGCCAAAATGTTGTGCTCGCCGTGGCAATCCGTGCACACCGGCGCGTCGGTGGCTCCCGCCAGCACAGCCTGCCCATGCACGCTCGAAAGATAAATCTTTGCGATTTCGCTGTGGCATGCCCCGCATGTCGCGGGCACGTTCCAATGATTGATTTTCGAGCGCGGATCGCGTGCCGGAAAAATCTCATGGCTGCCGTGGCAATCCGAGCACGTCGCGGCGTTTTCATTGCCCGCCGCCACCGCGCGGCCGTGGACGCTCATCTTGTAGGATTCAACAGGGTGTGCGAACGGAATATTGTGGTTGGCCAGAAACGATGGATTCGAGTGGCACGCGCCGCACGTGTCCGGCAGATTCTTTTTGGCGACCGGCGAATTCGGATCGTCGACCCCCAGTATTTTATGCACCGAACCGTGACAACTTTCGCACGTCGGCGCTTGCGCATCGCCTTTCTTGGCCGCCATCCCGTGAATGCTCGCCAGGAATCCTTTCACATCGTCGGTGTGGCATGTGGCGCAAAGCTTCGGCATCAGCCCAGCGGCGGCCTGCGCTTCATGCGCCGAGCCGTGGCAACTCGTGCACGATTCCGCGCCCAACATCGAGTGCACGCTCTTCGCCATGTCGGATGCTTCGTCCGCGTGGCACGTGGCGCAGTTCGGTTTTACGATTCGGTCGGGGTGTGGGTAGCCCGATATATTTGTGTGGCAATCGGCGCACGCGAGGATCGAATGCGCGCCCGCTTTATGTTTCGCTTCGTCGACGTAGAGGCTGCGGCCGGACGGAGATTTCAGATCCTTCTGTCCGTGACATACCAGGCAATCGGAATCGGAAGGCCGCGCCTTGCTCTGCGCGCTGGCAGGCCGCGGCAGCAGCGCTAGCGCGATTGCAACCGGGAACAGCAGCGCCCAGCGGCCGATCTTCCGCATTCGATCGCTCGCGGATCTCGCGTGCATCTCCTTAGCGATGAACGTGCCATTCCGAGTTTTTGCCGCGCGCGTGCCCGCGCATCGTTTCCAACGCTGCGCGCCGCGGCGGAATCCATCAAGTATGCACAATGTAGTTGGAACGGTACTAGTTCACGCCTAAATCGGCCAGCACTTTCGGATTTGGTTCTTCCACCGCGAGAATCGTGTGGCAGGTGTCGCAATCGTTCGGGATCGTCTTGCCGTCGGCGCTGGTATGGCTGCCATCGTGGCAACGGAAGCATCCCGGAAAATCCATGTGGCCCAAGTTGTTGGGATAAGTGCCCCAGGTCACATTCATCGCCGGGAAAACGTTGCGGTCATAGGCTGCTTGCACTTGACCGATGGCCGTGTCCAGCAGCGCCCGCTTATCGCGGTACACGTCGGGATAATACGCCTGGTAGAAATTATCCAGTGCCGCTGCGATTTGCCGCGCGGCTGTTTCTCGATCCGGGTAATTCACCTTGAGCACTTGCACCGCTTCTTTCCTGATATACGGCAAATCGGGGCTGATCCCGCCTTGTGCCATTACCTGGTTGATAGCGCTTTCCGGCAACTGAAATGTATGGGTAGGCCGATTGTGGCAATCGATGCAGTCCATGGTTCGATGTTCGCCGGCTGCAAGTTGCGCGGCAGTTGGATTGGTGTCCGTCGCCGTGAAGACCGTGCGCTGGCCCGCGATGTCCGTGTAACTCACCTGCGCGATGGTCTGCCGCTGGCGATCGGTGGAAATGTATTCGATCGGCGCCTTGGTGTCCAGATGCGCGCCGTGGATTCCCACCGCGCCGTTCCACGTGCGCCCGCCAATTTTTAGCAGCAGCACCGTAGTCACTTCGGTGTTCTGCTCGTCCTCGTTGAACTTCCGGATCACCACCAGCTTATTGCCGGTGAACACCTGCGGCCAATGGCACTGCTCGCACGTTTCGCGCGACGGCCGCAGCTGCGCCACCGGCGTCGGAATCGGGTGCTCATATGTATGGAACGTTACGGCGTAAACCTGGCGAAGCCCCGAGAGTTTGGACCGCACAAACCACGATGCCCCGGGGCCGATGTGGCATTCCACGCACGCCACGCGCTGATGCGACGAATTTTCGTACGCCGTGAACTCAGGTTGCATCACCGTGTGGCAGGTTTGCCCGCAGAATTTCGCCGAGTCCATGTACTCCACACCGCGATAGGATGCCACGCTGAATATGATCACGTTTGCCAGCGTCAGCCCTCCCACCCAGAACACCGCGTGCCGCACGGCAGACATCGACAAATCGACTCTCGGATAGATCGCTGGAAGTTTTCCGGCCTTCACGA
Source organism: Candidatus Acidiferrales bacterium (assembly GCA_050014395.1). Lineage (GTDB taxonomy): Bacteria > Acidobacteriota > Terriglobia > Acidiferrales > UBA7541 > DASPOJ01. Next base: position 29,770 of record JBEKDK010000019.1, on the reverse strand, counting down.
GGCCCATCCGGCGCCACAGCACGCCGATCGGCATCAGCAAAAGTCCAATTACGAATATTCCAGGGAGAATCAGCAAGAAGATCAGGCCGATGTACGGGTTGATCGTGCCCCCAACCACGATATCCAATAGCCAGAAACTGATCAGCGTAACCGCGGAGCTGGTGGTGAGGACGGCTCCCGCAAGCGTTAGGCGATTGCGGCCCAAGTAAGCCGCGGGACGAAACCATGGGCCGATTCGTTCGAGAAGACTCATAGAGAAGAGATGGGACAATCTTCCTGGTCGCCGGCGCAAGCCGATCGCCCGCGACTTACTGCCTCAGAAATAATCGAGATTGCGGCGCGCGCCGGCGTTCCGCCGCTTGTTTGGCGCTTTCGCCGAAGCTACTTCTTAAGGGAGCGGATGAATTTGACGAGTTCTGTGATTTGATCGTCCGTCAGCTTGCCCTTGTACGCCGGCATTTTCCCGCCGCCCATGCCGTTCGTGATGGTGGCATTCAATTGCGCGTCGGTCTGCTTCTGCACGTCATCGGAACGCAGGTCCTTCACGCCCATGGCCTTTCCCATCGATGTGCTGCCGCTGCCGTCGGCGGCATGGCACGCGACGCACTTGGTCTTATAGAGCGTCGGTCCATCCTGCGCGCGCAGCGTGCCGCTCACAGCCAGCGCCAGCAAGGCCAAAAGAATTGCACTCCCGATTCGCCGAACCACGGAACCAATCATCGTGCGCTACCCCCTTCGGTCTGTCATCAACGGCGCATACCCGCCAGCGGGCATTCTATTCCACTTGGAACGAATAACGAAACGAGAATGTTAGGTTGTTTCTGTTGAAATCTTGAAGTGGAATCAGCGCCAGTCCGATCGAACTCGCAACTCCGTGGTCATCATATCCGCAGTGTTTCCAGAACACTTCGTCGCGGTCTGCTGAGATGGCAAATGCATTGTGTCGCGTGCAGGGGAAGCGTACGATGGCCGAGCCGGACGGGCCACGGGCAGACGCAAAATCATCGCACCCGAATAGGCCGTCGATTGGAACTTCCGAGCGCGTGGAGAATAGGGTTGCAGAAATCCAACTCGAATGATCCTAGCAAGCCGGAGCGGCGCGGCTTTCTCGAAACCTTCCTGGGGATCAGCGTCGTCGCGTCGCTGATCTCGTTTCTTTATCCTGTTTTGCGTTACGTGATCCCCCCGAAGCAAGCCGAACTCGGTTCGGATTTAGTTCTTGCCGGGCATGTCGGCGATCTGAAACCCAACACCGGGAAAATCTTCCCCTTTGGCAGCCGCCCCGCGCTCCTGATCCTGACTTCAGATGGGAATTATCACGCCCTCTCCGCCGTGTGCACGCACCTGGGCTGCACAGTGCAGTACCGCTCCGATTTGCGCGAAGTGTGGTGCGCTTGCCACAACGGCACTTATGACGTGGACGGCCGCAACATCAGCGGGCCACCTCCGCGGCCTCTGGAAAGCTTCGGCGTGATGTTGAAGGGCGATGAAATCTACGTTCAGAGGCAGCGGAACGCATAGATGGGAACCGCGTCCAACCTGCGCAATTGGCTCGACGAGCGTTTTGGATGGGATCAGATTGTCACCTTCGTCCGGCACAAAACGGTTCCGCAGCATCGCTTTTCCTACTTCTATTTTCTTGGCGGGATGACGCTGTTCCTGTTCGGAATTCAGGTTGTCACCGGAATCCTCCTGCTGCTTTATTACCGCCCGAGCCCCGACGGCGCGTTTGAAAGCGTGCAGTACATCATGACGCAGGTGCGTTTTGGCTGGCTGATCCGCTCGATCCATGCTTGGGGCGCGAACGTCATGATTTTGACGGCGATCGCGCACATGTTCAGCGTGTTTTTCCTGAAATCGTATCGCAAGCCACGTGAATTGACCTGGCTGAGCGGAATGATTCTGCTCTTCCTGGTTCTCGGCTTTGGGTTCAGCGGCTATTTGCTGCCGTGGAACACGCTCTCCGTCTCCGCAACCAAGGTTGGCACGGACATCACCGGGCAAGTCCCGCTGATGGGCCACTGGTTGCTGATTTTTCTGCGCGGCGGCGAAGACGTCACGGGCGCGACGCTGACGCGTTTCTTCGGCATCCATGTCGCGATTCTCCCCGGATTGGCGACGATGCTCATCGGTCTGCATTTATGGCTTGTCCAGCGCTTCGGCATGAGCGTGCCGCCCAAGATCGACGCGGAATGGACAGCCAATCCCGCAAAAGTGCACGAAGTCCGATTCTTCCCCAATTTTTTCCTGCGCGAATTGATGGCTTGGTACGTCGCGCTGGCCATTTTGGGGACGCTGGCCGCATTCAAACCCTGGGAATTGGGAGCCAAAGCGGACCTATTCGCTTCCGCGCCGGCGGGCATCAGGCCAGAATGGTATTTCATGTTCATGTTCCAGACGTTGAAGCTTCTGCCCTCCAAATTTCTGGCCATTCCCGGGGACGTTCTCGGCATTCTGGCGTTCGGACTCGCCGCGGCCGTCTGGACGCTGCTTCCCTTTTTCGATCAGGGCAAGCAGGGCCGCGGCAGCAGGTGGGTTGCGGGAGCCGGGGTGTTTGCGCTGATGTATGTCGTGGGCATGACGGTGTACGCGTATCTGGCGAAGTGATCGTGATGAATTTGGCGGGCCAATGCCGAATGCAGGAGAACCTGTTGCAGCCGCGTGATGATTCGCGGGGCAAGCAAATGCATCCAGACGATAATGGCGCCGTGAGCCGCGTACTTTTCGCGCCGCTGCTGATCTGCGCCGCCCTGCTTCTCCTCTCGCCTGCCGCTGCCTTCTCGCAAGCGAAAAACACATGCATCGCGTGCCACTCGCAGCTTGACGATCCGCTCCACGTAAATCCGGACGAGTACGCGGCCGGCATCCACGCGCAGAAGGGCATCACGTGCGTCAGTTGTCACGGCGGCGACCCCACTGCGGACGACATGGACAAGGCCATGAGCAAGGCCGCGGGATTCAAAGGGAAACCTGAACGCAAGGCCATCCCAGCGTTCTGCGCCAAGTGCCATGCCGACTCGGCCTACATGCGCGGCTTCGATCCTTCACTTCGCACCGACCAGCTTGCGCAGTATCTGACGAGCGTTCACGGGAAGATGCTCGCCAAAGGCGATGACAAAGTCGCGGTGTGCGTCGATTGCCACGGCGTGCATGACATCATGCCGCCGAACGATCCGCGCGCCCACGTCTATCCCACAAACGTGGCGACGACCTGCTCGCGGTGCCACGCGGACGCGGCGTACATGAAGCCGTACAAGATTCCCACCGACCAGTTCGCGCTCTACAACTCGAGCGTCCATCACGCCGCGCTTATCGACCGCGGCGATTTGAGCGCGCCCACCTGCACCACATGCCATGGCAGCCACGGCGCCGCGCCGCCGGGCGTGAAATCCGTGGTCAATGTCTGCTCAACCTGCCACGTCTTTCAAGCGCAGCTATTTGACTCCAGCCCGCACAAGGAGGCCTTCGATTCTCTGGGCTTTCCCGGCTGCATCACGTGCCACTCGAACCATGGAATTCAGCATCCCACCGACGCCATGATCGGCACGGGCGATGGCGCCGTCTGTTTGAAATGCCATTCAGCCGGCGACCCTGGATTTGAAGCGGCCGGCGCTATGCACGACCAACTGGTGAATCTGGATTCGACGATCGCCCGATCGGACGCCATTCTAAATCGCGCCGAACTTTACGGAATGGAAGTGGCGCAGCCCAAACTGCAATTGGCCGACGCCCGCGACGATTTGATGAAGGCGCGCGTGGCGATTCACAGCGTTCAGACCGCTCAGGTGGATGTGGACGTCCAGGCCAGCATGAAAGTCGCGCAGCAGACCTATCAGGCCGGTCTGGCGGCCTTGGCAGAGCGCTCCTACCGCCGCAAGGGACTTTTTGTTTCACTCGGCATTTCGCTGCTTGTGCTGATCGGCATCGCGTTCCTGATCCGGAAATTGGAGACGCCTTCGCACGAATAGATCCGCACGCAGAAATCAGGAAGCATTCGAGTGGAAGTTTTAACCGCAGTGCGCGGATGTTCGACTGCTTAGTCTATGGCTTCTTGGCCAGACTTCGTACGTAAGTGACGAGATCCTTGATCTGCACGTCCGTCAGTTTGCCCTTGTAGGCCGGCATTTTCCCGCCGCCCATGCCGTTCGTTATGGTCGCGTTTAACTGTGGGTCGGTCTGCTTCTGCACTTCTGCGGAGCGCAGGTCCTTCGCGCCCAATTGCTTTCCCATGGCGCTATTGCTGCTGCCGTCGGCGGCGTGGCACACGGAGCATTTGGCCTTGAACGTTGCCGCCGCATCTTGTGCGTGCAGCGGCGTTAATAGGCACAGGGCGATAATCATCAGGAGCCCTGCTCGAGTTACCGTAACGTTTGCACGAATCATCTTGCCCCCTAAATGATTGCCAATAGTGAGTGCATCCTGATTGCGCCGCCTCACACCATTTCAAAATGCATAGCGAAGTGCGAATGTTGCGGTGCTGCCATTGAAATCTGGCGCCGGGATCGGCTCAAGTGAGTACGTCCCGCTGGCAGTCCCGTTCATGATGGGGATGCTGGTGTTCATCGGTGATTTCGAGTTGTATCCGTAATAGTTCCACGTCGTCTTGTAACTTAGCCCCTTGTGAAGGTCGATTTGGATCGTAGCGAACGGCTTCTGATAATTGAAGTCCAGCGTGCCGGCAGGTTCCAGCGGATCCAGTTGCAGCGTATTGCCGTTGGCAAATGTCGAGACGTATCCGAAGCCAATCGTCACTCGATTCACCGGTTTCCAGACCACGTCGCTGTACACGTAATTCTGTTGGTTCGTATAGAACGCCAGGGCGCTCTGATTGTTGTTCGACGTCGTGTTGGTGATGGGGCAGCTTGCAAATGTCGGCAAGCCCATGCCGCCAGGGACGTTCGTCATTGTCCCGAAAGTGTCGTCGAAGCAGATGAACGTCTGCAAATAGATATCCGTGTAGTTGTATCCGAGAGTGTAGGTCAGCTTGGTACTTCGCGTCAGCGTGAGGTCAAAACTGTACGTCCGGCCGTGCTCGGCATTGTCCACCTGATAGACGTTGTCGCGGTTCTCGTGAATATCCACCGCGCCGTCCAAGGTCGCCCAGGTCCGGGGTCTATAACTTACGTGAACCTTGTAGCTTTGGATTTGCCGCGGCCAAACTCGCGTATACGAATAGCTGTTATATCCGAATTCGAAATCGCTGCTGATCTGCAACGTGTCCATCGGCCGCCACGTCACGCCGGCCAGACCGACCTGTTCGTCGATCGTGGAAATCGTGCGCGGCACATTAAAGGCCGAACCTATCGTGGAAGCGGAAGCAGCCCATGTGACTGAGCCGTCCGCATTCTGGGTGCATGCACCACCAGCCGCGGGGTTAAACGTCGTCGTTCCCGAGGTATATGGGCAACTTCCGCGCGCCGCAAAATAATCGTTCGCCGCCGTGCCCCCGGTGGTCGCGCCGGGGTAATAGATATCGCTCAACGTTTGACTGGCGAAGTAGTTGCCGATTTGTCTGCTCTCATAAAGATAACCGATTCGAGCGGTGATGCGGCTCGTGATATCTCCTTCGAGCTGCAAGGTGTCCGAGACCAATCTTTGCCCCGCAAACTCCGAACTCAAAGTGTCTGCGGCGTCTGCGGCCGCACTGCTGCTGTGCTGCGGGCAGGTGAGCGCGGTGTAGGGGCTCGGGCAGATGCTGGCAAATGTCGATCCGCCGGCAACCAGCGGTGCAAACTGCGCTTGGGGCAGCAATATACCGGTAGCCCCTGACCCGGTCGGGGCAGCCGTGGCGAATACATCCGTGGTCGTCTGATTATTGTATCCAGGATTTTGCCAGTGATCGTAATTCACGGAATCGACGATCCGGATTTTTGGGATCAACGAATAAATGCCGGACCAATTCGCGTGCACAAAGATTTCCTTGGCGTCGGCCGGACCTGAAACGATGGAGTCACGAACCTGGCTTGTCGTGGAGGCCGTCCATTCGTTTATGGAATCGTACAGATTCGGTGCGGAATTGTTGCTGTTGCTGTAGCTGGCCGAACCGGACATTTCAAACCTGGGGATAGAGGTCGATTGAAAGCTCAGCCGCTCGATGGGCATGAAATTCCGCGTCGGGGCGGTCCTCGTATAGGACGCCACGATCTTGCAACTCGTGGAAGCACTGCTGTTGTTTACGTAACCTGTGGCGAGAAGCGGCGCCGCGCAAGGGGTGGTCGCAGCAGTAGGGGGATAGTACCAGTTGATCCCCAAACTCACGGGCACTGTGCCGGGGAACTGGCTTGTTTGGACTAGAAATGGCGTGCTCGCCAGCGAGTCGCTCGTGTCGTTCTTGTTGTATTCAAGGAACTGATCGTAGGAGAGTGTCGTCCTCTTCAGAATTTTGAAATCCACGCCGATGCGATACGCGTTCGTCGTCATCCGGAAATCCTGCGCCATCAGGATTTCGTCGGTGGCGTCTTCCGTAGTGAGTGCAGGCCCTTCGCTCACGTAGCGCGAATATCCCAGCCGGAAACGCACGCGGGACTGCGGCAAGAGCGTCAAGTCGTAATCCTGCATGCGATGCACGAGGTCGAGCGAATGCGGCGACTCGGTAGAGGCAAACGCAGGCATCGTCGCGGACGCCGTGAACGGGACTGGATTTAATGGATTCGCCAGCAGGCTGTAGTCCCAGAAATATTTGTCGCGGCGGAACATCGCACTAAAGTCGTACAACTTGTTCTTGCCGATCCGCAGGCGCGAGACGTCGTTGGGATCGCCGCCATACCCGAAGTTGCTGAAGTTCAGATTGTCGAACAGAAGCCCCTGGTGGTTGATGGACCTCATGTCCAACGTGTAATCGAGCAAACGCGGGCCGGAGGCCAGATCCACGAACGTGTCGTACGTATCCTGATTCCCGCCAATCCAGTCTGACCGATAGCCAACCTCAACCGTTTGTTGGATCTCATAATTGTTGGGCGAGACAGTACTGGTTGGGGTGGGCTGCTCGGAGCTGCTCGTCTGGGCCCGGCACGCTGGCGAGCAGAAAAACACCACCGCCGCCAGCAACGATAAACTGAGCCGTCTGACGCCCATAAGTTCAGTCATGATTTTTCGCCCCGACGATTTAAGAACTGCGATTTCCGCCAGCCAGTTCCATGACTTAACCTTCTGCGTGTCTCTCATTTCCAAATATTCGTTACATTCCATCTATCGGAAAAAGATGTCGCTAAAGTTGGAACCGTGGATTGCCGTATGGCAGATCGTGCATCCCTGTATATAGTTAGAGTTGTTCGGAGCCGGACCATTCATTACCGGCATGCCGGTCCCTGCCACCGGTCCGAAGTGGGCTGCGGTGTGGCATTGCAGGCAGAGCAGGTTGATGTCGCTGTACTTCAACATGTGAGGATTCGCTCCTCCGTGCGGGATATGGCAGGTCGCGCATCCTTCCAACCGCACGGCGGCGTGTTCAAACACGAATGGTCCTTGCTTGTCCTTGTGGCACTTGAAACAAGCCACATCGCCGGAGTTTGAATTCTGTACCTGCCGCACCAAATGGTCGGACTGCCACGTTCCATCAGTTCCGTGCTGGTTGTGGCAGTCGGTGCACTGAATCAAACCCTCATTGACGCGATGGTGAAAAGGCATATTGAACTGGGATTTCTGCTGCAGGTGGCAGGTGTAGCAAAGTTCCGGCTGGGCCTTGACCAGCAAGTGTTCCGGCGTCGTCGCGTGGTGCGGCGAGTGGCAGTCGGTGCAGCTTACCTGGTTTAGCCGGTGGAACGAATTTGAGGCATTCATCTGGCCGGTCCCGGAAGCATGGCACGTCAGGCAGCGCGCGTTGATATCTGTGGCGGAAGCCTTCTCGAAAATAAACAGGCCCGATGTATCGCTCGGATCGGCGACGTGGTTCGCGGCCGGTCCATGGCACGCTTCGCATCCTTGCTTAGAAGGTCCGCCCTTCGTGTCCAGCGACGTCCGGAAGTGAAGACTCTTCTCCCAACTCGAATATTCGTCCGCGTGGCACGTTTTGCAGGCATCCGATCCGGCGTAGGCGGAGGGGGCGGGCGACGCAGCAGGTGCGCTGGCAGTCTGCGCAGCGCTCGCAGGCGCCTGCTTATCTTGCTGTGCTTGTGCGCTGATTTTTTTTACTACGAGCGATGAAGAAACAAACAGAAGAATGAGTGCAAGTCCGACGACATAGGTCCCGTTGCTGTTCCTGCGTTCCCCCATGCCCCCTCCGACCTGCGATTCGGCGTCGCGGACCAAGCCTCGCGCGACAGTTGCAGATTATTTCTGTTTCGTGCCCGCCACTCTGTGACGCGCGTCACGCATCGCCGTGTCCAGCGTCACACCACAGGAAGGGGATCAGTGTGCTTCAACCAGCGCTTCAAGGCCAGCTTTATCTTTCACCACCAGCGTCGAACCATTCACCTCAATTAGTTTCTTCTTCTTGAAGCTTGCGAACAAGCGCGTGACGGTTTCGCGCGAAGAGCCAATCACCTCAGCGATCTCCTCGTGCGTCAGCGTCACCGTTGCGCGAAGGGGGCCATTTCCGCGCTTCTCATGATCGGTCAAATCGATGATGAATCGCGCCAGTTTCTCGGCTGCGGAGCTTGAAAACCCAAGATACTTAACCTCTTGATACGTCGCGTGATAGATGTGGCACAGCATCTCCGCCACGCGCACCGCCGCATCGCCGTGCTCGCGCAAGAATCGCAGCAGATCCTCGCGGCGTATGAAATTCGCTTGGATCGGATCCAGCGCCTCCGCCGTTACCTCGTAGGGCTTTCCCGAAATTGAACCGGGAAGTCCCACTACTTCTCCCTCTTCGGCAATGCGCAGGATTAAAGACTTGCCTTGGGCCGAGTTCGCGGAAAGTTTCACTCGTCCGTTGCAGATGATAAACGCGCCCCGTGGCTGTTGGCCTTCGACGAACAGAACCGCGCCCTTCGGGTACGTCGAAGACGCCGAAATCGAATCGAGCTCGGCAAGCGTCTGCGGAGAAAGGTCACAGAAGATTCTGTCCCGCAACACAGGGCAGGTAAGGCAGCTCTCGATGACCTGCAGGCCGTATGGTGTTTTCATTTTATTTGCCCGTATTATACGCCGCTTTCGGTTTAGCACTGCGCTAATCCTTTGGCCGTACGTTAACCGTCTCGCGAAGCCCTTTGTCCTCAGCGTTCTGCGACCTCATTCTCATGCGCTCGACTTTCGTGTGACGCCATTCACGCGGCGTTGTGACCCCCATCACAGCACGCACTTGTGGAAAGGAACACACTCAAGAAAAGAGGATGAACAGGGGAGGTGGGTTATGAAAAAAGATGAGCGTGACCTTCTGGATGTTCTGAAATTCGAGCTCACTTTCCTTGAAAAAGGCGGCTATGGCCGCTCCCCGCGCGAGCCGTGGAGACCGACATTTATTTTCGAGGATTCCCCGACTTGCATGAATTATGACTCCAAGGATCATCCCGATCCCTGCGTCGAATGCGTCTTGATGCCCTTGGTTCCCGCGGCGTTTCGCGAATCCGAAATCCCCTGCCGCCATATTCCCTTCAACGTCGAAGGCGAAACCTTGGATTCGCTCTATCGCTACGCGAACCAACCGGACACGGAAGACGTTTACGCAAAGTGGCTCCGCGCCATCATCCAGAGGCTCGAAGAGAAACGCAGCGCGCACGGCGGCCCAGACGACCTGGCGGTTCTTGGCGAAGGCGGAGGCAAAGGGGAACCGCTTTTCCAAAGTCTGCATCCGAAATGCGCCAATCCAGCCTGCCCCACGGATTTTCACTGGCTCGCGGGCGGCAAGTTCTTCCGCTTCCAGCCCGAATCTGCGGGTGAAAAAGCGCAGCAACCAGACGCGCAAGCGTCGACGCAAAATCTCGCGGCCAAACACTATTGGCTCTGCGAGCGGTGTGCGCACGTTTTCTCGCTCTCATACGACGATGAAAAGGGCGTTATCCTGAAGCTCCTCTGGCCCGGCGGCGACGCCGAGGAATCGGCGAAACACCTCACCGCGAAATAGCCGGGGGTCGCGCGCGGTTGAAAGCCGCTCTCGGTAAAATCGGAGCAGATCTCAAAGCAAGTTAGTTCTCACTTTTCTCCACGATTTCTTGGGATATTTTCTTCCGGGGCTGAGGTCAGCCATGAGGCGAGCAGCGGCACTAAACCGCTTTTCGCCTTAAGTTGTTTTACGTGATTTTTCTGTCGCGTGGAATGTGCTAGAAGCAGAGGCCTCGAGAGCCGCCGTCTCCGCTCGAGGATGCCTAGGTGGCTCCTCGCGGCGGCTCTCGCTTTATCCCCGGACGGTCATGACAGGGCACACCGCATGAGCCACGACGTTGTGCGATACCGCTCGCTCCAAGTGCGTCAATGAACCCAAATGCCCGGCGGCGTCGCGGACACCCAGGACGATAAGGTCGGCGTCGCGTTCCTTCGCCGCCTCCACAATTCTCGTCGCTGGTTCCCCGTACGCGACCACCGCCTCCGGCCGGCACCACAATTCAGCGTTCTGCGGAACGATTTCGTGCAGTTCGTACATCACGTTGGCCACCGAGTCCTTGGCCCGCACGCGCCCGGGTTCCAGATCGCGCTCATGTACCACGTGGATCAGCGCCAGCCGCGCCGCGTGTTCCTGCGCCAGGGAAATCGCGTAGGGCGCCGCAGCCAAAGATGCCGGCGTAAAGTCCGTGGCATAAAGCACGCGATGGAAGTGCGCCGCGTTGTGAATCCCTCTGCGCGCCCATGGACCGATGCTCAGCACGGGAACGCGCGCGCGCCGGAAAATTTCCTCCGCCGTCGATCCGAGCAGCAACTTCTGCGCGCCGGTGCGGCCGTGCGTGCCCAGGACGATCAAGTCGGCATCGCACTCCGTGATCGTTTGTTCCAGAGCCGGCCACACGCCGGCCCCCCGCACCACAGCCACTTCATGCGGCACGTTCGCCAGCTGCGCTTCCACGCGCTGCATTTCCGCTTCGGCGGTTTCCTCCTGCGCTTCCAGAGCGGCCGCGATCGTCTCCGGCAGGGCGTGGACGTAGGGCTCCGGCATCAGCACATGCAGCGCGTGAATCGTCGCGCCGTATCCGCGCGCCACAGCGATGGCGAATGGCAGGGCCGCCTGGGAAGGCTCCGAGAAATCCGTGAGAAACAAAATATTTTTCAGCACGATGCGCGTGCCAGGCTCGGCGGTCTTCATGCCCCACCTCCAGCGCCCGTAACTGTGCACCCGCGGCCCCCTCGCCAGCAGTGATCGAAGTCACCCTCCCGAGTGATGCGGGTCACCAATCCTCCGCTCGCCCGCGCCGTACCCCGCCCCGCGCAAGATGTTTGTCGTGGGGCTGGTCGGAACCTGTCCTAACGGAATCGTCCCAGGCGCGTAGGGTGGGCGCAAGAGGGGCAGTCTAGCTGATTGGGGTGCTGGTAGAGGCCAACCCTACTGGCGAGCGATGGGGACAACATTCATCTGCACGAAGGCATCGTTCGGAACGACAAGATTCTTGCAATCCGTACCCGCCGGACAACTCGCGTGTGCCTGGGAAAACGGCTCCACCATGAATTGCTCCACACCCGCAACTCTGAGGGCGAGACCATGCTCTCTGAACACGCGATCCCACTCCCTGTATGCACCGCTTTCGTTGATGAACGCCGTCACGAGCGCATGAGCAATGGACACGTTGTTGTTGCGCAACGCTTCCCTCCATTGCTTTGACGACGCTGCGTAGGCCGCTACCCTGGCAACAGCGTCTGGTTCATTAAACCGAAAGAGAATCCGATCGATTGACTGGACGCTTACACCTATCTTCGGCAGATCGTTCAAAACCGTCGAAAGAAACTCCGCCTCCTCAACTTCCGACCGATTCGCTCCCCCAGGAGAGTAAATCTCCAGAACACATGTTTTTTTGCCAGCGCTGCCGCCGACCTGAGACGCTTTTATTTGGACCTGCCCGCGCGCCCCTTGAAAACTCCATACTTTCAGCTCAGTGGGTGCCTGAGCACACATTTGAACGGTTCCGATTAAGAATAAGATCGTGAAGAGCGAACACATTCGCCCTATGGCATTAGCCACAATAACGCCCCCCTTCGACACGCTACTGTAGTTCTTCTGAACGTCCCGCGGGTGGCCCGCCCTTTGCAGCGCCAGGATGGGCCGCCCGAAATTCAAAGGCTGCGACACCGCCCCTCTCAACTTCAAGGCGCCATTCGATACGCTTCTGGCAAATCTCCCAAGTCAACATGGGCGGGTGGCCCACCCCTTCCAGGCTCTTTGAATTCCACAATCTGCACGAGCGGATGACACCACTGGCAGTCTTCACCGTGGAGTAATATGCGGCGCCTTGAGGGCTGCGCGAATTGAATACCGGGGTGGCTCATCCTTTGCCCGCCGCGGCGGCCAAAGGATGGGTCACCCTCACTTCAAAGCCTGCGCCACTCGCCCCCATTTCTGTTTGTGCGCGTTCTCCATGCAACTGAAATTACTCTAGGTGTCCCCGATCCTATTTGAAGACCTCGTCGAGCCAGTCGAATTCGATCTGGTGCTTCAGACTCGGGTTATTCATTGTGCAGTGAGCGTCGCCGCCCTCCAGTGAGCTAACCACACGCTCCGTCTTCGGGCAGGTGAGCTTCTCGTAGAACGCGTGCCCCTTACTCACCATCAGCGGTCCCTCGCCCTCGCCGGCTATGCTCAGCAGCGGGCACGTGATCTTCCCCTCAAGCCCGGCCAAGGTGTAACTCCCGATGTTGTCAAATAGTGCCCCGAGCGGCTTCCCTGCGAACCCGCACCGCTCTTTGACGTTCGTCGTCATGAATTTCTTCATCGGCTCGGAAATGTCAATCTTGTCCTCCATTCCCTCAACATAGGGCTTGGTTGGGTCAAAGCCCATCAAGGCCAAAAGTACGGGCTTAAGTTCCGGTATCAGCGAATTCGCGATCACGGCCGTAATGCGTTTTTCGTAGGCTACGGCACGCGGGGCGAAGTATCCGCCCATGCTGTGCCCCGAGAGCGCCAGCCTGGTGGCATCCACGTCGCCGCGGGATAGAACGTAGTCCACGGCATATCGCGTCGGGACTTCCCAGTCCGGGCGATACGTCAAATCCCGATCCATGGCGTACGCGCCGACTTGTCCGGGGCCCTCCCACAAAAACGCGTTGTAGCCGCGGCGCACCGCTGCCGCACCGCCGCCAAAGTCATACAGTTCCTCGCAAGTCGTGTCGCCACCACCGAGGATCATCACCGTCGCACGCGGTCGACCGGTTGCGTCCGCGCGCATGAAATACCCAGGCAACACTTTCCCGTTCTCGTAGGGAATGCTGACGGGTTCGATCTGCGGATCGAACAGCGCCGCTGCGTGCCTGAAGCATGCGCGGTGACTCTTGTACATCGCGAGCTGGCGTGGGTCGTTGTTGTCAAGGAAGAAGAGTCCCGTTCGCCAATACAGGGACGCCCGGAGAAACGCCTCGCGCGCACTGACGGCATGGCCGCCGCTCAAGGAGTTGTGGGCTATGGCCTCGACCCTCTCCGCAGTGCCGCCCCATTCGGCAGTCCAGCTCTCTATGTCTCTGTCCACCACTCGCCTCGCTGTCGAGTACAGCTCACCGAACGCGCCGCCCTCGCCATAGGCGCCGGCGAGCATCCCTCTCACAAGCTGGTAGTCGAAATTTGACTTGAAGATTCCAGGCATCCCCGGCGTGGCGCCGAAAACCGCTCCGGTCGTTGTCGTCGGTTTTGCCGAGGCTGGCGCAGCGGCTGCTCCACTCGCAACACTTCTCGATTCGGAAGCCGGATTCGTTCTTATTTCAGTCACAGGATTCATTTTAGTTTTCTCCAGTTCTTGTTCTTGCTGAAACCGCGCTTCCTGAAGGTTGTCTGTGTGAGGCGAATTACACGCCGTGCCGCAAACTATCCCACGGCATGAACGAGCAAACTGTCCGCAATGGGACAAGGGCCAGACAAATATTCCGCTGAGCCCGCTGCGGCGCTGCGCGGCCGACCATCGCTGCGCAAGCGTGTTCTAGGCTGGAGTGCCGATCGTTGCTATACTTTCAGCGTCTAGCGGGTCTTAGAACATTCCTCGAACCCTGCAAGGAGCAGAGATGGCACAGAAATGCGAAATTTGCGGAAAAGGTCCGCGGTATGGCAATGTGATCAGCCACGCCAATAACACGCGGCGCCGGCGCTGGAATCCCAATCTCAAGCGCGTTCGGGCGGTTGTAGCTGGCGTGCGCAAGCAGGTGCGGGTTTGCACGTCGTGCTTGCGCGCGGGTAAAGTCCACAAAGCAGCGTAAGCGATCTTCGCGGAGCGCGATCACTGGCGCGCCCAGCCGGAAAGCATCTAGAGGCGGAAATGCAAAAGCAATTGTTGGCGGCAGGGCTGATCGTGGCGACGCTGGCTTGGGCCGGCGGTTGCCGCAGGGGAGAAGCGCCTTCGCCGGACGTGTGGGCGCAAGTCAACGGCACGGATATTCCGCGCAGTGAGGTCGAGCAGTATTACCGCACCAGCGTCAACCCCGGCGGACAGTTGCCGTCGCATGAAGAAGCGCTCTCGCTGATGCTCAACATTCTCGATGAGCTGATCAATAACCAAATTCTGCTGCAACGCGCGCAGAAACTGGGTTTGACGGCTTCCGACGGCGAAGTCGAGGACAAATTCACGGAGTTCAAGAGTCCTTACACCGAGGATGAGTTTCAGCGCCAGTTGAAAGATCGCGGCGTCACGGTGGACGACTTGAAGAAAGACATTCGCCAAGAACTTTCCATCCAGAAACTGATCAATCGCGAAGTCGTCTCTAAGATCAGCATCACCGATCAGGATGTCTCCGACTTCTACAATCAGAATCGCCAGCAGTTCAACGTCGCCGAAACGCAATATCATCTCGCGCAAATCGTGGTCACGCCGACCAAGGACCCCGAGGTTCGCAATCGCAAGAACGACGACGCTACGACTGACGTCGAGGCGCGCCGCAAATCCGCCGCGCTGCTCGCGCAATTGAAAAACGGCGCGGATTTTGCGGAATTGGCCATGGATTATTCCGAAGATCCGCAAACTGCGGCGTCCGGCGGCGACTTGGGATACGTTGCGGAATCCTCGCTGCAGAAAAATCTCGTCCTCAAGGACGCCGTCATGGCGCTCAAGCCGGGCGAGTTCAGCGGCATCATCACCGTGCCACTGCCCGGCGGCAAGCCGGGTCAACTGCCAGACTCGTATCGGATCTTGAAGCTCATCGCTAAGGAAGCTCCTGGCCAGCGCGATCTGAACGATCCCACCGTGCAATCGACCATCCGCGACGCGCTGCGCACGCGCAAAGAGCAGTTGTTGCGCACCGCGTATCTGACCGAAGCGCGCAACGAAGCCAAGGTCTCGAACTACCTCGCGCAGCAAGTGATCGAATCCGCCGGCCGTCTGCCCGACATCTCATCCATTTCCACGCCGCCACCGCCGTCGCCATCACAATACATCCCGCCGCCGACGCAGTAGCCGTCGGTCGACGCGCCGCCGCAACTAGACTGTCGCCGCACTGTATGCCGCCGCGATTGGTTTGGCCCGCGCGATGCACGTGCAATCGTTCAGGATTTTCGCGGCTGATTGTCTGCCGTGAGGCCGAAGATGTGTACGGCGAAGCGCGTGGCGACATACACGCCGGCGAGGAGCAGGGCCGCGCCGAATATCAACTCGGCGCCGGCGGCTGCGGCGTGCGCCAGCGGATTGGCGATGCGCTCGATGCGCAGCGTGGCGAATACCAACGCGACGGCTGTGGCCAGCAAGATCACGAACGCCACAATCACAGCCATCGCACCGAATGTGTACCGCCGCATCATCTAGCTCAGGCCCGACCACTCTTCGGAAACCAATATGGAATTGCTGGGATTCGCGGGATCGTACTTCACGCTTGCCAGTTGACCGGACAAAAGTTGCCGCGCGCGATGTTCCAGTCCAGTGATGTCCTGCGCGGTTTCATAGGTCACGCCGGAAATCGAATAGGTGTACCAGAGAAGTTTGCGATTGCGCGCGGGGCGGACGCCGGATTTTTTTTCGGCGCCGCGAAACATTGCGAAGCGGCCATTCGATATTGCCGGCGCCGGAACTTCGGCAAGCTCGGTTACGCGCCCTTCGGCGATGCGCCCCACTTGATTGACGTGGGCGCGGCGGCGGCGCTCAATCTCATCCGCATCCGGCCGGCGGCGAAATTTCCAATACGACGTGGCGGCGATAGCTACGGCAACGGCCGCGCCCGCTGCCGCCAGTAGCCTCCAATCGTCGGTGAGCGCCTTCAATTCCCGGATTTGCGCGCCGCGCCGGCGGGCGTGGCAAAAATATCGCCCAGCGTTTGGCGCGCGTTCTCCCAATCCTTCAGGAATCCTGCCAAGCCGCGATCGGTCAGCGGATGCAGGAACAATTGCTCGAAGACTTTGTAAGGCATCGTGCCGATGTGCGCGCCCATCTTCGCCGCTTCCACCACGTGCAGCGGATGGCGCAAGCTGGCCGCCAGCACCTGCGTCGGATAGTTGTACGCTTTGTAGATTTGGCAGATATCGCGCAGCAGCACCAAGCCGTCGGAGGAAATATCGTCAAGCCGCCCCAAAAACGGGCTCACGAAATATCCGCCAGCCTTGGCCACGATCAGCGCCTGCGACGCCGAAAACACCAGCGTCATATTCACGCGAATCCCTTCCTTTGAGAGGATGCTCAGCGCGCGCACGCCCGCGGGGATGCACGGAATTTTCACGATGATGTTGGGGTGCCACGTGGCGATCTCGCGCGCCTCGCGCAAAATATTGTCCGTGTCGGTGGAGACGACTTCAGCGCTGACCACGCCGGGCTTCACCACCTCGCAAATTTCCAACACGTGTTCGCGGAAGGGTTTCTTTTCTTTGGCCACCAGCGATGGATTGGTGGTTACGCCGTCAATTACGCCCAGGGCCATGCCGCGGCGGATTTCATCCAGATTTGCGGTATCCAGGAAAAATTTCATGATCTCTCCACTCTTTCCGCGGTGGCGGAAAGAAAGCTCTAAGAATCCGCCGCGCGGACCGGGTTCCGCAGCGTGCCAATTCCGCTCACAACCACTTCCACGATATCGCCCGCGGCGAGCGGGCCCACGCCAGAGGGCGTCCCCGTGGCGATGATGTCGCCCGGTTCGAGCGTCATCACGTGCGATATCCAGCGAATTATAGCATCAACGGGAAAAATCATGTCCGTGGTGCTGGCGGACTGCTTTTTCGCGCCGTTCACGTAAGTCTCCACGGTCACGTGTCCCGGATCGAGTTCGGTCTCCAGCACCGGCCCAAACGGGCAGAACGTGTCAAAGCCCTTGGCGCGCGTCCATTGCGGATCGGAAAATTGCAAATCGCGCGCGCTGATGTCGTCCAGGCAGGTGTAGCCCGCCACGTAGGCCAGCGCGTCGTCCGTGTCACTCAATTGCCGGCAGCGCCGCCCGATCACCACGCACAGCTCGCCTTCATAATCCACACGCTTTGAAATCGCCGGCAATACGATCGCCTCTCCGGGCGCCAGAATCGCGGAAGGCGGCTTCAGAAAAATCAGCGGCTCCTTGGGCACGTCGTTGTTGAACTCCGCGGCGTGATCGGCGTAGTTCCGCCCCACGCACACGATTTTCGTCGGCACCGAAGGCGGCAGCAGCGCCACCTCCGCCAGTTTCCAATTGCGCCCCACCGCTTTGGTCTCGCCCAGCAAGCTGCCCGAAAGCTCCTGCACCGTATCGCCTTCGATGCGCCCAATGCGCGGCTCCGGATGCACGCCTTCGCCCGCGCGGCTCGCCGCCCCCGCGTCAAACTCCAGCAATTGAAATCGGCAGAATTTCATTTCGTCCCTCGTGCGCCCCTTGTTTTCGTAGGAGCGGAGCTTGTCTCCGCCCGCATTTCGTCACGCCCGTCGCGCCGAAGCCCTCGCGAAGACGCCGGTCGATAGTGTACCGGAACGCTCCCGGCCGTTCCACGCACCCAGCCCCGCCTTGATCGATAAAAGAGCCCGGGAGAGCGCCGCTGGCCTACGCCTCGAAGGGCTGCCTGTAGCATCGCCGCCGGATCCCGCGGCACGTCGGACGTTTCTTGACTCTAAAGGTAAGTTGGCGAATGATTAGGCGCAAAGCTGCAAGGAGCCCACTTGGGGAGGGCCGGTCTTCTTCTTCGCGGGAAAACGGGTCAGGCGCGGCTGCTGCGCTGGGCACATCCGTAGCGGTTCCGCCGTGGGGGCCTCGTCAAAGCGAGGAGTTGCGGCTGCGTTCGAAGGCTTTCAGCAGCACCTTCATCTCCCTCTCGGCGAAGTTTTGGCAGTCGGAGTATAGCTTGGTCAACGAGGCCGGAAGGGTTTCCACGAGGGCAGGCATAGCCTGCTGAAATTCCGGAAACGCCATACGGAAAGATCGAATTCGCTGCAGATTTTCGCTCAATCGTAGTGCGCGGTCCGATTCATCTTCCCAGACAGTTTTCCAGTACTGACAGGTCAAGCAGGAGGCGGCACAGCGGGAACCATCGTGCGATAGAAATGACTCCCAGCCGGTTTTCGCAAGCGATAGCACCCTCTGCGAATCGTCCCTCCGTTTTTCGCTGTTGCATTTTTTGCAGGCGACCAAGACATTCCCTGGAGCGTGGAGTCCCGCCCGGTACCGATTCATGCCGTCGAGGTGTTCGACGACTCGGATCGTCGTCGCCAGATCGCAGGAACAGTATGGGCACCGATTCCTAAAGCACCTCCGTACGAGCTCCTCGTACTCCTCGCCGTCGACCCTAATTGGCCAGTTTTCGCTGATGCTGCGGCTCAACTCGTGAAGAAACATGCTGACGAGTTTGTTCGCGACGTCAGACTTGGCGCGCCGTGTCGCGAAGCGTAATTGCGAAGTGGCGTCCTTCACTTCTTTTCATCCCCGAGGAGCCAACTAACGCCCACACCCAACACCTCTGCGAGGCCCTTGAGTTCGTAATCAAGTACATGGCGGCCATTTCCTTCGATTTTCGCAATTGCCGCCCGGTCGAGCTGGATACCGGCTCGAGCGAGTCTCCCGGAAAGGGCATCCTGTGTGAGTGGTGGCTTACAGCGGTGGCGCGCCTCGGCTACGCGTCGGCCAATAATGTTCTTTCGGCCTAGCCTCTTGATCACGGCGAAAGAATACCTTTCGAACCGGTCGGGAATGTTCTAAACTAGAACATCGGAGCGGAGGGCTCTGATGAGGACAAATAGCGATTTTGTGTGGAATGGTGGGGAGCGCAATCGAAAACTTGGGGTCTATCGCCCTTGTCGGTGTGGTACCTGCATGAGGACCCAGATGGGCGTTGGCTATCTATCCTTCTCGGACGCTAGAGGCCGCGGACTGACCGTGTCGATTACGAGCGAACAGGTTTTCCAGAGACTCGATCGAGCGATTGCGACCTTCCAGGACGGTCGTGAAAAGCAATCCGAGAATAGCCGCATACGAAAGATACTCTCCGAGAACTACTTGCCGGGGCCCCTGGAATCGCTACCACTCAAGTCGTATTGCGAAATGTGCGGGGAGAGATCGGGGCGGGATCCCCTGAATGGCGACCTTGAGGCTGGCTTCGACCCCTCCGGCCAGGCAATGACGCTGTGTCGCGCCTGCCGTGTTGGGAGCGCTGAATCGCGCGAGGCGCAGTTCACAAATTTGCTGGAAGCCTTTCAGGCCGTTGTCTCGGACTATCAACGCGCGGCCCAGCAGTATCCAAAGCACAGGTCGGTTGGGTTTGCGTAGGCAACTCCGGGGCTTTTTTTGTAACCGACGTGATTGCGGAACGACGTAGAGCAGATCCGTTGTCGGAAGCGACCACAACCGTCCTGGAATCACCACGAACGACGGCGTTTATCGGAGTGCATCCGTCACAAATTCCCAGGCATGAATCGAATTGCAGATACGTCTGAAGAGGAAACCGCTTACGAGACCACGGCACTGGGCCCGCTAAAGTCCCACTTCGGAAGCGGCTCCGGACGGAACGCTCCCATTCTGGTCCTCGAACTCAACGACGGCCTACGACAGCGCGATGCGTTGCAACGATGTGGGAGGGCGAGGTATTCGAACACTTCTATTCGAATACTATCCCATAAAGATATATTGACATAGAGTAATCATCCGTGCTATGATCTCGCATGAGTCTGGCACAAATCTCGCCGTTCGCCACGGAGCACCCGACCAAGGGTGCAAGTCCCGAGCCTGCCCGCCGCAGCGCGCGAGCTGCGAAGGAAGCCGCCGAAAGCCGAAGGTCCGTCGCGGCGGAGACGTCTTCGTATCTCCCGCACATCTACTTACAACAAATTCTTCCACTACAGTTGCAACTAGCAGCATTTCTCAGAAGTGTTGATTATAGAGGACTTAGGTGGCACTTAAGTCTCTTTAGAATCAACACTTCCAAGAATTTTTGCGCATTTCGTATCTCGCTCATTAGCGGCCGCTTGAAGTCTCCTATAATCAACACTTCCGTAAATTTCGACTTTAAGTTTTCTAGAATCAACACTTCCACAAAAACGGGGGGGTGGGGGGTCCAGTTGCAACTCGAGCTGCCACTACAGACCGGGCGGATCCCGGACAGATTGGACCGGGGCGCCTATCTTGGTGGCGAGGTGCGGCGGCGGACGGCGATGGCGGGCTGGTGGCGGGCGATGCTGATCATGCTGACGACCCAACTGAAGACGGAGAGAAGGCCGTAGGCTACGGCGCCGAGCATGAAGAGCTGGAAGGGGCCCATGCGGCTTTCAAGGCGCCAGAAAAACAGTTCGAGGCCCATGTAGGAGAACGTCAAAATCGCCCAGGCGAACACGCCGGAAACGAACAGGGCGCGGGGAGATTTCAGGAAGCGCGTCACCGGGATGGCCATCAGCATGACCAGCGCGGCGACGGCGGCGACGTTGCGCGCGAGCGCGAAAGGCTCGAGCGCCGCGACGCGGTTGGCAACGACCACCCATGAGACCAGGACCACGGAAAGGGCCGCGCCGGTGAAAATGCCGGTGCGCAGCGTGGCTCCGTGCGGCGAGAAGAATCTCACTATGCCCGAGAACGGGGTCCGGACCATGCGCACACCTTTCGATTTGCTTTGCGTCGCTTCGGCGCTGGGGGCATCAGCGCCTGCGGTACAGAAACAACTGGAGGCCTGAAGGCCTCCGCTACATAAACCTTGCGCCGTGCGGCGCTGGAGGCGTGACGGCTTCCCGCGCGGGAAAAGCTGGAGGCCTGAAGGCCTCCGCTACGAAAGCATCGTGTTGCTTCGGCGCTGGAGGCACGGCGGCCTCCGCTATAAAAATACCGCGCTACGGTGTATTCACTGGGGCTTCCGCTGCTACCGCGGGACTGAGGGGGCTTTCATTGCCGGCTCGATCCACGGCGGAAACCGAGTAGAAGTAATGACCGTTGGCGATCACATCCATATCACGGAACGCGGGGCTGGGCAACAAATCCGTGTTCAATTTGCGGCCGGGCGTGCCCGAATGTTCACTGCGATAAATGTTGTAGCCGGCCAGGTCCGATTCAGGGCTAATGGCCCACGAAAGCTCGATGTCGGCGGGCGTGGTTGCGGTTGCCGGGACGTAAATCGCTTCCAGGCCGCGCGGCGTGGCGGGCGGGAAAATGTCGCGCGGTGTGACGATGGCCACGGCGGAATCGCCGGACTCGATGGAGTCCGGGCCATATTGCGCGACGCTGCGCACGGTGTAGACGTAAGTGCGGCCGAACTCGAATTGCGGATCGTCGAACGCGGATTCCGATGCTGGCCCGGCGAGCGCAAGCGGCGACGCGAATTTCATCTTCGCGGGATCGGTTGCGCCGGGCGGAGAATCCGGCGCCAGCTCTCCGCGATACACGCGATAGCCGGCGATTGCGGCGCCGCTGGGCGCGGGCTGCCACGCGAGCTGGATGGCGTGCTCGGTGACGGTGGCGCGGAGCGCGGCGGGCGCGGCGGGGACGGCGTAAACGTGGGCTTCGGCGACGTTGGAATCGGCGGAGGCGTGGCGGCGCGCGGCGCTGGTGCGCACCATGTAGATCATGGTGGCGCCGGCCTGGCGCGCGAGGTCTTCGGCGTGGAACGGATCGCGGAATTCCAGCCGGTCGCCGGAGAGATACGTATCCACGAGCGCGGCTGGGATCGTGTAAACCAGGCGCGTGGAAATTTTGTGCTCGGGTTCTCCGGCGGCGAGCGTGCCGCGATAAATTTCGACCGTGGGATATCCGGCGAGCGTTTCGTTGTCCGTGGAACGCGCCGGCAGAGTGAAGGCAAGAACGACGGTATCGCCCTGCTGATGCGCGGCGAGATCGGTGACGGCTTGCGGGATGACGGGTTTCGGCGGTTGCGGTTCGCCGGGCGCGCCGCATCCTGCGGCTGCCCACACTGCGAATGCGAGAACCGCTGCGATTGCCGCGCGGCGGGCGATGCGAACGCGTTCCGAGATTTGTGAATTGCGACGCGGGCGATGCATATCGGCTTCGCGAGCCGTCAGAGAATGTACCGGCTGAGGTCCTGGTTCTTGACGATATCGGAGAGCTGCTTCGTGACGTAGGCAGCGTCCACTTTCACATTTTTCTTTTTCAATTCGGGCGCCTCGAAAGAAATTTCGTCGAGCAGGCGCTCGAGAATGGTGTGCAGGCGGCGCGCGCCGATGTTTTCAGTTTGCTCGTTGACCTGCACGGCGAAGCTGGCCACGGCGGCCACGGCGTCCTCGGTGAAACTGAGCTTCACGCCTTCGGTTTCAAGCAGCGCGGTGTATTGCTTCAGCAGCGCGTTTTTCGGCTCGGTGAGGATGCGCACGAAATCTTCTTCGCGCAGCGCGGAAAGCTCGACGCGAATCGGCAAGCGGCCCTGCAACTCAGGGATCAAATCGGAAGGCTTGGTGACGTGAAACGCGCCGGCGGCGATGAATAAGATGTGGTCGGTGCGAATCATGCCGTAGCGCGTGTTCACGGTGGTGCCTTCGACGATGGGCAGAATATCGCGCTGCACGCCCTCGCGAGAGACGTCGGGGCCGTGACCGGATTCGCGGCCGGCGACTTTGTCGATTTCGTCGATGAAGATGATGCCCATTTGCTCGGCGCGCTCGACGGCCGTGCGGGTCACCTGATCCATATCGATCAGCCTGTTCTCTTCCTCCTGAATCAAATACTCGTAGGCGTCAGCGACGGTCATCTTGCGCTTTTTTTTCTGCTGGCCGAACATGCCGGAGAGCATGTCTTTGACGTTGATGTCCATTTCCTCGACGCCCTGATTGGTGATGATCTCGAAGGAGGGCATGGCGCGCTCGCGCACTTCCACTTCGACCATGCGCTGATCGAGTTTGCCTTCGCGGAGTTGCGCGCGGAGTTTTTCGCGTGTGCGGTCGGATGTCTCGCGGCGCGCGGCATCCGTGGTCGCGATCGCGGATGGGAACTGCGCGTCCGGCGATGGAGGCGGAGGCGGCGAGGGCGGGAGCAGTAGATCGAGGACGCGCTCCTCGGCGGTTTGGTCGGCGCGCTCGGCGACTTCGTCGAGTTTTTCTTCGCGGACCATGTCGATCGAGGTTTCGACCAGGTCGCGGACCATGGATTCGACGTCGCGGCCGACGTAGCCGACCTCGGTGTACTTCGAGGCTTCCACTTTTACGAATGGGCAGCCGGCGAGACGCGCGAGGCGTCGCGCGATTTCCGTTTTGCCGACGCCGGTCGGACCGATCATCAGAATATTTTTCGGCAGGATTTCCTCGGCGAGTTCGGCGGGAAGTTTTTGGCGGCGAACGCGATTGCGCAGGGCCACGGCCACGGCGCGCTTGGCGGCGGCTTGGCCGACGATGTACTTATCGAGCTCGGCGACGATTTCGCGCGGCGTCAGCTCGTCGAAGGACGGCTGCGGCTCGGGTTCCGGCTCGCGCTGCTCACCTGGAAGATAGATCACCATAATTGGGGACCGCTAAAGCTCCTCGATCGTGACGTTGCCATTGGTAAAGATGCAGATTTCGCTGGCCACGCGCATGGCTTCTTGCGCGATTTCCTTGGCGCCGAGCTTGGTGTGGCGCGCGAGCGCGCGTGCGGCGGAAAGGGCGTACGGTCCGCCGGAGCCGATGGCGCACAGGCCGTCGTCGGGCTCAATCACATCGCCATTGCCGGAGAGCAGAAACGTGCCTTTGGCATCGGCGACGATGAGAAGCGCTTCAAGATGTCGCAGGGCGCGATCTTTGCGCCAGTCTTTGGCGAGCTCGACGGAGGCGCGCTGCAGATTGCCGTGAAATTCCTGGAGCTTGTTCTCGAAGCGCTCGAAAAGCGAAAGCGCGTCGGCCGTGGAGCCCGCGAAACCGGCCAGGACTTTACCGTCGAACAGGCGGCGAATTTTTTTCGCCGTGTGCTTCATCACGTGCTCGCCTAAAGTTACCTGGCCATCCCCGGCCAGGACAACTTTGTTATCGCGGCGCACGCAAAGAACGGTGGTTGCGTGCATCGCGATGTGCGAGGGAGCGTCACTTCGGGGCGAAGCCATTCGAGCATTATACCGCCTGGGTGAGGCAGGGGCGAATTGCGCGGCGTCCGTGGGAGATCGAACCAGCTGGCTGAGCGGGGAAAACCATTGCAACGACGCGCTGGGAAACGGGAATTGTCAGGGCGCGATTGAGCGCCGCGGCGGCGCGGCTCTCCGGAACCTTCCGAGCGTGCATGCCCGCGGTCTATTGGGCCCCTAGTACTTCCCCCGCCTTCGGTACTGGCGCAATTAAGAAGCCCGTACCATGGGCGTTGGCGGGCACCTTCGGCAGAATTATTCGTGAAGTCAAAACTGAGGGGTGCCATGAAGAATTTCGCGAGGATCGTGTTTCTTGCAGCAGGCATTCTGCTGTTTTTGATTCCATCCGCAAAGGCCGACAGCATCGTTGCATTCAATGGAAGCTACGCCTTCGGAAACAATGGCGTGGGCATTCCGCCGTATGGCGGGACGTTGAACGGCCAAGCGGCTGAGTTCTACTGCGTGGATTTCAGCCACGATATTACGGGCGGGGACAGTTGGAATGCGATTGTCACGCCGGTCACGACGAACCCCGCGGGTTACGGCTCGACGTACCTGAAGAGCGAGACGGATTATCTGGAATTTGCCTGGCTCCTTACACAGGAGCAAGGAACGACGGACCAGACGCAGATCGCGGCCGACCAATGGGCGATCTGGAGCGTAACCGGCGCGTCCGATCCGTACACCGGAGCCGACAGCGCGTCGGTTCTGCTGGGAGACGCGCAGACCGCAGTGAACGACGGCTTCACGGGCCAGGGTTGGGAGATTCTGACTCCCGACGCGGGGCAGTACGGCCAGGAATTCATGGTTCAAACTCCCGAGCCATCGGGGCTGGCGCTCTTGGGCGTCGGACTGTGCGCACTGTTCTTGCTTGCAAAGCGGCGCGAATGGTTTGCGTTCGGCGGTTCAGCGTCGCGCAGCAACTAAGACATTACTGCGGCCCTGTTTTGCTACCGCGCCAGCGTGTGGGGACATGCTGGCGCGGTATTTTTTGTGCGCCGCGCTATGCGGCAGTCAGCTCATGTACCAACCGCCGTTGACGTTGATCGTCTGGCCGGTGATGTAGGCGTTTTTGGCGAGCATCACGGCGACTTCCGCGACCTCGCGGGGCAAGCCGAATCGGCCGATCGGGATGCGGTCTGGCCGCGCGTTGGGATTGCCGGTGACCATTTCGGTCTCGATAAGCGCGGGAGCGATGGCGTTCACGGTGATGCCTTCTTTCGCCAATTTCTGCGCGTAGAAATGGGTGAGGCCGTGGATGCCGGCTTTGGACGCGGCGTAGTGCGGTCCGACGACTCCTCCGAGCTGCGCCGCGACGGAGGAGAGATTGATGATGCACCCCCATTTGCGAGCGCGCATTTGAGGCAGCACGGCTTGCGTCACCAGGAAGCAGGATTTCAGATTTGCCGCAATCACTTCGTCCCAATCGCGTTCGGTGATTTCCTCGATCGGCTGTGGGCGAGAAATGCCCGCGTTGTTCACGAGGATGTCGATTGCGCCCAGGCGCTCTTTAGCAGTTTTGACGAGCCGCTCGACATCGATTGAAGACGAAACGTCAGCCTGGATGCTGATGCACTGTCGCTCCAAGCGACAGATTTCCGACTCGACGGCCTGCGCCTCAGCTGCGCGGCTGAAATAATTGACAGCAACATTCGCTCCGGCCCGCGCAAGCGCCAACGCGATCGCGCGGCCAATTCCTCGGCTCGAACCCGTAACCAGCGCCACTCTTCCTTTGAGGTCATCCATGGCACGAGGATACACCCATGGAATTTGGACTCAATGCCGCAGAGTTCGCGCGTTTAGATGTATGGGCGATTAGTGCGGCGGGGCGGGGTGTGTTGGCGCGGGTTTCGGCTTTTCTTTTGGTTTGGGTTCTTGGGCGAAGCGATCGTCGAGAGATTTCTTCGTGAAGAGAGCGGGATCCAGGTCCGTGTTGTATTGGCAGTCGGAATAAAAGGCCTGGTAAATGTTGCGGCCATCTTGGGCGCGCATCACTTTGCGCGGGGTATTCACGCCATCGATCGGGAGATACTCGGAATAGATCATGTCCGTTTCGCTGCGTTCGCGCGTGGTCGAATTGCGCGTGATGATTTCGTAGCGCAGCGGCAAGTGCGTGGACTCATCCAGGGCGAAACGCAGGGTGGTGTCGTCACGATCCACCAACTCCACCCACTCCACTTGCTGAAGGTCCACGATGTCCGTTCCGGCGTAGCGGAAGGTCATGCCGTCTTCGTTCAGGCGAAAGCGTAGGACGTTGTCCATATCGGTTTTGACCTGTTGCACGAAATCGGAGATGACCGTGGCCGGCTGATCGGAAACGCCGCTTTTATCAAGCGACCAACCCTGATTGCCCGATTCGATATCCACGATGGTGGCGTGCTTGTCCCATTCGGTACGGTTCTTGTCCGGCAGCATCCAGAAATCCTTGAACGGCGGATAGCTGTTGAGGTCTCCGGAATGCGCGAACTGGCCCAAGCGGCCTTCGCAAACGTAATTGTGCACGCCGAGATACGCCGCGCCGCCGAGCGCGGCGATTTCTTGCTGCAGCAAGGCTTTGGCTTTGGCGGTGCTTTGTTCGGGCATCATCCCTTCGTCGCCCTGCGCGCGGGCGATCTGCGGCGCGGCCGCCAGCGCAAGGGCCGCGACGATTGCCAGCACTGCCGCCGAAATGGGCAATTTCATCCGCACAAGACCGCTCCTCCATTCACATTGAGCACTTCACCGGTGATAAAGGTTGCCAGGTCGGAGGCAAGGAACAAAATTGCGCCGGCAACTTCTTCGGCTTTTCCGGCTCGGCGCAGCGGAACCGACGCGGCGAGGAGCTTCGCGCCTTCCTTGGTCGCCAGCACCGGCCGCGATATATCGGTATCCACCCAGCCGGGCGCAACGCAGTTGACCAAAATGTTGTGCGGAGCAAGTTCGGTGGAAAGCCCCTTGATGAAGCTGATGATCGCGCCTTTGGTGGCGCCGTAATGCGAATGGAAGGCTTCGCCGCGTTGGCCAGAGGCGGAACTGATGCCGATGATGCGGCCCGAGCGCTGCGCGATCATGGGCGCGGCGGCGAAGTGCACCACGTCGTAAACGCTTTTCAGATTGACCCGCACCATTTCGTCCCACTCGCGCTCGGTGAGTTTTTCGATGGGCGCCTCCACCGTGTTCCAGATGCCGGCGTTGGCCACCAGGATGTCAATCCGGCCGAGGCGCTCGACGGCGTGGCCGACCAGGCGTTTGGCATCGGCCATGCGGCCCAGATCGGCTTTCAGCGATTCGATGCGCGTGCCTTGCTTGCGGGCTTCTTGTTCGACTTGTCCCGCCGCCGCGCGATTGCGGTTGTAGCTGAAGACCACGTCGGCGCCGGCCTGCGCGAAAAGTTTTACGGTGGCCGCGCCGATGCCGCGCGAGCCGCCGGTGACCAGTGCCGCCTTGCCTGCGAGTGAAATCATGTGGTGCCTCTTTGTGTTGCTTCGATGCGAGGGCCGCGCCACCCTCGCGGAATATTTTAGCCGCTGCGCTTTGCTCGGCGCGCGGCGGATTCGGAGATTAGCTCGCGGAAGAGCGCGCGGGAAAGCTCCGCGCCGCTGGCGCTATCGGAGATGCGCTCCGGGTGCCATTGCACGCCGACGATCCAATCCGCCGGGCCCGCGTATTCGACGCCTTCGATCGTGCCGTCGGTTGCGTGCGCAGTGACGCGCAGATTGCGGCCCGGGTCGCGCACCGCTTGGTGATGCGAACTGTTGACGACAAGCTCCGCGGATTCCTTCGCGCCGGCGCGGCGCGCGAGTTCGGCCACGCGGCCGGCTTCGATGCGCGCGGGATGCTCGGAATCGGGCGCGTCGTCTTCGCGATCGTGGCGCGTGGGGCTGGGCGCTTCGCTGGGCAAATCTTGCACCAGGCTGCCGCCCATGTGGACGTTTAGAAATTGCGTGCCGTAGCAGATGGCCAGCA
This sequence comes from Candidatus Acidiferrales bacterium, assembly GCA_050014395.1. Taxonomy (GTDB): domain Bacteria; phylum Acidobacteriota; class Terriglobia; order Acidiferrales; family UBA7541; genus DASPOJ01. Next base: position 1,380 of record JBEKDK010000019.1, on the reverse strand, counting down.
GTGGCTTGTGCGTGGCCAGCGCGTGATCGATCAGCGTGGCGTCCATGCGCTCGCGCGCGGCGTCGGCATCCGCGGTTTCGGCGTGTTTCGGCGCGCCATAGCGCGCGGGATCGACGTCGGCGGGGCTGCCGGGGAGCACGAAAGCGTCCAGTGCCTGCGCCGCGGCCTTCAATTGCTCGGGCGATTGATCGAGCGAGAGCAGCACCGGCTCGCCCCCGGCGGCGCGCACGGCTTCGAGATACGGATCAATTTTCGGGCGCTTGTTTTTCGCCTCTTCAGAAGTCGTGCGCCAGGGTACGCCGACGCGGGGTTTGGTGTTCGTAGCGGTGGCCATCGGAATCGGCCATCGTAGCACCCGCTCGCGGATGCGGGCAACCGGGGGCCGATTCTGCGGAGGAGCGGTTTCCAATTACCGAATCAGTGAGACCTTCGCGGCAAGGACGAGCGTTGCGGCGTCTTTAAAAGGATTGTGAGCGGTAGCGTATGACGGCCACGACGCAGAGCATCGCAAGGGTAATGACGAGTAGCGCCGCTTCCAGGTGGGGCAACCAGGAAAGCTTCACCAATATGCCGGTCAAAAGGCCACAGCCGAGAGAACCGATGTAATTCTTGCGGTCTCGTAGCCCCGACGGCTCTCCCCTAAAGAAAGGCATTGCGACGGTCAGAAGAAAGGCTACAACTCCCGTCGAGCAGCCCCACCATAAGGCATCTCGCCAGTTGGAAGGCACACTCATACGTTCTCTCGCAGGGCGTCAGTCCGCACAGGATACCTCAGATTGTTCCCGGCCGGTGTCAGCCCGAATGATTCCTGCATAGTGGGACCATCCGAAACTGACAAGCTGGCGCCGGTGGCGCGTCGCGTTACCGCGAAGCGCGGCGATCCGCGGACGTGGGGCCGCTGGCGGAGTGGAGATTGGCCCTACACCAGCAGTCGTCTTCGACGAGGCAGTGAGAGCCGGGGATTGAGGTGCCGTAAGACTGGGCGGCAACACGCGGTCGGCAGTTATTCCGTGATTGGGCCATATTCCTCGAATCGATTGCTTTCGAGAACGCCGGTCATCATTCTGTCTCATGACGCGCTTACAGATTTGTGCCGATTGGCCGAGTAACTCTTAAAGTCCGCGTACGCCTGGCGATTCAACTGGAGATTCTTTCGGTATGAAAGGCTGCCGACGAGATTGATCAGCGGCTTGCGGCGCTGCCACAAACTGCTCCACACGCGGCGCAGGATGCGCGGCATGGAGTAGAAACCGCGGTCGCAGACGAGCATTTCCTGAATCACGGCGGCAAGAGAGAAGTGCTTATAGCGGGCGACGGGGAAGGTCAGCGTGAAATATTTCCAGTCTTCGGGGAAGCGATTGAGGGCGATGCGATCCTCCG
>JBEKDK010000018.1:0-41750 GCA_050014395.1 Candidatus Acidiferrales bacterium | reverse complement strand
ACCAGACGAACTAACCTCCGCCCGATTCTCGCGGAGAAGCCGCCAACAAATCGCGCACCCCTTCGATCTCCTGCCGTGAGCTTGTTCTCACGCACACTCGTAGGGGCGACACATCCTTTGAACTTCGCACCCGGTCCATCACACCATCCCGCAGACGATTCGCCTCCCGTCTCAGGATATAATTCATCCGGCAGGGAATCACCGCGGAGGGAATCGCAGATGCCAGCCTGGCTCGAAATCAATCCATCCCCCAATCACAAAGCGCCGCCAGACGACCATTTCGTCCGCTCCCTCGAATCCGGCCAGGTCCTATTCTTCGCCACGCCACCGATCGAACTTCCCGACGCCGATCGCGATTTCCTTGTCGCCCAGCGCCGGGGCGATTCCGCCGTGCACAAAAACGTCTCCTATCGCCCATCCACAAACATACTGCGCGGCTGGTCAGGGTCCCGCGAAACTCGCGAACGAATCTGCAGTGTCCTCGGCGCATTTTCCGCCCGCGCCCGCGCCTTCATCTGCGCGTTCCTCCCCGCCTACGCCGCCGGCCTGCAAATGGATTACACCAGCTTCCGCCCTCTCGAAGAAGCAGGCCGCCAATTACCGCTGCACAAGCGCAACGATTTCCTGCACGTTGACGCCTTCCCCAGCCGCCCCACGCGCGGCGGACGCATCCTGCGCTTCTTCGTGAATTTGCATCCTGAAAAACCGCGCGTCTGGAATGTCGGCCAGTCGTTCGATTCGCTCGCGAAGCAATATGCAGCCGACGCCGGCCTCGAGCGCATCGCAGGCAGCCGCGGCGGCTCAATGTGGCGCTGGCTCGCCTTCGGCCGAGCGCGCTATTCTGCCTACGATCGCTTCATGCTCCGCTTCCACGATTACATGAAAGAAAATTCCGCATATCAGCAGAGCGGCGAAAAAACGCGCCTCGAATTTCCGCCCGGCTCCGCGTGGCTGGCCTACACCGACGGCGTCCCCCACGCGGTCCTCGCGGGCCAACACGCCATCGAGCAAACCTTCATCATCCCGCCCGCGTCGTTGGTCGCCCCGGAGCACGCGCCAATCCGCGTCCTCGAGTCCCTAGCCGGCCATCCGCTTGCCTGACCGTTTCGCGATCGACAATGCCGGATTCCGAATCCAAGGCGAAGAGCAACGTCCAGCTTAAAGGGATTCTTGCCCACACGGCTTCCTGGGCTCGGATTCTCGACGATGGCCGAATTGAACTGGAATTCTACGACCACAGTCCCGAAGCGGAGAGCCACCTCGGCGGCGACGTCGCATGGATGTATTGGATTGCGGCGACTGAGAAGCCGCGCCTGATTGCATTGCTCCAAACGCACACTGGCGCCACGATTACAGACGATCGAACCCTGCTCGATGTGCTCTACGCAAATTTTGACGATACCTGGGCGATTCGAGACTGGCTTAAGGAAAATGGCATTCCGTACGACGAGAAGTTCGACTCCTCAGCGTAAACGCAGAACCGTGAGGCGTAAAACCGCCGCCGGCAGTATCGAAAGCTGCTGCACACCGGGTTAGTGAATGTGTTGGGTTTTCTTGCCGAGGTAATCCATCAGCAGATACTGCCCGAGCGTGCGCGGCGTGGTGAAGTACGCTTTACCGCGGCACAGCTCCGTAACCTTCTGCACGAAATGCACCAGGCTGTAATCGCTGGCCAGCATGAAGGTGTTGATCAAAATCCCCGCGCGCCGGCACTTTGACACTTCCTCGAGCGTCTGGCTCACCACCAGCGGATCGAGGCCGAACGCATTCTTGTAAATCCGCCCGTCGTCCAGCGTCAGCGCCGAAGGCTTGCCGTCCGTGATCATCACGATCTGCCGCATATCTTTCTTCTGCCGATTCAGAATGCGCTGCGCCACTCGTAAACCTTCGCGCGTATTCGTGTAATACGGCCCCACCTGCACGCGCGCCAGTTCGCCCAGCGGCATCTCTTCCGCGGAGTCGTGAAATAGCACCAGGTGCAGGGAATCGCCGGGATATTGCGTACGAATCAAATGCGAAAGCGCCATCGCCACTTTTTTTGCCGGCGTAAAGCGATCTTCTCCGTAAAGAATCATGCTGTGGCTGCAATCGAGCAGCAGCACCGTGGCGCAGGAACTCTGATATTCGCACTGGTGAACCATCAGGTCGGGATAATCCAGCTCAATCGGTACCTTCACGCCTTCACGCCGCACAGCGTTTGACAGCGTAGCCGCGATATCCAGATTCAGCGTGTCGCCGAATTCGTAGGCGCGCGAACTGCCGCCGGATTCCACGCCCGTCGCCAAATCGCGCGTATCGTGCCGCCCGAAGCTGCTCTTGCCGAGCGAAGCCAGCAAATTGCGCAGCGTTTTGAATCCGAGAAAGTCGATGGTCTTGTCGGTGATTTCAAATCGCGCGCTCGATTCGCGTTCGCGTGGATGCCCGATTCCCCCGCGCGGCGTTTTCCCCGGCGGCGGAGTCACATGCGGCGGCGGCCCATCCACATAGCCTTCCTGCATCAGCCTCTCGATCAGCCGATCGATCAGCTCCTTCATGTCCGGATTAGGCGTGCCGTCTTGCTGCTGCTCCATCAATTCCTTCAGTAAATCGTCGGGTATCAGATCGCCATCGGTCAGCGCCTGCTCGATGGCCTGGCGCAGCGCTTCCATCGAGCGGTCGGGATCGAATTCGTTGATGTCGTAGAATTGCGATTCAAATCCGCTCTGCAAGAAAAAATCCGAAAGCTTTTGCACCAAGCTTTCCAGGTCGACGTCGTCGGCCGGCTCACCGGAATATTTCTTGTATCGGATATATTTCACGTTTCGCTCTCGCTCACTCTGCCCACACTGCGAATCTCAATTGAACTGCCTCCGCGGCGGACGCTGCGTCGGTTCGCGCGGCTCCTGCGGCTTCGGCAGTTCCGCGAAATAGCCGCGCTCTTCGCTGCGGCTGATGCGCTTGTGCGACCACAATCCTTCCAGCACAAATTCCGCCGCAGCAGACACGCTTCCCGGCGCGGTCGCCGCCGCGCCTCCATCCCCGCCCAACGCGCGCGCGTGATCCGCAAGTCCCGGGATCTGCTTCATTTGTTTCAGTGCGTCGGCTGCGGATGCGTCTTCCGGAATTTTCAGTTCGCCGCCGCCTTCAAACCACTGCACGATGGGCTGGAAATTCACGTTCGGCAACCGCCGCTGGAAAACTTTCCCCACAGCCGAGCGCACCAGCTCGCGCGCGATTGTTTCCGCACCCTTCAACTCGCCTTCGTATTCCAGCTCCAGCTTCCCGGTGATTGCCGGCAACGCCGCGTAAAGGTCCGCAACGCGCGCCGTGGCGTGCGCTTCATGATTGCGCGCCGCGCGCTGCTCGGCGCTGCTGGTGACGCTTTCCAGGCACGCAATCGGCAGCCGCTGGCTCACGCCCGAGCGCCGATCCACTCGTTTGTCATCGCGCCCAAGAAACGCCACCTCTTCCACCGTTTCGCGCAGGTAATCCGGAATCTCAATCCCCGGGCCGCCCGCGCGCTGCGTCCAAGCCTCCTGCGCCGTGATGGCCATGCCTTCCGCCACCGTGGCCGGGTAGTGCGTGCGAATTTCCGCGCCCATGCGATCTTTCAGCGGCGTGATGATTTTTCCGCGCGCCGTGTAATCCTCAGGATTCGCCGTGAACACCAGCATCACGTCCAGCGGCAGGCGCACCGGATAGCCCTTTATCTGCACATCCCCTTCTTGCATGATGTTGAAGAGGCCCACCTGAATTTTCCCGGCGAGGTCCGGCAATTCATTGATCGCGAAAATCCCGCGATTCGCGCGCGGCAGCAAACCGTAGTGCATCGTCAATTCGTCGCCGAGCGCGCGCCCGCTACGCGCCGCCTTGATAGGATCGACGTCGCCGAAAATGTCCGCGATGGTCACGTCCGGCGTCGCCAGCTTTTCCACATACCGCGCCGCGCGTTCGCGCCAGATAATCGGCGTCTCGGCGCCGCGCTCCGCGACCAAATCGCGGCACGCCCGGCACAACGGCCGCAGCGGGTGATCGTGAATCTCGCACCCCGCGATGCACGGCGTTTCCGCGTCCAGAAATTCGATCAGTCCGCGCAGAATGCGGCTTTTCGCCTGCCCGCGCAGCCCCAGCAGAATGAAATTGTGCCGCGCCAGCACGGCATTCACGATTTGCGGCAATACAGTTTCTTCGTAGCCATGCACGCCGGGGAACAGCGCTTCGCCCGCCGCCAGTCGCTGCAAAACGTTCTCCCGCATTTCGTCTTTCACCGTGCGCGCGGGCGCCCCCGGCGCATACCGCGGCTGCTTCTGCAATTCTCCAAGCGTGGTTGGCTTCGCTTCCATCATTTCTCCGGTTTACGATTCCTCGCGCTGCAATCGAATCCAACGACTATACGCGACGCACTTCACTTCTATGTTGGATGATGCCAGCGCCCGCAAAGTCACCGCGCTTGCGGCAATCCGGCCTCATCGTGGAGGAGGGGTTCTCTGCGAGTCTCTGGCTTCTCAGCGTCTGCCTGCCGGCAGGCAGGTCTCTGCGTTATCCTTTGCGTTTGCCGCAGTCGCCGCTCAGCCCAGCCCGTCTAGCGCCGACTCCATTTCGCTCTGAGCGTGCTGATCCCCAGCCCGCCGCGCGGCGGCAATCCCGGCCGTCAGAGTGACCTTGGCCTGCTCCACCCGGTCAATCCTCGCAAGCAACTGACCATATTGGAAATAGCCCGCCACATACTCCGGATGGGTTTGTATCAGATGCTCGAAATGGGCCGCAGCCTGCTCCGAATCCCCGGTATTGGCGCACTCCACCGCCAATCCGTAGCGCGCAAAGGCGTCCTGCGGATGGGCGGCGACGAACTCATCTAGCACTTGGCGGCGGGACTTCTTTTGGGCTTGGTTCATGTCTTTGGTTGGGTCATGGCGCGAGACGCCGAGACGCGGTATTATAGCCTTTCAGCGGGTCCGCGCGGAAGCTCGCAGAGTAGCGTCGCTCCGAAGTAAGGCATCAGCGAAGGCATCAACCGGGTTTCACGCATCGCTTTTCAGGGGAAGGGAATTCCATCGATGGTCTCACCAACTCGAAGCGTTAAGCTATCGCTCGCCCCAAGGGCGCGCGCCGTCGCGGCGAAGACGAATGGTAACGGCGGGCACGACGTTGACACGAACGGCTCCGGCATGCGCGGCCGCGCCGTCAGCGCCTCGCGCACCGAGATGGTGGAAGTGGTGCTGCCGCAAGACGCCAACGTGCTCGGCAATGTTCTCGGCGGGCGGGTGATGCATCTCGTTGACATCGCCGGCGCCATCGCCGCGCTGCGTCACTCGCGCAGCCACGTCGTCACGGCTTCGCTCGACCACGTCGATTTTCACAGCCCGATTCGCGTCGGCGAGCTGATCGTGTTGCAGTCCAGCGTGAACCGCGTGTTCCACACTTCGATGGAGGTCGGCGTAAAAGTTTTATCGGAAAGCCCGCTCACCGGAGTCCGCAAGCACGCCACCAGCGCCTACCTCACCTACGTCGCCGTGGATTCTGAAGGCCACCCGCGCGTCGCGCCGCCGCTAATCCTCGAGACCGCCGACGATCGCCGCCGCTTCAAAGGCGCGCTGAAACGCCGCAATCTGCGCTTAGCGCAGCACAAACCAAAAGCCTAGTCCTCGCGCGCCTGCCCCACTGGAGCGATAAATTACGATTGTTGTGGGTGCCCCATCTTTGTCCGCCTTGGTGGACAAAGGTGGGGATTTTGAATTTCTCTGCGTCGTTCGCGGCGACGGACCGACAGACCCACCTTCGCCCCAAAATGCGGGGCGAAGATGGGGCACCCACAAAATCAAGACCACCCAGAAAACAAAAGCCGAACCACGGCGCGCCTACGTCAGCGGCCCCACCCACACCGGCGGGGACGTCGGCTGCGCGCTTCCGCCCGCCGGCTCTTCGCTGATCGCCAACGCCGCGATCTCCGTGATCGGCTCGCCCGTCGCGGCCACCAGCATCACGTGCCCCGCCGCATCCGGCCGGAAAATCCCCACGCTCATCGGAGCGCCCTTCTTCGGCACCATCCACAATTGCAGCGTCATGCTGCTCGGCATTTGCGGCATCCCCGCGGACATCACCAAGAGGCCCATCTTCGGACTCCAATACGCCTGCACCGGCGGCATCGCGGCCTTCTTCGACGTCAGTCGCAGCGCCTTGGTGTCCTGCGCGGAAAGAATCTGCATCGCCATCTCGTAATGCTCGCGCTCGGATTCGATCGCCGCCTGCCGCGCTTGCCCCTGCCGCAGTTCGCGCGCCGCGGACTCAAGCTGCCGATCGAGCCGTCGCGTCTGCCACGCCGAATATCCCGTCGCCAACAGCAGCGCCGCCGCGATAGCCCACGCCCACGCCGGCACCGCGCTCGGCCGCGGCCGCCGCGTGCCGCGCGCCGACGCGATGCTCGTCGCCCCACGCGGTTCTGCGCCCGTAGCTGAGCCTGCCCCCGCCCGCGCATCGGCGCTCGCCGCAGCCGCCGCGAGAATCCGCGCGCGCAGCTCCTCCGGCGGCTCCGCGTCCGGCGCCAACGCCGCAAGCTGCGCCACAACCCAGCGCGCCTGCGCCACGCCCGCCGTGCAAGCCGCGCAGCCCCGCGCCAAGTGCCGCTCGATCGCCTCGCGCTCTTCGCCCTCAAGCGCGCCGAGCGCGTACGCCTCGTAGCTCTCCCCGAGTTGTTTGCAATCGTCCACTTTCATCCCTTGCTCAACTAATTCCCACTCTCAACGTCGTCATCCCTCTCGCTCGCCTTTGCACTTTCTCTCCGTGGGTCTTCTGTCTTGCCTCCGCCGTCCTCTGTGTCCTCTGTGCTCTCTGTGGTAAAAAGTTTTTTCTGTCTTCCCTCCGCGCGTCTCTGGCCACTCTGCGCCTCTGCGTTATCTTTATCTTTTCTCTGCCGTTTTCCTCTCCGCCTTCACGGTTCCACCAGCGACTCCCGCATGCGCAGCAGCCCGCTGCGAATCCAACTCTTCACCGTGCCCAGCGGCTCCGCCAGCGCCTCCGCGATTTCGCTGTGCGTCATGCCCTCGAAGTACGCCAACTCGATCGCCCGCTGCTGCGCCGCCGGCAATTCGCGCAGTGAAGCCCGCACGCGCACCGCGCGCTGACTCTGCTGCGCCAGCGTTTCCGGATTCGCCGCTGTAGTGGAGCCCGCGGCCAGCGGCAGTTCGCCCTCGAACGAGTCCTCGCGCCGGCGCTGCTTTTCGCGCTTCAGCCGCAGTTGATCGAGCGCGCGATTCCGCGCCATCGTGCACAGCCACGGCCCCAGCGGACCTCTCTCCGCGCGATAGCGATCCGCGCTGTGCCACAGCTTCAGAAAAACGTCCTGCACGATTTCTTCCGCCGCGCTCGGTTGCCCCGCGATGCGCAGCGCCAGCGAGTACACCATGCGGCTGTAGCGGTCGTAAATCGACGCCAGCGCCGCCGGATCGCGCGCCGTCAGACGCTCCATCAGCGCGCCATCGCCGGAGTCGCCATGGCCGCCCTCGCCCGCCAGTCCTTGCAGCACCGCCAGTAAACCCAGTAACACTCGTCGAATCTTTCTCCGCTTCTAAGTACGCCAAAGCGGCCTATTTCGGATGTCCCGCGCGCCCGCCGCGTGCCCTCAGCCTTACGCGGTCAGCGTTACGCCGTCAGCCCCACGCCACCGCCCCGAGTCATGCCCGTGCATCTTACCCGGAATCGCGCCGTCGATGGAATACGCGCGAGGCGCGCGCGAATTTGTCTTACGTAGCGGAGGCCTTCAGGCCTCCAGCCTTTTCTCGCTCCGTTGTTCTATGTAGCGGAGACCTTCAGGTCTCCATCCTGGTGTTCTGAACCCCGCGTCCCGTAAAACAAACACCAACCCGTGGAGGCCTGAAGGCCTCCGCTACGCAATCCAATCCCTCCTCCGCCGTCCTCTGCGCTCTCTGTGCCCTCTGTGGTAAGAGGTTTTTCCGTCTTTTTTCTCCGCGCGTCTCTGGCACCTCCGCGTCTCTGGGTTATCTTTTTCTCGCCTCCGCCTTCCTCACCGCACCTTTACCGTCACCGACCACGTCTGCGCCGGCGCGACCCCGTGCTCCCACGACCTCACGAGCTGGAACGAAAGCGTCACATCCCCCTTCTGCTTCGCAACGAACCGAAACACCTCCGTCGCCGGCGCCCCCGGATTCGCCCGCGGCGTCAACTCCGTCGTCGACGCCCCCTCCATCGGAAGAACCTCTTTGTCCTCCTTCACCAACTGCCACTCATACCCAGTCCCCGTGCTGAACACCAGCCGCACCACCACGTGATCACCCGCATTCACACTGACCGTCGTCCCGTTATCCTTATCCGCAAGCGTCACCGTCTTCCCGCCCGCCCCCGCCGCCGCGATCGCAATCATCGCCCCGCACGCGAGCGCAATCACAATCCGCCATACATCGCCCCGTAGAAGACTCCCCGTGGAAATTGTGTGTGTTCGCATCATCGTGTTCTCCTTTGTCGGCCTGCTCCTGCCTTCCGTAGCACAGCCACTCCTGGCTGTGTGCCTTTGCTCCTTTTGCCGTCCGCAGAACCTCCAAAAACCAAGTGCACACAGGCAGGAGTGCCTGTGCTACTCATCCCGTTCCGCGCACGGCTACGGTTTCCCCGGGGCGGTCGAAATTCCACTACAACCCACCCCCCTGCCCTTTTTTTGGAAGTGTTGATTCTAGGAAGCTTTGAGCCGTTTTTCTTGGAAGTGTTGATTATAGAAGACTTCAACTGGCCGCGAATGAGCGAGATACAAAATATGCACAAATTCTTGGAAGTGCTGATTCTAAAGGGACTTAAGTGCCACTTAAGTCCTCCATAATCAACACTTCTGAAAAATTCGTCTAGTTGCAACTGCAGTGGCAGAATTTGTTGCAACTGGGAGTGCCGCCGATCGGCGCCAATGCGCGGCATGCCAGGCCGGCGAGGCCGGCGAAACGGTGAGCGGCGGAGAGTGGACGACAAGGGCTCGAGGATAACGCAGAGGGGCAGAGAACGCAGAGACTCGCAGAGCACGGCGGAACGCGGCAGGCCTGCCACGGCAGGCAGGGAAGCGGCACGCCGGGAATGTTGTGCGAGGCTCATGCGAGAGCTTAGCACGGATGATTACCCCACGTCAATAGGTATGTATGAGTTAGTATTCGAATAGAAGTGTTCGAATGCGAGACCTACCCACGCTTTGCGTGCCGCGACGGATGGCCTCTCGCGCCGGGCTGATCCAGACGCACGACTCATTTCCCTTGCTGGGCTTGAAGCTTTCTTGCCATCTCTTCATTTTGTAGATAATCGATGCCGCGGAACTCAACCGCAAGGTGCTTCGAGGCATAGTAGTCCACGAGTGTTGACTTCTGTCTAAGGGTTAGAGGCCACTCGTGGTATATAAATACACGCCCAGAGAATTTTAGGTCCTTCAGTGTTGTTCCTGAGGCATCGAAGGTCTGAATTCCCATTCCCTTGTTTATACTGTCTAGCAGTATGTAGGACGAATTGGCGAGCCTCACGCAAACTCTGAATGTTAGGGGCGTTGCTGGAATGTAATGCCCAAGGAACGAGCTTCTGGCGGCGAAGTCCGCGTATTCTTGAGATGTAACTACAACACTATCCCCGTTTTCAAAGGTTGTGGGTTCGGCGGTTTTTGTTATCTTCATCAGGTTGGGAAAGTCACTTTTGAAGAGTGATTCCAGTGTTACAGGCGCTGACGACGGGGTTGAAACCGCCGCAACCTGCGCCGCAGGGGCAGGGCGGTTAACCGTCCTCCTTGAGATCATAAGGAAGGTCCCTGTTACTATTAGCGCTGTTGCAACAGCAGGGGCGCCCCATCGGACAATGCGCTTGTAGCTCGTTAACCTGCTTCTTGAATAGTCATAGAAAGCCAACGAAAAGAAAAACGCTGCGAGGTACGCCAAAGAACTGGCGCCGCGAGTCACGGCCCAATACTCCGCAAGGGCGCCGATGGCCAAGAGAATGTAGTCTCGAACGTGCTGTTCCTTTGGCCTGTCCGGGCTGAGGGACTGCGCCGTCTCTTTCGCGGGGGGCCTGGGCGGCTTTCCGTGTTCCTTCTTGGCCATTTTGCGGCTGCGCCAATCGGGTTTCTTCACCACAGCCTGGGATTATGAACCCCACCTAACGTGAAGTACACAATCCCATTCGAGGAGCGCAAGAGTCAACGCTTAGCAAAAAAAGGGGTTGGGTCGGGCCTGCCCGCCGGAGGCCGAAGGTCCGCCGCAGGCGGAAGGGAGCTCTCTGTCGGTCCTACCGCCCGAGGTGCGCGGCGACGCCTTCGGAGGTTTGCGTGGCTTGCTCGACGCAGGCGCCGACGGCGGAGCCGGTGAGGTAATTGCCGGCCAAGAAAAGACCGGGGGCGCGGGCCGTCAATTGCGCCAAAGATTCGAGGATGCGCGCGTGGCCCAGATTGTATTGCGGCAACGCGCGCGCGTATTTTTGCACGCGGATCACCGCCGGTGGCGCGGAGATGCTCAGGATCTTGGCGAGTTCTTTGGTGATTTGCGCGGCGATTTCCGATTCCGGCCACCCGCAGATTTCCGCGTCGGTGGCGCCGCCGGCGAAGCTTGTCAGATTCACGTGGCCGACGGGCGCGCGCTCGGGGAAGAGCGACGAAGTCCACACGGTTCCCAGCAAGCGCAGACCTTCGCTGCGCGGCACTAAAAATCCAAAACCATCCAGTAGATTTCCCACCGACTTGCGCGCGTAGCCTGTCGAGACAACCGCGACGGGCGCGTACTCGATCCGCCGAAATGTTGGCGCGAATGATTCGTCGATGCCGCTGAGAATTGCGGCGGAAACATCGCACGGAGTTGCGACAACCACGCAATCGGCGGACAACGTTTGCGCCGCGCCGCCGCGCACGATGTCGACCTGGAATCGCGCGCCGTTTGATTGCGCGGTTGAATCTCGTTGGTCTGCTCGGACTCCCCGAACGTTTGTATCGCACCAGAGCGCATCGCCGAGCGAGTGCGCAAGGGCTCGCGGCAACTCTTCCAACCCTTCGGGAAATGAGCACAGAGTTGGCTTCGGCGCGCCCTTCGCAGGACGCGACTTCATCGCGCCGCGAATCACGCTGCCGTGTTCCAGCTCGAAGCGGCGAATGGAAGGGAACGCGGAGGCGAGGCTGAGCCGCTCCGCGTCGCCAGCGTAAATCCCGCTGACCATCGGCGCGACCAGGCGATCGAGAAGCTCGTCCGTGAACTTGCGGCGCACGAATGCTGCGACGGATTCGTCTTCGTCCGGCGGTTGCGTGCGGCCGAACGCGTCGCCGATCAGGCGCAGCTTCGTGCGCGCGCTCAGCAGACTGGAAGCGACAAACGCGCCAGGTCCCATCGCCACAGCGCGCAATCTGCCGCGATGCAGAACGTAGCGCGGCGCGCGCGGATTGGCGCGCTCGAGCCGCTCGGCGAGGCCCAACTCCGTAATCAGCGCGAGCAGCGGCGCTTCAACCAGGCTGCTCTGCGGGCCAAGCTCGAAGAGATAGCCATCTTGCTGCACGCTGCGAATCAGTCCGCCCGCTCGCGGCGCGGCTTCCAGCACCAGCACCGAAATGCCGCGGCGGCGCAGGCGATACGCGCACGTCAAGCCGGAGATTCCGGCGCCGATCACGATTGTCGATGGTTGCGTGTTGTCTTCCACGGCTGGCTACAACGTCTTCGAGAACAGCGGTTGCCCCTCGCGCTGCTGGCGATCGAGATACGGATCGAAGACCATCGCCACATTGCGGATGAAGATGCGCCCCGGACCTGTGACGCGCACTTCGTCGGGCGCGATCACGACGAGACCGTCGGCGGCGAATGACGCGAGGCGCTCGAGTTCCGGCGCGAACGTATCGTCGAAGCGGATGCCGAATTCGGACTCGATCTCGGACTTGCGTACGACGGTGTGGCACAGCAGCCGGCTGATCACGGCGCGGCGCAAGCGATCTTCGGCCGACAAGCGATAGCCGCGCATCGTGGCGATTCCGCGCTGCGCGATGCGCGCGCCGTAGCCTTCGACTTCGCGCACGCTCTGCGCGTAGGCGTCGCCGATGGCGCTGATCGCGCTGACTCCGAGGCCGTAGAGATCGGCGCCCGCCTTCGTGGTGTAGCCCTGGAAGTTGCGGTGCAGCGTGCGCGCGCTTTGCGCGATGGCCAGTTCGTCGCCGGGGCGCGCGAAGTGATCCATGCCGATGTAAAGGTAACCCGCGCTCAGGAATGCATCGAGGCCGGCGCGGAAGATGCGGAACTTCTCCATGCCTTCGGGCAGATGCTTGGCGAAGGAGCCTTGCTGCTTGCGCAGCCACGGCACGTGCGCGTAGCTGAACATCGCGACGCGATCGGGATGCAGCGTCAACACCTGCTCGACGCTGTGCGTGAAGCGTTCGGCGGTTTGGTACGGCAGGCCGTAGATCAGATCGACGTTTATGCTGAGGAAGCCGAGAGCGCGCGCGGCTGCGATCAGATCGCGCGTGGCATCGAAGGGCTGAATGCGGCGCACAGCTTGCTGCACCTCGGGATGGAAATCCTGAATGCCGAGGCTGAGGCGATTGAAGCCGAGCCGGCGCAGCGACTCGAGATGCGCGATGGTGGTGACGCGCGGATCGACCTCGATGCCGATTTCGGCGTCGGGCGCGAGCGAGAAGCGCGCGGCGGTGAAGGCGAAGAGGTCCTCCATCTGCGACGGAGATAGATACGTGGGCGTCCCGCCGCCCCAATGAAACTGTACGACTGCGCGGTTGCGCGAGACGAATTGGCTGACGTAATCGATCTCGCGCTTCAGCAGATCCAGATACGGGGGCGCGACCGCGTGATCCTTCTCGATCACCACGTTGCAGGCGCAGAACAGGCACAGGCTTTCGCAGAACGGCAGATGCATGTAGAGCGAAACCGGCGTGCCTGCCTGATCCGCGCGGCGGAAAGATTCCTCGAGGTCATCGGGGCCGAAATCATCTTGCCAGACGGGGGCGGTGGGGTAGCTGGTGTAGCGCGGGCCGGGGCGATTATATTTCTCGAGGAACTCCGCGGAAATTTCGAGATGCGCCAGATCGTGCTGAGCGAAATTGGAGTTCGGCGAGGGCATCGGAATTCCTAGACGCTGTGCGCGGCGGGCGGCGCGTTGCGAAGCGCGGGAGCTGCGGCGCGCAGTGGTGTGGATTGGCCCGCGTGCACGAATGTGCGGGTGTGCTCGACGGGCGTTTGCGGCAGCACGCCGTGGCCGAGATTTAGGATGTGGCCTACGCCTCCGGTTTTGGCAATGGCTTGCGCGACGGCGGTGCGGATCGCCGGTTCGGACTCCAGCAAAATATTGGGATCGACATTGCCTTGCAGCGCGATGCGCGTGCCGAAGCGCCGCTGCAAATCCGCCAGATCCGCGCGCGCATCGACGCTCAGTACGGTGGCGCCGGATTCCGCAATGGCATCGAGCAAGTGATTCGACGCTTTCGTGAACAGGATCACGGGTGCGTCCGACGTGGCGGACAATTCTTCGATGATCCATTGCGTGGCGGGCAGGGCGAATTCGCGATATTCGGCGAGCGACAGATCGCCGGCCCAGGTGTCAAAGAGCTGCACGGCCGTGGCGCCGGCGGCGATTTGTGCGCGAAGATAAGGCGCGGTGGCGCGGGCGATTTTATCGAGCAGCGCGCGCACCAGAGCAGGCTCCGCGATGCGCATGGCCTTCGCCGACGGGAAGCCCAATTCGTTGTGGCCCTCGATTAGATAACAGGCCAGCGTCCATGGCGCGGCGGCGAAACCCAGCACCGGCACGTCGGGACCAAGTTCGCGCACCAAGCGGCGAATCGCGGCCATCGAAAACGCGGTATCCACTTCGGGATCGAAACTGTGCAGCGCTTTGACTTGCGCTTCGGTGCGCACAGTTTGCTGGATGATGGGGCCGGCGTCGGCGATCTCGATTGGCACGCCCATGGCTTCGGCGAGAATCAGGATGTCGGAGAAGAGAATCACGGCGTCCACGCCGAGCACGCGAAACGGCTGCAGCGAAATCTCGGCGGCAAGCTCCGGCGTTTTGCACGATTCAAGGAAGCCGTGCTGGCGGCGCAACGCGCGGTACTCCGGCAAAAAACGGCCGGCTTGACGCATCATCCATACTGGCACGCGCTCGACGGGCTCGCAGCGCGCGGCGCGGAGGAAGAGGTCTTTGCGGCTCGGCGAGCCGGTGGCGCGTTCCAAAATGCTCATTCGAGGATCTCGCAGCCATCATAGCAAAAGCTCACCTACGACGCAGCGTGCGGAGCGGCGGCCGGCGGCGAGTGCCCGGCCGCGGGCGGATTGGCTATATAATGGTGCGGATTCCGACACGGACTTAGCCCGCCCTGCGTGTGCGCACAGCGGGGCTTCGCCGGCCGGCTGAGTATTCATGACCAACTACTTCGTGCCTGCGACGCTGGCGTGCTACGCCGCGAGTCTCGGGTTTTACGTGCGATATTTGTACGCGCCCAAGCGGGCGATCGGACATGCCGCGACGTTCGCGCTGGCCGGCGGCCTGATCCTGCATTATTTCGCGCTCCTGGTGCGCTCGCGCGCGATCCACGGCATTCCTTACGACGACTTGACCGGCTCGCTTTCGCTGTTCGCGTGGCTGCTCGCCGCAACTTACCTGGGACTTGAGCTGGTTCACAGGCAGAAAACTGTTGGCGCATTCGTTTTGCCGGTGGTGCTGGCGCTTTTTGCGTGCGCGCACGCGTTTGCTACGCCGGGAACGGCGGCGCCTCCGGCGCGGGGGCCGTTGTTTGCCTTCCACGTGACGCTGAATATTTTGGCCTACGCGGCGTTTGCGCTTTCGTTTGTCGCCAGTCTGATCTATCTGATCGAAAACCGTATGCTGCGCGACCGGCGGCTCGGCCCGGTGGGCTGGAGATTTCCGCCGCTCGAAGCGCTGGAGCGGCTGAGCCGCTCGAGCGTGGGAGTCGGCCTCGTGTCGCTGGGGATCGGCGCATCGCTGGGATTTGTGTGGGCGCATCGGTTGCTGGGGCGATGGTGGAACGGCGATTGGAAGGTTTTCGTGACGCTGCTGATTTTCGCGGCGTATGCGACGTATCTGCTGCTCTCGCGGACGGGGACGTGGCGCGGGGCGCGCGCTTCGCTGGTGTGCGTGGGGAATTTCGTGTTCGTGATTTTCAGCTACAGCATCGTGAATTTGTATTTGTCGCGCTTTCACCGATTTTTCTGAGAGCTGCGCGATCGGGCGGGGCAACAGACAAGGTGGCGGGATAGATGGAATTGGTTCTCATTGGTTTGAGCCATCGCACGGCGACGGTGGAGCTGCGCGAACGCGTTGCGTTTAGCGTGGAGCAAGCTCGACTGGCGGCGCACGAATTGCGCGAGCGCGGAATTCTGGAAGAGACGCTGGTGCTTTCGACGTGCAATCGCAGCGAGCTTTACGGCGTGCCGCCGGAGGACATGCCGGACAGCGCCGCGGCGATGGAGTCATTTCTGGCGTCGTTCCACAAGATGCGGCCCGATGAGCTGGGCGGGAGCATCTATCGTCATCGCGACCTGGAAGTTGTGCGACATCTGTATCGTGTTGCAGCGGGTCTCGATTCGATGCTGTTGGGCGAGGCGGAAATTCTGGGGCAGGTTCGCGAGGCATATAAGGTGGCGTTCGATCACGGCGCGACGGGGCCGGTGCTGAATCGTATGTTTCAGGGCGCGCTCGAAGTCGGCAAACGCGTGCGCGCGGAAACGGAGATCGGCACGCGGCCGGTGTCCGTGGCGTTTGCCGGGGTGAAGCTGGCCGAGCGGATTTTCGGCAGCTTGAAGAATCACAACGCGCTGATTCTGGGAGCGGGAGATACCGGCGAATTGGTGGTGGGCCACCTGCGCGACCGCGGCATTGGAAAATTGCGCGTATCGAATCGCTCGGCTGAGCGCGGGCGCGACCTGGCGGGGCGATTCGCGGCGGAAGCTGTGGCGTGGGAGGACTTGGCGCAGGCGCTGGCGTGGCCGGACATGGTGGTTTCGTCAGTCGCCAGTTCCGAGCCGATTCTGACGCGCGCATTGATCGAGCGCGCGATGGAAGCTAGAGGCAATCGCGCGCTGCTGCTGATCGATTTGGGCGTGCCGCGCAATGTCGATCCGAGCGTCGCGGGCCTTTACAACGTTTATCTCTATAACATCGACGACCTGCAAGAAATCGTCGAGCAGAACAAGAAAGCGCGCGCGGCGGAAATTCCACGCGCCGAGGCGCTGGTCGACGAGCACGTCGCCAAATTCTTGACGTGGCAGGCCGGCGTGAGCACGACGGCCGTGCTGGCCGGTTTGCGGCAGCGATTGGCGGCCGAGCGCGAGGCGTTTCTGGCGGAGCGCGCCGCCGAATTTGCGCATTTGCCGGAAGCGGATCGCGCGCGCGTGGCGAAGATGCTCGATGAATTTCTGGATCGCGTCCTGCTGGACCCGGTGGAGAAGTTGCGCGGCGAGCGTGAATTGCGAAGAAAACTTCAGAATCTTGAAGCGTTGCGCGATCTGTTTCACCTGGATACAGGCAAGCCGTGAAACTGCTTTCGATCGGCTCGCGCGGCAGCCCGCTGGCACTGTGGCAAGCGGAGCACGTGCGGCGCCTGCTGTTCGCGAGGACCGGCGCGGATTCCGCGATCGTGGTCATCAAGACAGCCGGAGATCGCGCCGCGAATGTGCCGTTCGGCCAGGTAGGCACGAAGGGCATGTTCCTGAAGGAACTGGAAGACGCGCTTCTGGATGGCCGCGTGGATTTGGCCGTGCACAGCTTGAAGGATGTGCCCACCGGCGCGCTGCCAGCGGGGCTGACGCTGGCCGCTGTGCTGGAACGCGACGACGTGCGCGATGCTTTGGTGTCACGCGCAGGCGCTTGCTTGGCGGAATTGCCGCCGCAGTCGCGCGTCGGCACGAGCAGCTTGCGCCGGCAGAGTCAGTTGCGTCACTATCGGCCCGCACTTGCAGTCGCCGAGCTGCGGGGCAATGTGGATACGAGGTTGGGCAAACTCGATCGTGGCGAGTACGACGCCATTGTGCTGGCGAAGGCCGGTTTGGATCGGCTGGGCTTGAATCATCGCATCACAGAAATTTTGCCGATCGAAATCAGCCTGCCGGCAGCGGGGCAGGGCGCGCTGGCGATTGAGGCGCGCGCCGGCGACGCGCAACTGATTTCACACATAGGCGCGCTCGATCACGCGGAGACGCGCGCGTGCGTTACGGCTGAGCGCGTATTGCTTGCGGCGCTTGGCGGAGGTTGCCAGGTTCCGATCGGGGCGTGGGCGCGCATCGATGCCGGGAGCGCCGCGAACGATCGGCTGGTGCTCGACGCGGCAGTGCTTTCGCCAGACGGCTCGAGATGCTTGCGTCGGCAAGCCACGGGGCGCGCGGATCGGGCCGAAGAGTTGGGGCGCAATTTGGCCGCGGCGCTGATTGACGATGGCGCCGATCAAATTCTGGGCGCGAGCAACAGAGTGACAGGCGAGGGCGGCTCGCCGGAAGCGGGAGAGACTCCGTGAGCGGCAGCCTGGCGGGCAAGCGCATCCTTGTGACGCGCTCTCCGGAGCAGGCGCGCGAAGTGGTGGACAGTTTTGCGGCCTTGGGCGCGCAGGTATTCATTTTGCCGGCAGTGAGTTTTTCGGAGCCGTTGGACACAGCCTCGCTGGACGCGGCGATCGCGGAACTCGCGACGTACGACTGGGTGTTGCTGACCAGCGTGAACGCGGCGAATTTTTTTGCGCGCCGCTGCCGCGCGCTGCTCGCGGGCGCCGCGCTGCAGGGTGCGACGCCGCGATTTGCGGCGGTGGGCTCGGCGACGGCCAGCGCGGCCGCGGCCGACGGAATTAGCGTGGAATTTGTGGCTCAGGAATTTCGCGGACTGGCGCTGGCGCAGGAACTTGGCGGGGCCGTGGCGGGGCGAAAAGTTTTGCTGCCGCGCAGCGATCGCGCGAGCGAGGAATTGCCGCGGGCTCTGGCGGCGCAAGGAGCAAAAGTGATTCAAGTGGTGGCATATCGCACGGGCGGCATGGGCGTGCATGAGCCGCGCGTTGCGGAAATGTTCCGCACCGCCGATATCGACGTCGTGTCGATTTTCAGTCCTTCGGCGCTGGCAAATTTGCAGACCGAATTCGGCTACGGAACGCTGCGGCGCGTGGCGGAGCGCGCGGCGTTTGCGGCGGTGGGACCGGTGACGGCGGACGCGATTCGCGATGCCGGATTGCGCGTGGCGATTGTGGCGCAGGAGGCGACGGGCGCGTCGCTGGTGCACGCGGTTTCGGAATATTTTGCATCCGGCTCCCCGGCCAAGGTGAAACCCGCATGAGTTTTCCAGTTACGCGTCCGCGGCGGCTGCGGCGTTCGGAGGCGATTCGCGGATTGGTGCGCGAGACGCGGCTTTCGGTTGCCAGCTTCATTTATCCGATGTTCGTCTGCCCCGGCTCGGGAGTGCGCAAAGAAATTACATCGATGCCGGGAATTTTTCAGCAGTCGGCGGATCGCTTGGTGGAAGAATGCCGCGAAGTGGAAGCGCTGGGCATTCCGGCCGTGTTGCTATTCGGCATTCCCGAGAAAAAAGACGAGCGCGGAAGCGAGGCGTATTCGCCCGCCGGTGTGGTGCAGCGCGCGATCGAGGCGATTCGCACGGCGAAACTTAAACTGCTCGTGATCACCGACGTTTGCTTGTGCGAATACACCAGTCATGGGCACTGCGGCATCGTTGAAAACGGCGAAGTGCAGAACGATCCAACGATTGAGGTGCTGGCGGCCGAGGCGCTATCGCACGCGCGGGCCGGCGCGGACCTCGTGGCGCCTTCGGACATGATGGATGGGCGGGTGGCCGCGATTCGGCAAACGCTCGACCTGCACGGATTTGCGGAGACGGCGATTTTGTCGTACGCCGCGAAATATTGTTCGGGGTTTTACGGACCGTTTCGCGAGGCCGCGCAATCGGCGCCGCAATTCGGAGACCGGCGCAGCTACCAGATGGATCCGGCGAATGCGCGCGAGGCGCTGCGCGAAGTGAAATTGGATATCGAAGAAGGCGCGGACATGGTGATGGTGAAGCCGGCGCTGGCGTATTTGGATGTGCTGAGCGCGGTGCGCGAGCGATTCGACGTGCCGGTGGGCGCATACAACGTGAGCGGGGAATACGCCATGGTGAAAGCGGCGGCGCGCAATGGATGGATCGACGAACAGCGCGTGACGCTGGAAATCCTGACTGGTATCGCGCGCGCGGGTGCGAATTTCATTCTCACGTATCACGCCAAAGACGCCGCGCGCTGGCTTAAAGGCGCACAATAAAATCATGGCTCGGGAATCGAAGCCGGGCGCACCGCTCGCGCGCACACGCTCGCGCGAATTGTTCGCGCGCGCGCAGGAAGTGCTGGTCGGCGGAGTGAATAGCCCCGTGCGCGCGTTCGGCGCTGTGGGCGGAGAGCCGGTGATCGTTGAGCGCGGCGCGGGCGCGCGCGTGTGGGACGCCGACGGCAACGAATATCTGGATTACGTGTGCTCCTGGGGCGCGTTGATTTTGGGGCACGCGGACGCGGATGTTGTGCGCGCTGTGGCGGAGCAGGCTGCTCGCGGCACGAGTTATGGCATGACGACGGCGGCGGAGGCGGAACTTGCCGCGCGCATCATCGGCGCTTTTCCTTCCATCGAAAAACTGAGGCTGGTGAGTTCCGGTACGGAAGCCACCATGAGCGCGGTGCGCGTGGCGCGCGCTGCGACCGGGCGAGACTTAATTCTGAAATTCGAGGGCTGCTATCACGGTCACGCCGATAGTTTTCTTTCGCAGGCGGGATCGGGGCTGGCGACGCTGGGGATTGCGTCGAGTCCCGGCGTGCCGCAGGCGCTGGCCGCGCTGACGTTGAACGCGCCGTACAACGATCTCGGGGCGGTCGAGCGATTGTTCGCGGAGCATCGCGGGAGCATCGCGGCCGTCATCGTGGAACCTGTCGCCGCGAATATGGGAGTGGTGCCGCCGGCCGCCGGATTCTTGCAGAGCTTGCGCGAGATCACTTCGCGCGATGGCGCGCTGCTGATATTCGACGAAGTGATCAGCGGATTGCGGCTGTGCTATGGCGGCGCGCAGACGATTTACGGCGTCACGCCCGATCTCACCACGCTCGGCAAAATTGTCGGCGGGGGATTGCCGCTGGCGGCGTATGGCGGGCGGCGCGATTTGATGCAGCGGCTCGCGCCCGAAGGGCCGGTGTATCAGGCGGGAACGCTTTCGGGCAATCCTGTGGCCGTGCGCGCGGGATTGGTGACGCTCGAGAAATTGTCTGCGCCGGGATTTTATGAGGCGCTTGATCGCAAGGCAGCCAAGCTGGCCGACGGGCTGATGCGGGCGATCGCTGAAGCGGGCGTCGCTGCGCAAGTGGTGCGCGCCGCGTCGTTGCTGACGATATTTTTCGCGGACGGCGCGATGCGCAATTACGCCGACGTGAAGCGCTGCGACACGGCTCGCTTCGCCGCGTTTTTCCGCGCGATGCTTGAGCGTGGCATTCTTTTGCCGCCATCGCAATTTGAGGCGCTGTTTGTCTCCGCGGCGCACTCGGATGAAGACATCGCGCGTACCGCAGCCGCGGCAAAAGAGGCGCTTCTTAGCGCGTAACACGCGGCAGTTGCGGGCTTGACGGCGGTGCGCGGCTCGGCTAATCTAATTTGCGTCATGAGACTTCGCGCGCATCGCCATCACCATCATCACGCCGGTGTAGGGCCGTGCTCGTGGAAGCCTGAGTAGCGCAATTCGTATCGCACTCATTGGCCCGCTGGCGCGGTAAGCGCCGGCGGGCTTTTTTATTGCCCGGGCGCGATCGATCTGGCGGCACACGAAGGGAAGAGGGAAACGTCATGCAGCTGGCATTTGAAAAGGCCGGCGGGCTTTTGCCCGCCGTGATTCAAGATGCGACGACCAAGGAAATTCTGATGCTCGGCTTCATGAATGCCGAGGCGCTGGCGGCCACGCGCGCGTCCGGCGAAGTGACATTCTTTAGCCGCTCGCGCAACAAACTTTGGCGCAAGGGGGAATCGAGCGGGCACGTGCTGCGCGTCCGCGAAATTCGCCTGGATTGCGACGCCGATGCGCTGCTGGTGAGCGTGGACGCCGCGGGGCCGGGCGTGTGTCACGAGGGTTACCGGAGCTGTTTTTTCCGGCGGCTGGAAGCCGATGGCGAATTCGCTGTCGTTGCGGAGAAGACATTCGATCCGGAGGCCGTGTACGGCGAAGGAGCACGCTGATGACACCACAAAACAACGACGCGAAGGGCGCGGTCACCGGCGCGGGCGCGACGCCACGGCGCCTGAAACTTGGAATTCCGAAGGGCAGCTTGCAGGACGCGACCGTGCAACTTTTCGCGCGCGCCGGTTGGCGCATCGCGGCCGATGGGCGCAGCTATTTTCCCGCGATCGACGATCCGGAAATCACATGCATGCTGGTGCGCGCACAGGAAATGGCGCGTTACGTTGAAACCGGAGCGTTGGACGCGGGAATCACCGGGCGCGATTGGGTGCAAGAGACGGACGCCGACGTGGAAGAGATCGCTGAACTTCTATATGCGAAACAAAGCTTGGCGGCGGTGCGCTGGGTGCTGGCCGTGCCGGAGGAATCTCCGGCGACGTCGGTGGCAGCGCTGGAAGGAAAAGTGATCGCGACGGAAGTGGTGAATCTGACGCGGAAATATCTCGAGCGGCACAAGGTGAAGGCGCGCGTGGAATTTTCGTGGGGCGCGACGGAAGTGAAAGTGCCGCAACTCGCCGACGCGATCGTTGAAGTCACCGAAACCGGCGCGTCGTTGCGTGCCAATCGGTTGCGGATTCTCGATACTGTGCTTGAATCGCGCACGGTGTTCATCGCCAATCGCGCGGCGGCCGCCGATCCGTGGAAGAAAGAGAAGCTGGGGAATATCGCGCTGCTGCTTTCCGGCGCGATCGCGGCGTACAGCAAGGTGGGATTGATGCTGAACGTGCGGCGCGCGCAGTTGGATGCCGTGTCTGGAGTGCTGCCGGCGTTGAAGAATCCGACGATTTCGCCGCTGGCCGATCCGGAGTGGGTGGCCGTGAACGTGATCGTGGATGAAGATATGGTTCGGCAATTGATTCCGAAGCTGAAGGCGGCCGGGGCGCAGGGAATTGTGGAATATCCGCTGAATAAAATCGTGCTGTGATGCGCATACTGAAACTCAACGAAGCGACGGCGCGACGTTTTCTGGAACGGCGGCGCGCGTCCGATCCCACGGCATTGGCCGTGGCCGAGCGGATTGTGCGCGATGTTGAGCGGCACGGAGATCGCGCGCTATTCGCGTGGACTGCGCGGCTGGACAAAGCCAAGCTCACGCCGCGCACGCTATGGGTGCCGCGCGCGGAAATTCACGCGGCGCGACGCAGCGTGGCGCCGGAGCTGCTGCGTGCGCTGGAACACGCGGCGCGCAATATTCGCCGCGTTGCGGAGCGCCAGTTACCGCGCGATTGGAACTTCGTTGTGGAGCCGGGCGTGCGCGTGGGGCAACGCGTCACGCCGCTCGATGCGATTGGCTGCTACGTGCCGGGGGGACGGCATTCGTTGGTTTCAACACTGCTGATGGCGGCGGTGCCGGCGCAAGTGGCGGGAGTGCGGCGGATCGTTGTTGGATGCCCGAAACCAAATGGGGCGGTGCTGGCGGCGGCGGATCTATTGGGATTGACGGAGATTGCGCGCATCGGCGGCGCGCAAGCGATTGCGGCGTTCGCGTATGGGACGCGCTCGATTCCGCGGGTGGACAAAATATTTGGGCCCGGCAATCGCTACGTCACCGCGGCGAAGCAGATCGTGAGCGCCGATTGCGCGATCGATTTACCGGCGGGGCCGACGGAAGTGTTGGTGATGGCGACGCGCGGGAACGCGCGGTTCATCGCCGCCGATCTTGTGGCGCAAGCAGAGCACGATCCCGATGCACGCGCGCTGTTCGTCACGACGTCGAGAAAGTTGGCTGAGGCTGTGCAGGCGGAAGTTGCATCGGAATTGGCGCGCTTGCCGGCGATGAATCCGGCGCGAAAGGCGCTGGCTGAAAATGGGGCGATCTTGCTGGCGAAAAGCGTGGATGCCGCCGCGGAATTCGCGAACTCGTTCGCGGCGGAACATCTGAGCGTGCCGGGCGGCGAGCGCGCGCTTCTGGCGAAATTGCGCGCGGCGGGCAGCATTTTCGTCGGTCCGTGGAGCGCGCAATCGATCGGCGATTATGCGAGCGGCAGCAATCACGTATTGCCCACGGGCGGCTGGGCGCGCGTTCGCGGGGGATTGAGCGCCGCCGATTTCGTGCGCACGTCAAGCGTGCAAGAAATATCGCGCGCGGGATTTCGCAAGCTCGAACCTGTGGTCCGCGCGCTGGCGAATGCAGAGGACTTGGCTGCGCACGCGCGATGCGTCGAGGTGCGCGGTGAAAGTGCGCGAGTGAAGGTGCGGCGATGAAAGTGCGTTTGCCGAAGATTCCGCTGCGGCGCTCGGTGACGAAGCTCGAGCCCTATCTACCTCCCGTCGAAGGGCGAGCAGGGAAACTGCGCCTGGATTTCAACGAGAACTCGGTGGGGTGTTCGCCGGCAGTGTTGGAAGCGTTGAAGCGGCTGACGCCTGAGCAAATCGCGATTTATCCGGAGTACGAAGCGACGACGAAGCGGCTGGCGCGATATTTCCGCGTGCGGCCGGACGAAATGCTGCTGACCAACGGTATCGACGACGCGCTGCACGTGCTGATGGATACGTTCGTCGAGCCGGGCAGCACGGTACTGATCGTTGAGCCGACATTCAGCATGTATCGATTCTATGCGCAGCTGGCCGGCGCGCGGATTCGCGCGCTGCGCTACGAAATCGAAATGCGCTACCAGGCCGAGACGCGCTTCCCAGAGGAACAGGTATTGCGGGCGCTAAAACGAAAGCCGCGGGCGCTGCTGCTGGCGAATCCGAATAATCCGACGGGCACGCTGATCACGCTGGATCAGATTCGCGCGATTCTTCGCGCGGCGCCGCGCACGCTGGTGCTGGTGGACGAGGCGTACTTTGAATTTGCGGGCACGACGGTGTTGCCGTGGATTCGGCGATATTTCAACCTTGTGGTTTCGCGCACATTTTCAAAAACGGCGGCGCTGGCGGCGCTGCGGCTCGGCTTCCTGTTCGCGTCAAAGGAAATTATTGCCGCGCTCAGACGCGCGGACTCGCCGTACCCGGTGAATATCGCGGCGCTGGTGGCGGCGGAGGCGATGATTCGCGATCCGCAAGCGATGCGCGATTACGCGGAAATGATCATTCGCAACCGCGCGCCGTTGATGAACAGCCTTGAAAATATGGGCGGCCGCGTCTATCCGAGCGATGCGAATTTTCTGTTGGTGGATTTCGGCAAAGTCGGCACGCGCATGGTGGCGCGGCTTGCGCGGCAAGGCATTCTGGTGCGCGACCGGGCCTCGGAATTCGGGCGCGAAGGTTTTATGCGCATCACGGTGGGCACGGCGGAGCAGAACGATCGCTTGCTGCGGGGCATTCGCGTGTTCCTGGATTCGCGGTGAAGCGCATCTCGCCCGAACTCGTGATCTTCGACGTCGATGGCGTGCTGGTTGACGTGCGCGGGTCTTTCCACCGGACGATTCTGGACACGGTGCGATTTTTCACGCACCGCCGCGTGACGTACGCAGAAATCGCCGCGTGGAAGAATCGCGGAGGATACAACGACGATTGGCGCCTTTCGACCGCGTGGATCAATTCACTCGGCGTGAAAGCCAAGTACGAAGAGGTGAGACGGCAGTCCAACAAGTTTTATTGGGGCGAAAAGGGGCGGCCGGGCAACGTGACGCGCGAACGATGGCTTGTGCCGCGGCGGCGGTTGGAAAAATGGAAGCGCCGGGCCGAGCTTGGGATATTCACGGGGCGAACGCGCGAGGAACTTGATTACACGCTGGACCGATTGAAGCTGAAGAGTTATTTCACGAGGATCGTAACGATGGACGATTTACGCAAGCAAAAGCCCGATCCCGAGGGGCTGTTGCGGTTGTTGGGCAAGCTCGATCCGCGCCGCGCGGTATATCTCGGCGACAACGTGGACGACGCGCTTTCGTCGAAACGCGCGCGGGTGCCGTTCTTCGGCGTGCTGCCGAGCGGCGGGACGCCGAAAGCGCGGCGCACACGCACGGGCCTGCTGCGAAAGCTCGGGGCAATTCGCGTTTTGGATTGTGTAAACGAATTGGAGAAATATTGGCTATGAGGCGCGCACAGATTCACCGCGAGACCAACGAGACCGATATTCGGCTGAGGCTGAATCTGGATGGGCGCGGCCGCGGCCGCGGCCGAATTAAGACCGGCATTCGCTTCTTCGATCACATGCTTGAACTTGTGGCGCGGCACGGCGCGATGGATCTGGAGTTGATCGCGCGAGGCGATCTCGAGGTCGATCAGCACCACACTGTGGAGGATGCCGGCATTGCGCTGGGTGAGGCGGTCACGAAAGCGCTGGGCTCGAAGCGCGGAATTCTGCGCGCGGGCTATTGCCTGATGCCGATGGATGAGACGCTGGCGTCGGTAGCGATCGATTTCAGCGGGCGGCCGTGCTGCGTTTGCCACTGCAAGTTTTCGGCGCGGCGCGTTGGCGATTTCCAGACTGAGCTAGTGGAAGATTTTCTGGGCGGCTTCGCGCAGGCGGCGCGGGCCAACGTGCACGCACGGCTGATTTACGGCCGATCGACGCATCATCAAGTGGAAGCGATCTTCAAAGCATTCGCGCGCGCACTGCGATTCGCGGCGGCCCGCGATCCGCAGATGAAGCGCATTCTGCCCTCGACGAAGGGTTTGATATGAAAATCGCGCTCGTGGAATACGGCGCGGGGAATCTGCCGTCGGTGGAGCGGGCGCTTGCGCGTTTGGGCGCTGATTCGTTTCGCGCGCCCACGCCCGAAGCGCTGGCCGATGCGGACGCGATCATTCTGCCCGGTGTGGGGCATTTCGGCGCGCTGATGCGCCAGCTTGGCGAGCGCGGGATGATTGAACCGCTGCGCGAGCGAATCACGCGTGGCGTGCCGTTCCTCGGGATTTGTCTAGGGTTGCAGGCGCTATTTTGCGCGAGCGATGAAGCTCCGGACGATCGCGGCTTGGGAATATATCCCGGCCGCGTGTCTGCGCTGCCGGCTACCGCTAAGTTGCCGCACATGGGATGGAACACTCTGGAGCGGCCCGTGCCATCACGTTTGCTCGAAGGCGTGCCGGACGATGCCTACTTTTACTTTGCGAATTCGTTTGCAGCGCTGCCGGGCGCAACGGGATTGGCTGACGCCGAAGCAGCGCTGTGCGATCACGGCGGGCGATTCGTGGCGGTCGTGGAGAACGGCACGATTTGCGGGACGCAATTTCATCCGGAAAAATCGGGACAAGCAGGCGCGCGGCTGCTCGAGAATTTTCTGCGGCTGGCACAGACGTACGCAGGGCAATCCGGCCGCAGTCACGGAGCGGCGCAATGAGCCTGGCTCGGCGCATCATTCCGTGTTTGGACACCGACGGCAGCCGCGTCGTGAAGGGCGTGCAATTCATTCATCTGCGCGACGCGGGCGATCCCGCGGAGTTGGCGGCGCGCTACAATCGCGAAGGCGCGGATGAATTGGTGGTGCTGGATATCGCCGCGTCGCGCGATCATCGGCCGACATTTCTGGAAACAATTCGCCGCGTGGCGGCCGAACTGGCGATTCCGCTGAGCGCCGGCGGGGGCATCGGCACGCTCGAAGAAGGGCAAGCGATTTTGCGCGCGGGCGCGGACAAAGTGACGGTGAACACGGCGGCGATCCGGCGCCCCGCGCTGCTCACGGAGTTGTCCGAGGAATTCGGCGCGCAAGCCGTGGTGCTGGCGATCGACGCGCGGCGCGATGGCGCAAGCTGGCGCGCGTACGTGCGCGGCGGACACGAAGCGACGGATCTTGACGCCGTGGCTTGGGCGCACGAAGGAGTGGAGCGCGGCGCGGGCGAAATTCTGCTGACGTCGATGGACCGCGACGGCACGCGGAAGGGTTTTGATTGCGAACTGACGGCCGCGGTGTCGCAAACTGTCACGGTCCCAGTGATCGCTTCCGGCGGCGCCGACACGCCACAAGATTTTCTGGACGTGTTCGAGAGGGGCAAGGCCGACGCGGCGCTGGCCGCTTCGATTTTCCACGACAATCTGCAGGGATTCGGCGCGCTGAAGCGATTTTTGGCCCAGCGCGGCGTCCCGATGCGCGTGAGCGCCTAACTCATGCTGGTTCCGTGCATCGATCTTCAGGATGGCCGCGCGGTGCAGTTGGTTCACGGCCGCAAGCGGCGCCTGGCCGTTGACGACGTGATGGGCCTCGTCGCGCGATTCAGCGTGTATCCGCGCTTGCACGTGATCGACCTGGATGCCGCGATGCGGCGCGGCTCAAACGCGCGATTGGTGCGCCGGGTGTGCCGGGCCGCGCGGGGCGCAGGCATGGGCGTGCGCGTGGGCGGCGGAATTCGCACCGTGGCGCGCGCGCGGCGAATCGCGGCATGGGGCGCGGAGAAAGTGATCGTTGGCAGCGCGGCGTTTCGCAACGGCCGCGTGAACCATGCATTCTTGCGACGGCTGGTGGCGGTGTGCGGGAGGCGGCGCGTGATGCTGGCGCTGGATACGGAGCGCGGGCGAATCGTGGTGCGTGGCTGGCGGGAGCGATTGCATCTGGAGCCGCGCGACGTCCTGGCCGAGCTTGAGCCTTACGCATCGGAATTCCTGTGCACGTACGTCGATACCGAAGGCACGATGCGCGGCACGAATCTCGATTGGTTCCGCAGCTTGCGCCGAGCCACGCGTTTGCCGATCACCGCGGCGGGCGGAATTCGCAGCCAGCGCGAAATCCGCGCGCTCGCGCGAATGAAAATGGATGCAGCCGTGGGAATGGCGCTTTATCTCGGCAAAATTTCCTGAAGTATTTTCCGCAAAACATCCCGAAGGGCGATCGCAAGGAAGGGAATCGTCACGCAGGATCAGACGGCAGACTGCGCGCACTCGCACGGCTCAGCCGGCGGGCAGCTCCCAAAACGGGGCGTTGGCTTGGCCGAACTCGATGGCAACCGCGGTGGAATGAGTGAGCCGATCGCCTAAGTAAACGACACGGCATTCCTGCTCGGCCTGCGTGGACTTATTGATCAGGAGAAGCTTTTCGCCCGCGCGGACATCGGCCGCCAGCATCAGCAGCCCGCCATTTGCGCTCACGTCGACGGTATGGGCTTCTTCGTGAAACGGCTCTTGTGCCGCGCTGTGTCCGTAGACGAAGACGGGCAAGTCCACGGCCCACCGCTGGCTCCTACGGCGGTCAGACTGCGGGCCCGGCGGCTCGGCCGGAGCGGGGTCCTGCGGCGCGTCTCCGCGATCTTGCTGGGCCTTCCGGATTGCGTCGAAAATGCGGCTCACATGTTCCTGCTTGCGCTCGGGGCCGGGAAGTCCCTTTGAGCGGCGCGCATCGAAGATATCCCGAACCGCGGCAGAAGAACGGTACCGTTCAAAAGTAGCGTCCGAATTGGTTAACAGGCGACAAATCCATCAATCTGAACGAAGGCGCGCACGGTGGGCGGCGGTGAGAGTCCACCGGGAATGAGCATCCAGCTTGTTCAGTGTTTCGCGAACTGCGAAATCGTCTGGAACGCCGCCTGCATTTCAGCGCCGGCCGCGGCGCCCTGACCGTAAAAATCGTAATTGCCGTAGGACGATGAAATATGAAGCTGCGTGCCGTTGACCTTTACGCTTTTGATGGAGCCTTTGCCAAAGGCCACACGATCGCACCGGCCGTCGAATGTCTGGGTGCAGTAATAGCTGGCGGTGCCATCGGCATCCACCGTCAAATAGCCCTCGCAATACGATTTCGAGGAGAGGTCTTTACTGTTGAAATTGATGGTCACATGGCGGTGCTGGACGAAGTATCGATGCGAACCGGCGGCCGGAGCGGGTGCAACCGCCGCTGGAGCGGGGGCAGGAGCCGGGGCTGGAGCTGGCGCCGGAGCTGCCGGTTGCGTAGCCGGACTCGACGCTGCTGGACGCGATGCAGGCGGATTCGCGGCTGGCGGCGCCGGGGTGACTCTTCGTGGCGGAGCGGATGTGCTTCCGGGGCCGGTCGCTGGCGAGGAAGGCGGCGTCAATAGACCGCTTGCGCCGTTTCCCGTGCTACCGCCGCCGCCGGTCAGACCACCGCCACCAATCGCGGGTTGGCTCGGAGTTTGGCTGGCGGCCGCGCTGCCTCCGGTGCTGCCGCCGCCGGTTGTTGAGCCGCCGCCACCACCACCGCCGCCACCACCGGCGCCATATGTCGAGGACGCGCTTCCGCCGCCTCCGCCTGACTCTGAACCCATCCAATGGGAAATGCCGAAGGCCGCGAGGATCAGCACGAGCACGCCAATCGCGGCCAGAATCAGGTAAACGACATTCTTAGAGGGCGCACCTGTCGCCGACTGGGGCGTGACGCCCGAGCCACCGGGCGGGACCGTCACCTGCGTGGCGCCGGACATGCCAGGCGGATATACGGGGACGGCGCCAGCAGGCCCATCGCCGATCCACGTTGCTCCGGACATCGATGGCGGAGGTGTGGTCGGCGCGCCCGGATAAGTTCCGCCGGGGGGCGTGCCCGGAGGCGGAGTCCAGCCTCCGCCAGGCGGTGGCGTGCCGGGAGGCGTCCAAGGCGCGCCCGGAGCGGCGCCGGTGGGCGTCCAATTTCCAGGTTGGCCTGTTGGAGTTCCCGGCGGCGTCCATCCGCCTTGCTGAGCGGGAGCTGGCGCACCCGGTTGATTCCAAGCCACAGGCATACCGGCCGCAGCCGGAACGTAACCCGGCAAACCGAGCGGATGCTCGAGGCCGGCTCCAAATTCTTCGACGGTCTGAAAGCGATCGTTGGGATTTTTCGATAGGGCCTTCAGCACGCACTGCTCGAATCCGGGCGCGATGTAGGGGTAATAGCGCGTCGGCGGAGTCGGCGGTGTATTGACGTGATCGGACATCACCTGAAAATCGCTTTCGCTCTCAAACGGCAGATGCGCCGTGAACATTTCGTAGAGCGTGGCGCCCAGGCTGTAAATGTCAGAGCGTATATCGACGGGCAAATTGCGAATCTGCTCGGGCGACATGTAAGCCACGGTTCCCATGCGCGTGCCGGTTCGCGTCAAGCGTTGGCCGCCCAGCACCTTGGCGATCCCGAAATCCATCACCTTCACGATTCCGGTTTTCGTCAGCATGATGTTGCTGGGCTTGATATCGCGATGCACGATGCCCATGCGATGCGCGAAGCCGATTCCGAGCAGCGCCTGGCGGAACAGCGGCACAGCCTCTTCGGCGGGAATCACGCCGCGGCGGCGAATAATTTGATCGAAGGTTTCGCCTTCAAGGAGTTCCATCACCATGACGCAAACGCCATCGACCTGCATGAAGCTGTAAAGCGTGGCGATGTTCGTGTGGTTCAGGTTGGCCTGCGCCTTGGCTTCCGCGCGGAAGCGTTCTACCAGCGCCGGCGTGCCCACCAACTCCTGCGAGAGGACCTTGATCGCGACCGGCCGATCGAGCGTGGTGTCCACGCCCCGATAGACGACACCCATGCCGCCTTCGCCGATCTGCTCAACGATTTTGTAACTGCCGATCTGCGTTCCGATCATGCCTCAGGGTCCTTACTGCCTTCGGGCTTCTTGCTGGCCTCGGGTTCCTTCGCGTCAGGATCCTTCGCCTCAGGGGCTTTGGCTTCGGGAGCTTTGGCCTCGGGAGCTTTGGCCTCGGGAATCTTGGCCTCGGCGGCCTTGGCTTCGGAAGTCTTCGCGTCAGCGGAAGGCTTCGCGGCGGGTGGCTCGCTCTTCACTCCGTCGACCTGCGTCTTGCGCATACTGTCGGAGGCCACGCGCAAAAGTTGCACGGTAATATTATCGTGTCCGCCGCGCGATTTCGCCAGCTCGATCAGATCTTTGCAGCCCTTGTCGAGCGCGTTTCCGTTTACCGCTTGTTGCATCTCCTCGTTGCTCACAAGTCCGGAGAGCCCGTCCGTGCACATCAGCAGCGTATCACCGGGTTGCAGCGGCAGGGGATCGGCGGGGCAGTCCGCGCGAATTTCTTTCGACGCGCCCAACGCCATCATCAAGACATTTTTCTGCGGATGGTGTTCGGCTTCTTCGGGCGTTAACATTCCGGCTTCGACCATTTTGTTGACGTAGGAATGGTCGCGCGTGAGTTGGAAGATGTTGGGACCACGCAGCAGGTACAGCCGGCTATCGCCGACGTGGGCGAAAAGCAGATTCGTTCCGAGAATGATGAGGGCCGTGCACGTGGTGCCCATCCCCTCAAGCTCTTCGGACTCGCGGGCTTTGGCGAGGATGCGCTGATGGGCGAGGCGAAAGCCTTCGAGCAGGGCGTCGAGCGGATCGGCTTCGAGGTCCTTCAGGTAGGCTTCGCGGACGGTATCGACGGCGATGCGGCTGGCGAATTGGCCGCCTTCGTAGCCGCCCATTCCGTCAGCGATGATGGCCAGGCGGCCGCGCTTGGCAAATTCCTCTGCGCCCTCCGGCTCGGCGTAGCAGTAGTAATCTTCGTTATTCTCCCGGACTAAACCGACGTCACTCAGGTTCGCCAGGGCGATGCCGGGCCGAATCTCCATGGGTTTCTGCGATCCGGAGCTAGTGCCGCTCCAACTTATTGCGGCGCGGGCTCCTGCAGCTCCTTTTCAACAAAACGCGTCGCGGTAGAGCGCGTCAAGTCTCGCGTCATCAAGTTGGAACGCTACTAGAGGCACTTGAACTTCAGCGCCAGCTTGCCCAGCTTGATCGTGTCGTTGTCCTTGATTTCTTCACGAGCGATCGGCTCGGTCGCGTCATTCACGAAAGTTCCGTTGGTGGAATCGAGATCGGTCAGCCAGAACTTGCCGTCTTTGCGGCGCAGGCTGGCGTGCTTGGCGGAGACCGTCGTATCGTCCACGACGATTTCGCAATCGGGGCTCGTGCCCAGCACGTTGTGACCATCGCGGACGCGGAAATCCTCGCCCATTTGATTGCCGTTGAGCGCGACGAACCAGCCGACAACCGCGCCGGCCGGCTTTTCGCCGATCACGACCGTCTTGCGAGCGCCGCCAAAACCTGCTCCGGCGCCAGCTCCGCCACCGGGCGCGGCGGGCGGACGACCGCTCAAAACGGTATCGCCGCTCTGAATGCGCGTCTTGCCCGGCGCGGGAGTATCGACGGCTCCCGTCTTCTGGCAGTACGGGCAGAGCTCCCACGAATCTTCCATCTGGTGACCATTTGCACAGAATTTCGACATATTGCCCCCTTCAATCGCTTCGAATTCTTCCAACCTCTTGATAAGCCTCGCCGGCGCTAGCTGCTTAGATACGTGAAGCTGGCCGCGCCCTTTCCGATATAAATCTTGTCACCGTGATGCAGGGTAACTTTGCTGATCTTGGGCGAATCGAGCGAGTTCAAAAACACGCCGTTGGTCGAGCCGCGGTCAATCAGCACCACGCCTTCGTCCACCGGAACCACCCAGGCGTGTTCCTTCGAAACCGCGTCTTCCGGCAGTACGATCTGGCATTTCGCCGAATCGCGGCCGATCAGCAGACCCTGTTTCGTGATCTCGAAGCGCTTGCCTGCCGCGGCGCCCGTGGTGCATTGCAAGCTGCCATAGCTGCGTGGCGGCCCTGGCGCCACGTAACCTGGCGCGCCTGGCGCCGCGTAGCCCCCAGCCGGCAGGCCTGGCGCTTGCGCGCCGCCTGGCAGGGCAACGCCTGGTGCTGGAGCGCCAACTACAACCGCCTGGGCGGGTTTCTTCTTGGTCATGGCCCACACTCCGATCGCGAGACCGATCAGAACGATCACGCCGCCGCCGATCTCGTAGTCCAACGTGGTTGGGAAAGATTGCTTGCACATGGACGGATTCGCCGCCTGGCTGATGTAGTCCTGAACGTACGGGAAGCCAGGATTCAAGTTCTTGATTTGCTCGAATTCGTGTTGGGCCTTGGTGCACTCGTTGGCCTCAAGGTCATTGATCGCCGCGATGTACTGGGTGGAAAGCTGGCTTTCCTGCGGATGAATGTTTTGTCCGTTCAGGAATTCATTGGCGACGCTCATCGGCACTAGGAAGTTGATATTCTGCGCGTTGTCAGCGCCGAATGTAGCGATGCCCACCACCTGGCCCTGATCGTTGAAGGCCGGGCCGCCGCTGTTGCCGTGGTTGATTGCAGCGTCGGTTTGAATCGCTTGCCAGCCGCCGGGCATCGTCTGCCGCGCGCTGACGTCACCGGAAGTTAGAGTCGGCTCGGAACCCATCGCCGCTGAGCCCAACTCCGCGGCGCCTGGATAACCGATGATGAAGATTTTGTCGCCCACCTGTAGCTTGGTGTCGTCGCCGACTGGTACCGTCGGCAAGTTCGACTGCTCGATCTTCAGGATCGCGACGTCCTTGCCGGGAGTGATCTGCCCGACCTGTCGCACGTCGCAGGGGACGCTCTTGGTCAGCGTGGAGAGGCCGGGGATCGCGATGCCGATCTGGGCCGTCACCTGAGTGGTGGGGGCCGTCAGCTGCATGTAGTGCGTGTAGAACCCGAGCAGGGCCGTCTTGAACATCGTCTGCTCTTCGGTGGAAAGCTGAACTTTCAGGTCGTTCTGAAGAGTCTGCACATCATTCGGGATCAATTGATTCAGCAGGTCGGTAGCGAACAACGTCTTCAGATCGTCCGGCGCCATCGAGACCACGTGAGCGTTCGTCACGATGTAACCATCAGGCGTCAAGATAAAGCCCGATCCCGAAAACGCCTCAGGCAGATCCTTTTGGATCGTGGCGTTACCCGGAACGAGATATTGGGTCGGGTTGTTCGCCATCTCCTGCAATTCGGCGCGCAACACGTCCTCCACCGAGCCGGTGATCACGCCCGCTTTAGCCTGTTGGTCGGCATAATTGTGCAATGCGGCGACGCTCTGGTCGGGAAGCGACCATTCGGGCACCGAGACGGTGGATTTGAACACCGTCACGATCATCACCACGCCCGGCTTGTACATCTCCGCGATCCGCCGCCCATCCAGCGGGGCGGATTGCTGCGCCTTTACGACCGGCGACTTCAGCACAGCCGCCGCAGCCAGCGCCAACACGGCGCCGGCAATCACAACTGCCAAGCGGTGCGCGCGCCTGCGATTAGTCTTGGGCGTTCGCGCCTCGAATTTCGTGTTCATCGTCTGAACTCCTTTTCATCAACTTCATCAAGTCGTTGCCGCAGCTGCATGTGCAGCGGACCGCCGGTTCGCGGATCGCGCTGTACAAAACTCGGCCCACGCCGCATGGCGCGGCAGGAGACTATTTGATCGGCGTACTGGGCCACGCCACATACACATAGAGCGTGGTGGGTATATAGCGTGTAATCCGTGGCGTGTCAACGCATTCCTCGGTCTTTCCGCGCAGCGCCAGAACGAGTAGCATGGGACCATGCAAACCGAATTGGACCACTCCGCCATGCTTGCCATAGCTTTCGCCGAAGCGCGCAAAGGCCTGGCCGAAGGCGGCATTCCGATCGGCGCGGCCATTTTTGACGCCGGCGGGAAGCTTATCGCCGCCGGGCACAATCGCCGCGTCCAGAATGGCGATCCTTCGATCCACGCCGAAACCGACGCGTTTCGCAAGGCGGGCCGACAACGCAGCTATCGTAACCTGATCATGGTGACGACGCTGGCGCCGTGCTGGTATTGCAGCGGCCTCGTTCTGCAATTCGGATTCGGCAAGGTGTTGGTCGGAGAAAGCCGCAATTTCAGCGGTGGAATCGATTGGTTGCGCTCTCGCGGCGTCACGATCGTCGATCTGGATTCCGCGGAATGCGCATCGTTGCTATCGAATTACATCCGCGAAAATCCCGCCGTCTGGAACGAAGATATCGGCCAGGAGTGAGACTGCGTGCGGCGGTTGAGCGCGCCCATGTGAAACGAAGCGGCGGCCGCGTGCCGCCGCAGCCGCCGCCTTCAATCGTTTCGGCCGGATTCAAACTCCAGCTCAGAAAAGAAGCGCTAGCGACAACTGGAATTCCCGCGGGCTGCCAATCGTCTTGTCGGTCACGCCCAAACCACCCGGGCAGTTATAGAAGGAACTCGGGTTTGAGTTCACGCCAGTGCTCGAGCAGGTAGGCAGCGCCGGTTGCCCGGATGTTGGGAAGCCGTTGTAAAACTCATTTTGAAAGACGTTGTCGATCGGCAGGTCAAAGCTGGGCGTGTTGGTAATGTTGTAGACGTCCAGGCTGAATTTCAATCCGAGCCGTTCGTTGATCTTTGTGGTCTTCTCCACCGAAATGTTCGCGACTCTCTGCCATGGTTGGCGGAAAATATTGCGCTCGCTGGTCGAAAGAAAGTTTGTCTCGTAGATATCGCCGGGCGGGATGGCCCCTCCGAGCGCGCCGGGCTGAAGCGTCTGAACCGTAAAGCACGATTGTTTTAGCGCGGGAGCATTCTGATTCGTGCCGTTTGTGCCGGTGACCGCGCTAGCCGCCGTGCAGTTGGCCGCGAGCGGCACGACGGGGTTGGTGATCCCGTTGGCGACACCATAGAAGATGCTGCCTACAGAGCCCGTGTAGTCGACGATGCTGTAGGGCTGGCCGCTCTCTATGGTTACGATGCCATCGAGCGCCCAGCCGTCGGTGAAAGCGCCCTTCCAGGAAGACGCCGCGAAGAAATTATGCAATTCATATCGAAAATCGAAATTGATCACGTGCGTGCGGTCGAAGTCGGATAGGCCGTACGCGCTGCCCAGATTGAGCGGGTTGTTTCCGTTGTAGAAGAGGCCCATCGCGCTCTGGTCGTCCATCGAGCGAGAAAACGTGTAGGATACGCCCGCTTGCAGGCCGTGGCTCATGCGTTTTTCGATGTGCACCTGCAGCGCGTGGTACACGGAAATTCCGGCCGCCGTATACGTCAGCGATTCCCCTGCATAACCAATGTAAGGAACACGCAAATCCGTGTTCCCGCCCTCAAAAGTCTCCAACTCGGTCGAAGCGTCGGGCAGGGTTATCGGCGCGAAGTCATTGTCGGGGTCGAGCACGGTGTAACCGTAACTGTAATTCTGACCATGTATGGGTTTGGATGGCGTGGCAATCCCCGGCTGATTGAACGGAACTGGCACTATTTCGTGGCGCCCAAGCGCGTTCACGTATCCGACGTCGATGGCAAGGGAGTTGGTCGGTTGCCATTGCACATCAAACGTACTGGCGATGCTATAGGGCAGCTTGTTGGTCGGCGCATAGGTTGCCAGGGAGAGCGGCTGCGCGCCCTCTTCGATTGCCGCCATATTCGGCAGGGAATTGACTAGGGTCGCGGGATCTCCGGATGGAGCCGGCTCCTTTGTCGGGCCCCACGGATTGGCGAATGAATAGCCTTGGGAAGGATCGCAGAGCGCCGGAAAGTAGAACGTAGCTGTCTCCGCCCCGCAGACCTGCGTCGCGACGGCGGGTGGCGCCTGGTTCACGCCGAATGGCCCGCCGGTGGTCTCGCCGGCGGTGTAGCCAGGAGAAAGATAGGTGAACAGTTCGCCGCGATCGTAGTACATGCCAGATCCAACGCGTAGCACGAGTTTGTTGTCGAATTTCTTCGGACTCCACGCGGCGCCGACGCGATACGCAAAGCCCCACTGCCGGCCCGTAAGCGTGGTGTTGCTTTCGCCCTTGGTTGGAAATTGCGCGTTGTTTCCGGCGACGACAATCCCTGTTTCAGGATTGCCCGATGAATTCGTGTTGAATGCGTCGGTGACAGTGTTGAACGAATAGTCCGCGGAATTGAAATTGTAGATGTGGCCGTATTTCTCCGTCAGTCCGCCATCCCAATCGAAGCGCACACCCAGCGTAATGCTGAGATTGCTGCGAATCTGAAATTTATCCTCGAGATATTCGCCCATTTGATTCGCGCGATAGTAGCGGCTGGCATTGCCGGCCAGGTAGGACGTTGTCATGAAGTTGTAGCCCGGTATTGGCGTGACCAACCCCTGCAAGAAGTCCGAGAAGGTGGGGAAAGCGATCATGCCCAGGCTGGTGCGGTTGTCGATCGTATTCAACTGGGTAAAGGAGAAATTTCCGCCGAAGGTGATGGTGTGCTTATTGTGAATCCAAATCGCGTCGGCCGAGGGTTCAAAGCGATTCTGAACCACGCCCGTCAAGTCTGCCTGCGAAGCCGCTCCGGCGCCAAACATCATGGCCTGCGTGTAGGGCAGCGTGGAGGTGTTTCCCAGCGAGTCCACGACGCTGATGCCGGGGAATAAATTTGAGCCGAAGGTATTGATCGTCGAGGCTGCCGCGGACGAACCGGTCAGTTGCTCGACATACGTCGCGAAGGACTGCGGCGTGAACGGCTGGCTGATGTTGCTGTAAAGTCTTTCCCGCGCGAAGCCGAAAATTCCAGTGACACTGAAAGTGGGTCCAATCATCTGCGCGTTATTGACCGAGAAAACCTGGCTGCCCGCGTGCAGATGCTGGGTGAATCCCGCGAAGGTCGAATACGCATACGGCGCGCTGGTTGGATCGTCCTGGTAGTAATACTTGAAAGCCACGGTGTGCGTCGCGCTGGGATCCCAATCGAGATTGGCCACTGCCTGATGGGCGTAGAAGTATGCCGTGCCCGGGATCAGCGCATCTTCGGGAAACGTGGTGTTTGGCACGTTCCCGTTCCACGAAGGAACCAAGTACTGCCCGTTGGGAAGTTTGTAGTTCAAAAGTGCGTATGCGATCGGATTGATATTGCCAGTGTTGAGCACGTTCGCCTCGCAGGCTGTCGACTGGCAGACTGTCGGCGCGACGTTGGTGACGTATCCCGTGGTCGCGGGAAACCCGTCTTCAGGCGGGGTGAATTCATTATTGGCGATATTGGCCAAGGCCCCCGCGGAGCGGTCGTTCGTCAGACCGGGAGGAACGGTCGCCCGCCCAAGGCCAATCTCTTGGTCCGCGTCCTTCAAATTCTGATAGCTGACGAAGAAGAAAAGCTTGTTCTTCTTGATCGGGCCGCCGAAGGTGCCGCCCTCAACGAAGCGGTTTAGCCCCGGCACCTTTTGATTTTGAGCGAGGTTCGGATCGGCATTGAAAAAATACGGCGCGGCATTCAACCAATTCGTCTCGCCGTGAAAGTATAAGTTTCCGTGGAATTGGTTTGTGCCGGAAGTCGTGCTCATATCGATGTGGGCGCCGCTGGTGGAACCCTGCTGGGCGTCGTACATCGAAGCGTTCACGCGAACTTCGGATAAGGCTTCGGGCGGCGGAGACGGCAGCGCTTCGCCCACCGCCAGATACACGGACGCCGTGCTCTGCACCGGTTCGGAGCTGAGGTTGGAAGCCCCGCTGACGCCGGTGTTATTCACAATGCGCGCAGAGGCCACTTGGCTGGTGCTTTTGCCGTTGAATAGGTTGCTGCCGTCGACGCCGTTGAGCATGAAGCTGTTGCTGGTGTCGCGCTGCCCATTGGCCCAGATCGGCGCGTTGCCCAAGCCGGCGTTTGCTCCCGTCCCGCCGGAAACTTCGGCGCTGACGCCCGGGGTCAGAACGGCAACGCCGGTGAAACTGCCAGTCGGAGAGGGAATCGCGGTCAGTTGGCTTTCATCCAGCACGTAGCCGTTCGTGGTGTCAACGGCGTTCAGCAGCGGAGTCACGTTGACGGTGACGGTCTGGCCCACTTCGCCGACTTTCAGTGTCGCGTTAAGTGTCACCGTGCGATTGGCCTGCACCAGGATCGACGGAATGTTCAGCGTCTGGAATCCATCGTGCGTGAACGTGACGGTGTACGTCCCGAGCGGAAGGTTCACGAAGCTGTACGAGCCTGAATTGCCGGTGGTCAGCGAGCGCTTCAATTTCGTGTCGTCAGCCACCACGGTTACGGTGGTTCCGGGCGCCAGCGCGCCCGAGCTGTCTGTCACCACGCCGGTGATGCCACCGAGCGTTTGCTGCGCCCGGGCCAGCGGCGCGAGCCCCAACGCTATCAGTAGAAGGGAAGCACACAAGATCGAAAGAAACCTGCACGTAACTTTCATCGGTTAGAGCCTCCGCACTGGAAAATCGCTATAAAAAAAACGGACGCCACCCTGGAAATAAACGAAAGAAATTAGGTTATTTCCCCGGCGAAGTTGAGCGCATTTTTCTTATCGGAGCCATCGATTATTTGCTTGCCCGCTTATGAATTAGGTGTAGGATCATGGACGTTCTGTTTCCTAAGCCCTCCTAATTTGTTTTTGGCTTTCTCGAAGCGTGGAAGGAATCTGCCTGCGGTCCGCAGAACTGCCGAGATTTCTGAGGGTTGCGAGAAAACGTCAGCGCGGCGCAGCGCGAGAATCGCGGCCGTGGCGCGCGATTACGAACCAAATCATCCCCGCCGCCAACACCGCCAGGTAAATATATGGCAGCTTTCCGTAAGGCCCCTGGGGCACCGGATATAGGTTTCCCACCAGCGCCAAAATCATCGCGATGAACGCCAGCCACGGCACCAGTGGCGCTCCCGCCCATCGCACGCCGCGGTCGCGCAGATAACGCGGAACAGCGAGGCACACCAATCCATACGCGACGATGAATCCGTACGTTGCCAGCGATCCCATCCAGCCATAAACGTCCAGGCCGCTCGATTGCCGCGCCGCCAGCACCACCACGGGCACCAGAGTGGCCACGCCCGTCACCAGCACCGCTCGCACCGGCGTCTGCTTGCGCACGTGCGTCGCGCGCAATCCGCCGTGCACCAATCCACCATGCGACATCAGCAGCAGAACGCGCGCCGCTGCCGTGATGCACGCCAGCGTTCCGGCGAACATGCTGACCAGCGCGCCGATATCGATCAGCGTTCCGAACACGGGCACGCCGCCGAGCCGAGCCAGCGCGTGCATCGGGTCCAGGTTCAAGTTCGCGCCTAAGTCCTGTCCCAGCGCGTGGAAGCCGAGCACTTCCGTGTACGCGCAAATTGTGAAGAACACTCCCGCGATGATGGCGCTCTGAATTACGGCGCGCGGGATGGTCCGCAACGGATCGCGGGCTTCGGCGCCCAGTGTGGTCGCGCTCTCAAATCCGCAAAAGCTGAATAGCGCCAGCACCAAGCCGAGCCGCAATCCGCTGCCCGACACGCCGCGCAAGTGGAACTGTGCCATATCCGGATGCGGGCCGTGGCGCCCGAGCACCAGCAGAATCACCGTGAGGATGACCGCGAGCGACACGGCCTCGAACCAAAGCATCAAGCGCGTGGAAATTTCAACGTCGCGCGCCGCAATCCACATCGAGATTGCGGTGACGATCAGCGTCAGCAGAACCGTGGAGATCACTCGCCCCGAAACGTCGCGCAACAATATATTCGCGTAGTAGTAGAAGCCGCCCGCGACGCTCGCCCCCGTCGCGATATATGCCAGCAGCAAACTCCATGCCGCCACCGCCCCCAGCCACGGCGGCAAAATCATCGACGCATATGTATAAAGCGAGCCCGGCGAAGCCGAATAGCGCGCCAAACGGCTGATGCAAAATGCCACCAGCAGCACGCCGGCCGTCGCCAGCAGATACACCAGCCAAGTCCCGTTTCCCGCCAGCGCGCACACCAACGGGATTGTCGCCGCGGGTGTCGTCGTCGGCGCGATCGTGGAGACGGATTGCGCCAGGGTCTCGAGCGGCGAAAGCGCGCCGCGCCGCAAGCCGTAGCCCGCCGCCCGCGCGTCCTTCTCGGCGACATTCTCAAGCAGGGATTCTTCGGGGATGCGGCTCACCTGGCGTGGGCTTTCCATGCCGTACGATAGCGATACCGGGAACTGCGTGCAACATTTCGTTTCCGCCGCCCGCCTTCAGCTTGTCTTCTTATCCTCGCCGTCCTTGGGTGCGTTCAGCCGCGCATGGAGCGCCATCCCCACCAACGTCGCAATCAAGATCGCGGGATACAACTGTCCGATGAGCGCCTCGCCCATCGCCAGCGATCGCGCAATGCGATGCACCGGATAAGCGTCACCGAAGCTCAGCGTGGTAAGAGTCGCAAAGCTGAAGTAAATCAAGCGCGAAGGTTCTCCCCGCGAAGCAGTCTCCAACGATGTTTGAAAGTGTATTGCATCGGGAATTCTTTCCATCAGCAGCTTGTAGGCGAACGCCCACGTTAGGCCGATCAACAAATACGCCGCGACGCCACCCATCACGCGGTGCACATTCACCTCGCCGGGAAGAAAGGTCTGTTTCAGCGTCATCACCACCAGGATGACCATTACGATCAGCTTCAGCCCCGTGTCCCATCCTCCGAAACTGAATGACGGGTTGAACTCGACGACCAGATCAGTCGCGAATTCCACGAAGGTCAGCGCGAATATCGAATAGATCAGCGCGCGGCTGCGGATCGTCGCGAGGGCGCCCCAGAGAAGCATAAACGCTAAAATAAGATCGATTGAAATACGGCCCGGGCGCGACAACCCGACCATCGGCACGAAAATCG
This sequence comes from Candidatus Acidiferrales bacterium, assembly GCA_050014395.1. Taxonomy (GTDB): domain Bacteria; phylum Acidobacteriota; class Terriglobia; order Acidiferrales; family UBA7541; genus DASPOJ01. The sequence continues at coordinate 416 of JBEKDK010000018.1, read as the reverse complement.
TCATCAGCACGAGAAACGCAAGGAAGAAGCTCAGATTTCGATCTTCACGCCAAAACCTGGGCAACCGCCGATGCAGTTTATTCGGAGACACTGAATTGTCTCCCGTCGTTTGGTCTTTGCGAGCCATTTCATCCCCTCAATTCGCGGCATCAATGAAACATCGCCCAGCAGATTAGGCACGATCCTATCGCGCCGCGCAAGCCGCGGCGCCGCCGTAATCCGCCGCATCGATTTTTTGCGCGCGAACTTCCATTGACGGGTTAGGTTACAGTGCGGGGAAAAGTGATACACGCCTTGTGGACGCATCTCCGTTTCACACACCCATGGATTCAAACCGAGATTTTTCTTTCGCATTCGTGGACAAGAAGCTGGTTACACAGCACTGAAATCGCATATCGAGCGACATGCCCGCGATC